>DGIZ01000074.1:2181-27436 GCA_002386585.1 Brevundimonas sp. UBA4609 | reverse complement strand
CGCGCGCGCCGCGCGACCCGAACCGGCCGCTGAACATCCTCTTCATCATGACGGATCAGGAGTTCGGCCTGCGCTCCTATCCTGAAGGGCTGCTGGACCACCTTCCGGGGCACAAGGCGTTGCTGGAGCGCAGCCTGCACCTGCCCAACTACCATGTGCACACCACGCCCTGCACGCCCTCGCGGGCGGTCATCTACACCGGACAGCACACCCAGAAGACCAAGGTCTATTCCAACGCCGAACAGGGCGCCGTCCTGACGCCCGAGATCGACACCCTGGGCGGCATGATGCGGGCCGCCGGCTACTATTCGACCTACAAGGGCAAGTGGCACCTGTCGAAGCTGCCGACGGCCGCGCCGGGCTTCCAGCGCGAGTTCCCCGACACCACCGACGCCATGGAGCCGTTCGGCTTCTCCGACTACAACTTCTATGGCGAGGAGATCGGCCTGACCTGGGCCGGCTATCGCACCGACCGGGCCGTCACGGGCGACGCCGCCATGCTGATCCAGGACCTGGCCAAGGACCCGAAGAAGCGTCAGGACAAGCCCTGGTTCATGGCCGTGAACCTGGTCAATCCGCACGACATCATGTTCTACGACGCCACCGGCGAACAGGCCGAGACGCGCGCCGTGTGGAACCTGGCCGGGGTCATGCGCGCCGAGCCGGGCGACGAACTGTATCAGACCGACCTGGGCTTCCCCCTGCCGCGCAGCTTCCGCCTGGACGACCTGTCGACCAAGCCCGAGGCGCACAGGGGCATCGCGGCCCTGGACGTCAAGACCTACGGCGCCATGCCGCGCGAGGACGAGGCCGCCTGGCTGCGCTTCGTCAACTACTACTGCAACTGCCTGCGCGATGTGGACCAGAACATCCTGACCCTGCTGTGGGCGCTCGAGAAATCAGGCCAGATGGACGACACCGTCATCGTCTACACCTCGGACCACGGCGAGCGGGCCGCCGCCCACGGCATGCGTCAGAAGGGCGGCACCATCTACAAGGAAGAGACCAACGTCCCCATGTTCATCGCCCACCCGGACGGCGCGCGCGGCGTAACCAGCCAGGCGGTGATGAGCTCGGTCGACATCGCCCCGACCCTGCTGGGCTTCGCCGGCAAGGACGAGGCCTGGGCCAGGGCCGCCTTCCCCCGACTGGTCGGCCACGACCTGTCGGGCCTGACGCGGACGCCCGACGCCCGCACTCGACGCGACGAGGAAGGGCACCTGTTCAACTACGGCGTCCTGCTGTCGTGGGAGCGGACGAACAAGAACTATCTGGACCGCCCGGTCTTCGATCTGTCCAAGCGCCGCGTGCACCGCGGCGTGTTCGACGGCCGCTACAAGTTCGCCCGCTATTTCGCGCCCAGCCAGCACCATACGCCGACGACCTGGGAGCAACTTCTAGCCTACAACGACCTGGAGCTCTACGACACCCAGGCCGACCCGGATGAGATCATCAACCTGGCCGCCGAACCCGAGCGTCACAAGGCGCTGATCCTGCGCCTCAACGCCATGACCAACGCACTCGTCGCCCGCGAAGTCGGCGAGGATCACGGCGGCGAGTACCCCGGACCGACCGAGCAGTACAACACCCTGCATCTCGATTCGGATCGACCCGTCTAGGTTGGAACGCCTGCTGCGAAGAACTTGGCAGGCGTTTCGGAACGACAGCATCAGATACCCGCTACAGCTACGGTTGAACGGGGCCTGCTTTCGTGTCGAGGGGATTTGACCTAGAGTAGAGAGGAGGAGTTCCCATGCCTCCACTCGCTCTCCAGGTCAGTCTTGTCGTCTGCGCCTTATGGAGCGCCACTACTGCAGTAGCGGCTCAAGATCCATCGCCTGAAACATTATATCAGCGTGACGGTTTTTCGGTCGTCGGTCATCTGCAAGGCGGCGTGAACCTTGTCGTCGAACACCATCTGTTCTGGGATTTTGGGGAAACGGTGGCGGGCGTCACCGACTTCGATCCCAACGCCGAATGGTTTGAGGCCTATCTGAAGCCCGGCGTGACGTTCGAGCGCCGCGCCGGAGACCATGCAACCTTCTACGGCGGCCTGTCCGGCGTCGGCTCGATGACCATCGGAACCGACGCCTTCGACGCCGGCGACACCGGTCGGGTGACTCTCGAGGAAGGCTATCTGGGCTGGCGCTACGCAGAAGGCGAGACGACTTTCGATCTGTCCGTCGGCCCGCGCGTGTTCAAAGCCGGAACCGGCATGCTGATTGAAGCCGGCGGCTCCAGCGGATTCTCGCGCGGTGCGCTGAAGCTGGGGCCGCGCAAGGCCTGGGGCTTCGCCGCTCTGGGCGCGATCAGCCACGGCGCGTTCAAGGGGACGGCTTTCTATCTGGACCCCAATGAGTCGCCGGACAACGACAGCGGCAATCGGCTGGCGGGCGTGGATCTCCGCTACGACTCGAACCCCAACGCCCTGATCGGCCTGACAGCGGGCAAGGTGATCGCGTCGGGCTCCCCCTACCCCAAGGCGCCGCCCGGCGGGGTCGGCGTCCCCTCCATCATTCCGGGCGCCCGCGACGGGCTGGAATTCATCAACCTCTACGGCAGGGCGCCGCTGGCCGGCCTGCCCAACGCCTTCATGGCGGCCGATCTGGCGTTCGAGCGCAATGACCGGCTCAACATGCGCGCCTGGGCCGGACGCGCCCAGGTCGGCTATCAGACCTTCTCCGGAGACGATCCCGACACCGACCGGCTGGAGCGCTTCGACCCGCTCTACTACGAGGGCAACCCCTCCGCCTGGTCGACGGGGACCAAGTCGTCGATGATCTTCATCAATTCCAATGTGAACGCGTGGCAAGTCGCGGCCAGCATCACGCCGACTCCCGTCGACACCTTCACGGTTCGCATCCACCGCATCGACGCCGACCAGTTGCGCAGCCCGATACAGTTCGGCCAGGCGACCCGTGTGGAGGGCGACGACGTGGACAACCCCATCACCGGTGTCACGCGCCATCACCTGTCGGATGACCTCTATTTCGAATATTTCCGCGTGGTGTCGCCGAACCTGTTCCTGACCACGGGTTTCTCGGTCTCCAATCCTCAGGCAGGCATGAAGTCCATTGTCGCCGACCCGCCCGTCTGGACCGGCGCCTATATCAATCTGATCGCCAACTACTGAGCTGAACGAGGCGTCCATGACTCTGCTCATCCCCCCGACCAGCCGCCGCACCCTTCTGGCCGGAGCCGGCGCCCTGGCCGGCGCCTCCCTCATCGGAGGCCGCAGCATGGCCCAGACCGCGCGTGACGCATCGGCCGCCGTCTTCACCGGCGGCCCCATCCTGACCATCGACGACGCCATGCCGACCGCCGAAGCGGTGGCCGTGCGCAACGGCGTCATCGTCGCCGTCGGCTCGCTGGACGCCGCCCGCGCAGCAGCGGGCCGAGGCGCGCGCACGGTGAACCTGGACGGCCGCACCCTGCTGCCGGGCTTCTTTGATCCGCACGGTCATGTCGCCATGGTCGGGCTACAGGCGCGCTACGCCAACCTGCTGCCCGCGCCGGATGGTCAGGGCGACGACATCCCCGCCCTGCAGCGCATCACCCGCGACTGGATGAACGCGCACGAAGCCCTGGTCCGCGACACCCAACTGGTCATCGGCTTCGGCTATGACGACTCCCAGCTGAAGGAACATCGCCACCCCACCGGCGAGGAACTGGACGCCATATCCGACGCCGTGCCGATCCTGTTCCTGCATCAGTCCGGACATCTGGGCGCAGCCAACGGCGCAGCCCTCGCCGCCGCGGGCGTGACCGCCTCGACGCCCGATCCCGACGGCGGCGCCTTCCGCCGCAAGGACGGTTCACAGCAACCCAACGGGGTCATGGAGGAAACGGCCCTGTTCGCCGTCATGGGCGCCCTGTTCGCTCGCCTGGACCTTCAGGCCAACCTGGAGATGATCCGCGAGGGCGCGCGCTTCTATTCCAGCTTCGGCTATACGACCGCCCAGGATGGGCGCTCCTCGACCGACACCTGCCGCATGATCGCCATGCTGGCCGAGCGGGGCGAACTGCCCATCGACATCCTGTCCTTTCCCGACATCCTGACCTCCACCGACGTCATGGCCACGCCGCTGTATCGCAGGAACTATGTCGGCAAGTATCGCATCGGCGGGGTCAAGCTGACGCTGGACGGCTCTCCCCAGGGCAAGACCGCCTGGCTGTCACAACCCTACTATGTCCCGCCCGAAGGCAAGCCCGCCTCCTATCGCGGCTATCCCGCCGTGACCGAGCAACAGGCGCTGGACGCCGTCGAACTGGCCTTCAGGAACGACTGGCAGATCGAGGTCCACGCCAACGGCGACGCCGCCATCGACCTGCTGATCGGAGCGGTCCGCGAGGCGACGGTCAAGCACGGCGCCAAGGACCGCCGCCCGGTCCTGATCCACGGCCAGACCACGCGCATGGATCAACTGGACGACCTGAAGACGCTGGGCGTCGTGCCGTCGCTCTTCCCCATGCACACCTTCTACTGGGGCGACTATCATCGGGATTCAGTTCTGGGGCCGCGCCGGGCCGAGATCATCTCGCCCTGCCGTTCCGTGCTGCGTCGCGGCACGCGCTTCACCACTCACCACGACGCGCCCGTGGCCAACCCCGATTCCATGCGCGTCCTATCCGCCACCGTCACGCGCCGCACCCGCTCGGGCGACATCCTGGGCGCGGACGAATGCGTGCCGGTCGACATCGCCCTGAAGGCCATGACCTTGTGGGCCGCCTGGCAGCACTATGAGGACGACAGGAAGGGATCGTTGGCCGTCGGCAAACTGGCCGACCTGGCTCTGCTGGACGCCAACCCCCTGACCATCGATCCCGACAGGCTGGCGGGGATCAAGATCCAGGCTGCCTACAAGGAAGGAGAAGAGGTATGGCGTCGATAGCTGGTCATCAGGGCCGGCATCAGACCTGAAGCCCGGTGAACCCGCCGCACCAGCCTCAGCAGATCAAGCTGAAGCTGATGCTCTGCACTAATGGATCAGTCTTTCATACACTACGGCGTGATCCAGCACCTTGCCCGCCTCATCCATGACCCGCATGGCGTCGGCGGAGATTTCGTCGATGACCACGACCTCACCGTCGACCAGACCGATTTCGATCTTCATGTCGATCAGGGTGAGGCCCTTTTCACGTAGATCGGCTTCGACGATGCGGCACACATGGCGAGTCATCTGCTTGGCTTGCTCAAGGTGGGCCGTGCTCAAGAGGTCGAGGGCGATAATGGCGTCATCGTTGATGAGCGGGTCGCCGCGTTCATCGTCCTTGATCGTGATCTCCACGAGATAGTCGAGCGGTCGCCCCGTGTCCCGAATGTATTGCTGGTAACGGCGGATGAAGCTGCCCCAGGGGCGGGTTCGACAGACAAACTCAAATCCGCCCGCCCCGCTGACATCCTTGCCCAGCGGCTCGGCCCGGCGAACTTCCATGGCGCCCTTCTCGAGATCGACATGGACGAGGTGGGTGGCGACGCCAGCGGCGTGAAGGCGCTTGAAGAAGTAATCCGTCATGGCGAGAGACTTCCGTCCCTTGCCCTCAACCTGACCGATAACGGTATTGGCGCCTGGGTCGATCACGCCATCCGAACCAGTGACGTCGTCCTTGAAGGCAAGAAGTATATTGCCGTTCGACAGGGCATACAGATCTTTTGTCTTGCCCGAATAGATCTTTTCACTGGTGGTCATCATTTTACTCGCCGGAATTTTCCCAGAGGCAGAGACAGGGCGCCGATTGGAGTTCGTCGCCCTTCCCACTCACTCCCACTCGATGGTGCCGGGCGGCTTGGACGTCACGTCGTAGACGACGCGGTTGACGCCGCGGACTTCATTGATGATGCGCGTGGCGGTCTTGGCCAGGACGTCCCAGGGGAACTGGTAGAAGTCGGCCGTCATGCCGTCGGTCGAGGTGACGGCGCGCAGGGCCAGTACCTTCTCATAGGTGCGGGCGTCGCCCTGGACGCCGACGGTCTTGACCGGCAGCAGCACGGCGAAGGCCTGCCAGATGTCGTCGTACAGGCCCGCCTTGCGGATCTCGTCCAGATAGATGGCGTCCGCGTCCTGCAGCGTGGCGACGGCGTCGGGCGTGATCTCGCCGGGGATGCGGATGGCCAGGCCCGGTCCGGGGAAGGGGTGGCGACCGACGAAGGCGTCGGTCAGGCCCAGTTCTCGGCCCAGGGCGCGGACTTCGTCCTTGAACAGTTCACGCAGGGGCTCGACCAGCTTCAGCTTCATGAAGTCCGGCAGGCCGCCGACGTTGTGGTGGCTCTTGATGACGTGCGAGGGGCCGCCGGTCGGGGACACGCTCTCGATCACGTCGGGATAGAGGGTGCCCTGAGCCAGGAAGGCGGCGCCTTCGATCTTGGCGGCCTCGCGGTCGAACACCTCGATGAAGACGCGGCCGATGGTCTTGCGCTTGGTTTCCGGGTCGGAAATTCCGGCCAGTTCGCCGAGAAATTCCTCAGATGCATCAACGTGCACCAGCGGGATATTGTAGTGCTCGCGGAACAGGGTCGTGACCTGATCGGCCTCGCCCTTGCGCATCAGGCCGGTGTCGACGAAGACGCAGGTCAGCTGGTCGCCGATCGCTTCGTGGATCAGCACGGCGGCGACCGATGAGTCGACCCCGCCCGACAGGCCGCAGATGACCTTGGCGTCGCCGACCTGTTCGCGGATCTTGGCGATCTGCTCGTCGCGATAGGCGGCCATGGTCCAGTCGCCGGTCAGGCCCGCGACGCCGTGGGTGAAGTTCTTCAGCAGCTGGGCGCCGCGCGGCGTGTGCACCACCTCGGGGTGGAACTGCACGCCGTAGATCTTGCGCGTCTCATCGGCGATGGCGGCGAAGGGCGCGCCTTCCGAGGTGGCGATGACGTGGAAGCCTTCCGGCAGGGCGGTCACGCGGTCGCCGTGGCTCATCCACACCGGCTCGCGATGGTCGAGGGCGCCGATGCCCGCGAACAGGGGGCTGTCCTTGGTGATGACGATCTCGGCGCGGCCGAACTCGGCGTGGTGGCCGCTCTCGACCTTGCCGCCCAACTCGGCGCAGATCAGTTGCTCGCCGTAGCAGATGCCGAGGATCGGCGCGCCATAGTCGAAGACGGAACGGTCGACGCGCGGGCTGTCCGCCTCGGTCGTCGAGTTCGGGCCGCCCGACAGGATGATGGCCTGCGGCTGCATCGCCTTCAGGGCTTCACCCGCCTTGTTGAACGGGTGGATTTCGCAATAGACGCCGGCTTCCCGCAGACGGCGCGCGATCAGTTGCGTCACCTGGCTGCCGAAATCGACGATGAGCACCTTCTGGTGTTGGGTCGGCTGGGTCATGAGGTCGAATCCGGGGCGAGCGATTGGGCGAGGGTTTGGCCTTGGAGGGCCGGAATTTCAAGGGCGGAGAGGCCGTGATCCGTCAGCACCGCGATCAGGCCGTCCACGGCCTGGGCCAGGTTCTCGTCCACCAGATGCAGGGTCGAGGTCCAGTCGTGCAGGCCCGTCAGCTCGGCCTTGCCGTCCGACACCCCGCGCAGCGCGACCAGAGGCAGGCCGAAGGTCTGGGCGGCCCGCACCAGCGCCCAGGTCTCCATGTCCACCATCTCGGCGTCGATGGCGTCATAGGCGGCGCCCGAGACGACGTTTCCGCCGGTCGACAGGCGCGCGCTCGGCACGTCAGGGATGGGGCACGGCAGCGGCAGAACGGCGGGCATGTCCAGCAGCGGCGTCACCCCCTTCTCGAACCCCAGGGCGCTGGCGTCCATGTCGCGATAGGCCACGGACGACGCCTGATAGACCGCCGCATGATCCAGCACGCGCGACCCGCACGAGCCCAGCGACAGGATCAGATCCGGCGCCTCTCCCCTCGCCTCCAGCCGCGCCAGAGCCGCCGTCAGCGCCACCGCTCCCTCGACCGGCCCGATGCCGGTCATCAACGGGTCGATGCGCGCGCGCAGGTGTTCGCCATACTCGGCCGGCGCCGCCATCACCGGCAGGACCGTGACGGCGCCGTAGCGCTCAAGCCTCATGAGATGCGCTCATACAGGGCGATGAAGAAGCCGTCCGTGCCGGTGGCGGCGGGCGACAGGCGCAGGCGGTTTTCTTGCGCCAGCGCGGTCAGGCGCTCGCGCCCCGCCTCGGTCAGGTCCGCGCTGTGCGCCGCATCGCCGACGGGGACGGGCTTGAAGTCCGCGTGCGCGGCTTCGAAGGCAGCGGCCGTGGCCTCATTCTCCACGCCCAGCACCGAGCAGGTGACATAGGCCAGACGGCCGCCCGGCCGCACCAGCTTGGTCGCCTGCCCCAGAATACGGACCTGCAACGCGTGCAGGCGCGCGACCTCTTCGGGCGTCAGGCGCCAGATGTCCTCCGGCCGACGCCGCCAGGCGCCCGAGCCCGAGCACGGCGCATCGACCAGCACCACATCGGCCTGGCCGTTCAGATCCTCGACGCCGCCGCCGTTCGTGCCCAGCAGGCGCAGGTCGGCCTCCACGCCCGCGCGCGCCAGTCGCGGCTTCACATTGTCCAGACGCTTGGCCGAGACGTCGCAGGCGATCAGCGATCCCTGCCCCTGCATGGCCTGCACCAGGCCCAGCGTCTTGCCGCCGCCGCCCGCGCAGTAATCCACCACCGTCGCGCCGGGGAAGGCGCCGGACAGCCAGCCGACCACTTGGCTGGCCTCGTCCTGAATCTCGAAATGACCGTTCTGGAAGCCATCCAGCGGCTGCACGTTCGGCGCGGGCTCGGCGTCCAGACGCAGGCCCCAAGCGGACAGCGCGGTGCGCTGGGGCGACAGGCCGGCGTCGCGCAGTTCGGCCTCGACCTCTTCCATCGTGGTCCGCAAGCCATTGACCCGCAGGTCGACCGGCGCGCGACCGCTCAGGGCCTCGACCTCTTCGCGCCAACGGTCGCCGTGAACCGTCTTCAGGTCCGCCGTCACGAAGTCCGGCAGGGCGACCTCGGCCAGATCGGCTGCGTCCTCATGCGCCGCGATGCGGCCACGCTCATGCTTGGACAGGGGGCGCGGGCCATAGCCTTCGCCGTTATAGAGGCCTTCGATCTCCTCCAGCGTCGCGCCGTCCAGCACCGACAGGGCGCCGACGATCAGGGCGCGCCCGTCCTGACGCCCGCCCATGAAGGCCGACAGGCGGCCGCGCGCGCGCAGCACCTGATAGACGCGCTCGGCGATGGCGCGACGGTCGCGCGATCCGGCGTAGCGGTTCTGCTGGCTCCAGGCCTTGAGCACGGCGTCGGCGGGCTGGCGGCCTTGGGCGATGCTGTCGAGGATGGCGGCGGCGGCGGCCAGGCGGGCGGCTGGGGTCAAATCAGACTCGGATGAAAAGGGCCAGAAGGCACAGCGCCAGTCCCGCGAGCGAGACCAGCCAAACCAGCGACCGGATATAGGGAACGCCCAAGGCGTAGAGCGGGATATAGGCGACGCGCGCCCAGAAGTAGAGGCCTGCGCCCCACGCCGTCAGCGCGCCGGTCCGATCGGCGACCTGGGCGATCAGCACGGCGCCGATGAACAGCGGCAGGGTCTCGAACAGATTGGCCTGCGCCCGCTCCAGACGGCCGACGACAGGGCTGTGCGCCTCGGGCGTCGTGTCCCGCGCCCCGGCGTTCCACGACAGGCCGAACTCGCGCGTCCGGGCGAAGGCGGGCAGCAGAATCTGGACCAGGGCGAGCACCAGCGTCGCCGCCAGATAGGTGAGTTCGATCGTCACGCCCGTCTCCTGTTCCACTAGCCCAAAACAAAACCGCTCCCGACCGGGGCCGGGAGCGGATCAGGTCAGCCCTGACGATAGTTGGGCGCCTCGCGCGTGATCATCACGTCGTGGACGTGGCTCTCACGCAACCCCGCATTGGTGATGCGGACAAAGCGCGCGCGCTCCTGGAAGTCCGGGATGGTGGCGCCGCCGACGTAGCCCATGGAGGCGCGCAGCCCCCCGACCAGCTGGTGCACCACCGGGGCGATCGGCCCCTTGTAGGCCGTCTGGCCCTCGATGCCTTCTGGGACCAGCTTCTCGGACGAGACTTCCTTCTGGAAGTAGCGGTCGGCCGAGCCGCGCGCCATGGCGCCCACCGAGCCCATGCCGCGATACGACTTGTAGGACCGGCCCTGGTACAGGAAGACCTCTCCGGGGCTTTCATCCGTGCCTGCGAACATCGAGCCCATCATGGCGACGTTGGCGCCCGCCGCGATGGCCTTGGCCAGATCGCCCGAGAACTTGATGCCGCCGTCGGCGATGACCGAGGCGCCCGTGCCTTCCGCCGCGCGGGCGGCGTCGACGATGGCCGTCAGTTGCGGCACGCCCACGCCCGCGACGATGCGGGTGGTGCAGATGGAGCCCGGCCCGATGCCGACCTTCACCGCATCGGCGCCCGCGTCGATCAGGGCGCGCGTGGCGTCATAGGTGGCGACGTTGCCGGCGATGATCTGGACGCGGTTGTTCTCGCGCTTGATGCGCTCGACCACCTGGGCGACCGAGGCCGAGTGGCCGTGGGCGGTGTCGATCACCACCACGTCCGCGCCCGCATCGGCCAGCGCCATGGCGCGCTCGAACCCGGCGTCGCCGACGGTCGAGGCGGCGCCGACGCGCAGACGACCCTGCTCGTCCTTGCAGGCGTTGGGGAAGGCCTGGGCCTTCTGGATGTCCTTCATGGTGATCAGGCCGACGGCGCGATAGGCGTCGTCCACCACGATGACCCGTTCGATCTTGCGGGTGCGCAGCAGTTCGCGCGCCGCCTCGCGCCCGGCCGAACCTTCGCGCAGGGTGATCAGCTCGCCGGTCGTCATCAGATCGGCGGCCTTGAGGTTCAGGTCCGTCTCGAAGCGCATGTCGCGGTTGGTCAGCATCCCGACCAGCTTGCCGCTCTTGGGATCGACCACGGGGAAGCCGGTGATCTTCTTGCGCTCGACGATCTGGAGGACTTCGCCCAGCGTCGTGTCGGGGGCCACCGTGACCGGGTTCACCACCATGCCGCTTTCATAGCGTTTGACGGCGCGGACCTCTTCGGCCTGCTCGTCGATGGTCATGTTCCGGTGCAGCACGCCCATGCCGCCCGCCTGCGCCATGGCGATGGCCAGGCGACTTTCCGTCACCGTGTCCATGGCGGACGACAGCAGCGGAATGTTCAGTTTGATTTCGCGTGTCAGCTGGGTCGAGACATCAACATCAGCCGGCATGACCTCGGACGGACCGGGTTCGAGCAAAACGTCATCGAAGGTTAGGCCTTCGCGTATCTCCATTTGGAGCCTCCATTTTGCGGGCCGCGTATAGCCCCCGTTGCCGGGGAACCGCAACCCCAAGCCCGCGCTATCGTGCATATAAGAGAAATTGCCTTGAAACGGACGGCGAGAGGCCGCATTTCCCGATAATGGTTCGCATCTTGATCAACACGGCGAGACGGCTGGCGCTCAAGATCGCGAGCTACGGCGCCATGCACCTGATCGTGGCGATCCTGGTGGCCTTCGCCCTGACGCGCGACTGGCGGCTGGCCCTGGCGGTCGGGGTGGTCGAGCCGATCTTCCAGACCATCGCCTATTCCGTCCACGACCGCGTCTGGCACCGGGTCGAGCGCCGCAAGATGCTGTCCGGCGTCGAGGAGACGGCCGAGGCCTTCACCGCCCGTCTGGAGGTCATGGACGCGCATGAGCAGAACCGCGCCCACAACCACCATGGCCACAGCCACGCCCTGCCCCGTAATCTGAAGCAGATCGCGCTGAAGACCGTCACCTACGGCGTCATGCACTTCACCGTGGCGGTTCTGGTGGCCTTCGCCCTGACGCGCGACATCCGCATCGCCCTGGCCATCGGCACCATCGAGCCCTTGGTGCAGACGATCTTCTTCACCCTGCACGACCGCATCTGGACGCGGATCGAGGCCAGGAAAGCCGCCCGCCGCGCGGCCGCCGAGGCGGCGTCCGCCTAACGCTTGTTCAGCGCCACCAGGAAGACCTCGGCGCTGCCCTTGCGGCTCGATTCGGGCTTCACATACTTCACCGTCTCGAACTCCTCGCGCAGGCGTTTCAGCACGCCGCCGGCGTCGCCGCCCTGGAAGTTCTTCGACACGAAATTCCCCCCTGGCCTCAGGGTGCGGATGGCGAAGTCGGCCGCGATCTCGATCAGGGCGATGATCTTCAAGTGGTCGGTTTGGCGATGGCCGATGGTGTTGTGCGCCATGTCCGACAGCACCAGGTCCGGCGGTCCGCCGATGGCGTCCAGCATCTGCTGATCCACGCCCGGATCGGTGAAGTCCGCCTGAATCAGCGTCGCGCCCGGAATCGGCTCGATCATCAGCAGGTCCACGCCCGCCACCGCCGCCGCGCCGCGATCCAGCGCCACCTGCACCCAACCGCCCGGCGCCGCGCCCAGGTCGATGACCCGCGAGCCGCGCTTGATCAGGCGAAACTTATCGTCGATCTCCATCAGCTTGAAGGCCGCGCGGCTGCGCCAGCCCTCGGCCCGCGCCCGGTCGGACCATTCGTCCGACAGTTGCCGCTTGATCCAGGCCTGGCTGGACAGGGTCTTCTTGTCGGCCGTCTTGATCTTCTGGCCGACCTTGCGCCCGGCCGCCGTGCCGCCCGAGGGCAGACGCACCATGCGGCGGCGTTCCTGAGGCTTGTCGGCGGGCTTTTCGTCTTCACTCATGCTTCCCACATAGCCCTGACGGCGTTGAGCCGCTATGACCCGCGCACAATTCCGGCTCGCATAACCTCAAGGAGCGCACGATGGCCGACCAAACCCTGACCTTCACCCTGGACACCGGCGACGGCGCCGAACGCAACGTCGTGATCAAGCTGCGCGACGACCTGGCGCCCAACCACGTCAAGCAGATCACCGACCTGGCCAAGGAAGGCTTCTACGACGGCGTGGTCTTCCACCGCGTGATTCCGGGCTTCATGGCCCAGGGCGGCGATCCGACGGGCACCGGCACCTCGGGCTCGTCCAAGCCGAACCTGAAGCAGGAATTCTCGAAGGAGCCGCACGTCCGCGGCGTCTGCTCCATGGCCCGCACCGCCAACCCGGACAGCGCCAACTCGCAGTTCTTCATCTGCTTCGACGACGCCCGCTTCCTGGACGGCCAGTACACCGTCTGGGGCGAAGTGATCGAAGGCATGGATCACGTCGACGCCCTGCCGAAGGGCGAACCGCCCCGCGCTCCGGGCAAGATCGTCAAGGCGACCGTCGCCTAAGGATCAGGTATCAGCGGCGGGGGATCAGTCCCCCGCCCACCACCGCATCGACACCCCGTTGAAGGTCCGGCCCCCGACCTTCAGCGTCCCCTTCAGGACCACGCCCTGATCTCCCAGATTGCGCCGCGCCTTCGCCAGCGCATCCTGGTCGAGCCTTCCCTCGAACGATACCGCCCCCAGATCCCGCGACGTCGCCTGGAAGCGCACACGCGTCTCGGTGACGTCATAGGCCGTCGGAATCAGCCGCGTGCGCCGCGTCTTATCCCCCGCCTCGAACTCCATCATGATCGGCGCAAAGCCCGCCGCCCGCTGCCCGTCGCGCCAGGCCATGAAGTCGGGCACCTGGCCCATGAACAGGTGATGCAGCCGCCAGTCGCCGACCTGCACCGCCGTCGTGGGGATGTAATAGCCGGACACGTCCTCCGGCAGGTCGTGCTTGAAGACGGCCGCCTGCGTGGCCTTGTCGGGCGCCGCGCCACGTTCGCAGGAAGCGGCCGTCAGGGCCAGCGCCCCCGCCAGCAGGATCGGCAATGCCCTCAAGGCAGGCGCACCAGGGCCGACAACCAGCCCAGGTCCTGCAACCGCTCGACCGACTCGAACAGCGGCACGGCCAGCAGGAAGACCAGGCCGTCGCGCAGCGTCGTCAGGAAGAACTGCGGACGCACCTCCAGACTGTCGGCGTCGCGCCATTTGGAGAAGTCCGGCCCGAAACGCGGCGTCCGCGCGCAATAGTCCGCATAGGTCTGGCCGAAGGCGCCCGCCAGCCAGGCCTCCTCGCGCTTCACCGTGGCGTAGAAGACCGCCACCGTCAGCAACAGGAAGACGGCCGCCAGCGTCACGCTGCCCGTCTGCGCCCCCACGCCGAACGCTCCCATGAAGCTGAAGACATACAGCGGGTTGCGGCTGATCGAATAGGGTCCGCGATCCACGATCTCGGCCTTCTTGCGCCCGCCGATATAGAGGGAGCACCAAGCCCGCCCGACGATGCAGACGACGATCAGGCCCAGGCCGAACGCCTCCAGCCCCTCATGCAGCATGGTCTCGCCGCCGATCGATCGGCTGACGAAGGCCAGCCCGACCACGCCGATCAATCCGACCAGCAGCGCCGCCTTGCGCAGCTTCTGCACCCGCTGAAGATCAAAGCCCTGCGTCGCCGACATCTCTGTATTTCCTCGACTGGTGAGGGGTGCAACAGAACGCCGCTCTGACGGCGGTTTCAAGGCCTATCTTTGCAAGCGTTTTGCGACAGCCGTCACTGATCCAGCCACCGGTCCAGCGCCCGGAAGCCGCCGATCGCCAGCTCGGTCGAGTCCTGGAACACCGCCGGATTGACCTTCTCGAAGTCGTCGCTGGGGCGGTGATAGTCCGGGTGATAGTTCACCCCGAAATACAGGAACGGCAGGCCTGCGCGGTGGAAGGCGGCGTGGTCCGACGCCTCGACCCAGTTGTCGGCGCCCTTGTCCTCGGGCGTGTCCTTGCCGAAGGCGAAGGCGACGTTCCGGCGCGCCGGAACCTGATCCAGCACCGGGCGGAAATAGGGATGCTGATACGTCCCCGTCACCCACAGCTTGCCGTCGCTGTCGGCCCGCGCCGTCATGTCGAAGTTCAGGTTCATCGAAATCGCGTGCAGCGGCACCGGCGGCGCCTCGACGAAATGCTTGGCGCCCAGCAGCCCCCGCTCCTCGCCGTCCAGCGCCACGATCAGGACGCTGTGCTCGGGCGGGTTGGCCTTCAACCGCCTGGCCAGCTCCAGCATGGTCGCCACGCCCGAGGCGTTGTCGTCCGCGCCGTTGAAGATCTGGCCGTCGTTGACGCCGACGTGGTCATAGTGGGCCGTCACCACGATGTATTTGTCGGCCACGCGCGTGCCGGGGATGACGCCGATGATGTTGGTCCCGTTATAGGTCTTGGTCCCCTCGCGCGTGCGGCCCAGCATCTCCCACGGCTGAAGACGGCCCATCGGCGAAGGCTGAACGCCCAGCGCCTCCAGCCGCCCGACGATGTAGTCGCGTGCCTTGGCCCCGCCCTCGGACCCGGTGTCGCGCCCCTGCATGTCGTCCGCCGACAGGATGCGCAGGTCGTCCATCAACTGGGCGTAATCGCCCGACGGCGGCGCCTCGACAGCGGGCGTCTCGACCACAGGCGCGGTCGTCGTCTCACAGGCGGCCAGCGTCAGGGCGGCGGCGATCACGGACAGGCTGACGAGGACAGGACGCATGGAGGGCTCCGGCAGGAATCTTTGAGGCGCGACGCTAGCGGCCCCCGGCCGCCGCGTCAGATTACGTTTCTGTCATGGCGCGTCTGCCATCAAGGTCGGGGGATGATAAGGAACCGTTCCGCCTTTGCCGACTTCCTGCGATTCTCATGTCCGATCTCTTCACGCCTGTCGAAACCCTGACCGAAGCCCAGGCGCGCGAAGAGCTGGAGCGCCTGTCGGCCGAACTGACGCGTCACGACGCCCTCTACTACGCCGACGCCACGCCCGAGATTTCCGACGCCGACTACGACGAGCTGAAGCGCCGCGCCCTCGACATCGAAGCCGCCTTCCCGGCGCTCTCCAGCCCCGTCTCCCCGTCCCAGCGCGTCGGCGCCCCCGTCTCGACCCAGTTCGCCGAGGTCCGCCACGGCGTGCCCATGCTGTCGCTGGACAACGCCTTCGACGACGGCGAGGTGCGCGACTTCGTGGCCCGCATCGCGCGCTTTCTGAAGCTGCCGGGCGACGAGCCCATCGCCTTCGTCGCCGAACCCAAGATCGACGGCCTCTCGGCCAGCCTGCGCTATGAAAAGGGCGTCCTGGTTCAGGGCGCCACGCGCGGTGACGGCAAGACCGGAGAGGACGTGACCGCCAACCTCCGCACCCTGGACAGCATCCCCCAGACTCTGACCGGCTCGGGCTGGCCCGACGTCATCGAGATCCGGGGCGAGGTCTACGCCCCCAATGCCGCCTTCGACGCCTTCAATGCGGCGGCCGAGGCCGAAGGCAAGCGCACCTACGCCAACCCGCGCAACTTCGCCGCCGGGTCGCTGCGCCAGAAAGACCCGAAGATCACGGCCCTGCGCCCTCTGACGTTCTTCGCCTACGCCTGGGGCGAGACCTCCGCCCCCTTCGCCGAGACGCAACACGGCGCGCTGGAGGCCTTCCGCAGCTGGGGCTTTCAGGTCAACGACCGCTCGGCCCGCGTCGAAGGCGCCGACAGCCTGATCGGCGTCTATCAGACGCTGGAGGCCGACCGCAGCCGCCTCGGCTACGACATCGACGGCGTGGTCTATAAGGTCGACCGGCTGGATTGGCAGAACCGCCTCGGCTTCATCGCCCGCAGCCCCCGCTGGGCCATCGCCCACAAATTCCCGGCGCAACAGGCGACGACCGTCCTGGAAGGCATCGACATTCAGGTCGGCCGCACCGGCTCCCTGACCCCCGTCGCCCGCCTGCATCCCGTCACCGTCGGCGGCGTCGTGGTCCGCAACGCCACCCTGCACAACGAGGACGAGATCGCCCGCAAGGACGTCCGCATCGGCGACACCGTCGTTCTGCAACGCGCCGGCGACGTCATCCCCCAGATCGTCGGCGTGGTCGAAACCCTGCGTCCCGACGGCGCCGTCCCCTACCCCTTCCCCACCACCTGCCCCGTCTGCGGCTCCGAAGCCGTGCGCGAGGGGGACGAGGTCAAGCGCCGCTGCACCGGCGGACTGATCTGCGACGCCCAGATCGTCGAACGCCTCAAGCACTTCGTCAGCCGCCGCGCCTTCGACATTGAAGGGCTTGGCGAAAAGCAGCTGATCGCCTTCCACGCGCGCGGCTGGATCAGGGAGCCCGCCGACATCTTCCGCCTGGCCCGCGACGAGGAGAAGCTGGCCCTGCTGCGCGCCGAGGAGGGCTATGGTGAGACCAGCGTCCGCAACCTGATCGCCGGGATCGACGCTCGCCGCGTCATCAGCCTCGACCGCCTGATCTTCGGCCTCGGCATCCGTGAGATCGGCGAGCAGACCTCTCTGGTCCTGTCGCGCGCCTTCGGCAGTTGGACCGCCTTCCAGGGCGCCTGCATGGCCGCCGCGAACGGCCTCGCCAGCGACGACTGGAAGACGCTGGCGGCGACCCACGCCATTTCGCCCCGCGTGCTGGGCCTGATGGCCGAGGCGCAGCCTCCCGCCGACGATCCGTGGCCGGAAGCGCCCATGGATCAGAAGATCGCCCTCGCCTTCCCCGGCATGGCTGCGCCCGCCCGTCGTTCGCTGGCGGAAATCTCGAGCGGATGGTCCGACCTGACCCGCTGGGCCGCCGTCGCGCGCACCGAAGGCCCGTCCGACATCCTGAACCAGATCGCGGGCGTCTCCGGCGTCGGCCCGGTCGCCGCCGAGGCCCTGGCCCACTTCTTCCACGAACCGCACAACCTTCAGGTCGTCGACGCCCTGCTGGCCGAACTCGAGCGCGTCGAGGACGTGGCCGCCCCCACGACCGACAGCCCCGTGGCGGGCAAGACCGTCGTCTTCACCGGCTCGCTGGAACGCTTCACCCGCGACGAAGCCAAGGCCCGCGCCGAAAGCCTGGGCGCCAAGGTCAGCGGCTCAGTCTCCAAGAAAACCGACTACGTCGTCGCCGGCCCCGGCGCCGGTTCCAAGCTGAAGGATGCCGAAAAACACGGCGTGACCGTCCTGACCGAGGACGAGTGGCTGGCCCTCATTTCCTGATGCACGCCGTCGCCATCGACTTCGAAACCGCCAATGAACAGCGGGCCAGCCCCTGCTCCATCGGTCTGGCCTGGATCAACGACGGCGTCATCGAATCCGTCGAGCACCACTACATCCGCCCGCCGGGGATGCGTTTCGCCGGGTTCAACATCGCCTTCCACGGCATCGGCCCCGAACAGGTCGAGGACGCCGACGAATTCCCCGCCGTTCTGGCCGCCATCGCCCCGCGCCTCGCAGGCCGCACGGTGCTGGCCCACAACGCCGCCTTCGACGTCAGCGTCATCCGCAACACTTGCGACCACTACGGCCTGACCTATCCCGAATTCGACTACCTCTGCACGGTCAAGCTGGCCCAGATCAGCTGGCCCGAATTCGCCTCGCACAAGCTGAACAACGTCTGCGCCGAACTGGGCGTCGCCTTCCGCCACCACGACGCTGCCGAGGACGCCTTCGCCTGCGCCTCCGTAGCCTTGGCGGCGGCTCAGATGCATCAGGCCGCCGACTGCCGCGCCCTGGCCGACGCCAGCCGCCTGACCATGGGCCGCGTCTGGCGCGACGGCTATTCGCCCTGCTCCAACGCCGGAACCCGTCCACGCCGCCCGCGCGGCGGCTGACCGGCCCTCGGCAAAAGCCGCCCGAATCCATCGCCTTAAGCGTTCGCAGCGCGTTCAACTTGACCTAAGGTCATGTAATCATTGAGTGAAGTTCACAATTTCGGCCTTGTTTCAGACCGAAACCCGGCCCACCCTTCGACCAAGGGGTCGCCTCGACGATCCGTCAGAAGGAAAAACGCCGATGAAGATCTCCGTCCTGACGGCGCTCGCCGTCGCAGCCGCCGCCCTCGCTTCTCCGGCCCTCGCCAGCGACCCCACCGGTCTGTGGCAGACCCCGACCAACGGCGGCCAGGTCCGCATCGAACGCTGCGGCCAGGCCCTGTGCGGCGTCCTCGTCACCTCCAGCCACATCCGCGCCAACCCCGAGGTCAAGGATCAGCGCAACAAGGACGAGTCCCTGCGCGACCGCCCCCTGCGCGGCCTGCGGATGCTGTCGGGCTTCACCGGCGGCCCGACCGAATGGCGCGGCGGCTCGGTCTACAACCCCGAGGACGGCGGCACCTATCGCGGCACCATCACCCTGACCAACGACAATACGCTGCGCCTGCGCGGCTGCATCGTCGCCCCCCTGTGCAAGACCCAGACCTGGACCCGCGTCCAATAATCGAGGCGCACAGCCCGAACGAAAACGCCTCCCCCGCGATGGCGAGGGAGGCGTTTTCACATCAACGGTTCAGCGAACTCATGCCGCCGGGCGCATAGCGCTCGCCCGCCGCCGCCCCGCGCGGGAAGACGGCCTCGATCCGCGCCAGATCATCCGGCGTCAGCACGATGTCCGCCGCCGCCGCGTTCTGCTCCAGCGTGGCGATGCGGCGCGTGCCGGGGATGGGGACCAGATCCTCTCCCTGCGCCAGCACCCAGGCCAGGGCCAGTTGCGCCGCCGTCACGCCCTTGTCCGCCGCGATGGCGCCGACCGCATCGACCAGATCGAGGTTCCTCTGGAAGTTGTCGCCCGCAAAGCGCGGGTTCGTCCGGCGGAAGTCGTCGGGCGCCAGGTCGTCGATCGACTTGATCTCCCCCGACAGGAAGCCCCGACCCAGCGGGCTGTAGGGCACGAAGCCGATGCCCAGTTCGCGCACCACGCCCAGCAGTTCGTCCTCCGGGTCGCGGCTCCACAGCGAATATTCGGTCTGAAGCGCCGTGATCGGATGCTCGGCGTGGGCGCGGCGCAGGGTGGCGGGCGCCGCCTCGGACAGGCCCAGGAAGCGGACCTTGCCCTCCTTCACCAGTTCGGCCATCGCCCCGACCGTCTCCTCGATCGGCGTATTGGGGTCGATGCGGTGCTGGTAATAGAGGTCGATGTGGTCGACGCCCAGACGGCTGAGGCTGCCCTCGACCGCGCGGCGCACATTGGCGGGCGAGCCGTCGGTGACGGCCGAGCCGTCCGGCTGGCGATTGATGCCGAACTTGGTGGCGATGAAGGCTTCGTCGCGGCGGTCCTTCAGCGCCTTGCCCACCAGGACTTCATTGGTGTGGGGGCCGTACATTTCGGCCGTGTCGAACAGGGTGACGCCCAGGTCGAGCGCGCGGTGGATCACCGCGATGGATTGGGCCTCGTCGGCGCCGCCGTAAAAGGCGCTCATGCCCATGCAGCCCAGACCGACGGCCGAGACCTCAGGGCCGTTACGGCCCAGCTTGCGCATCTTCATCCGCGCATTCCTTCTGATGTGAGGGGGTCGGCGGCGCATCCGCCGACCCTCTTCAGATGGGCGCCGTATGGCCTTATTTCAAGGGGGCCGTCTGCGCCTTCAGCCACTCCAGCGCCGCCTCGTCCTTCTGTACGCCGTCGGCCAGCAGAGGGCCGACCTTGGCCAGAACCTCGGCGTGATAGGCGTCGACATAGGCCCGCTCGTCCGCCGTCAGCAGCGCCGTATCGATCAGGCGGCGGTCCAGCGGCGCCAGCGTCAGTTGCTCAAACCCGTGCATCGGCCGCTCGCCGCCCGGAACCTGGGCCGGGGCCGTGACGACCTGCAGCGTCTCGATGCGGATGCCCCACTCGCCTTCGCGGTAATAGCCCGGCTCGTTCGACAGGATCATGCCGGTCAGCAGCGGCTGGTCCGTGCCCCATCCGGCGATGCGCTGCGGCCCCTCGTGCACGCCCAGATAGGACCCGACGCCGTGGCCCGTGCCGTGATCGAAATCGAAGCCCGCGTTCCACAGCGGTTGGCGCGCGATGGCGTCCAGCTGACGCCCGCTGGTTCCGGCCGGGAAGCGGATCACCGCCATGGCGATGTGACCCTTCAGGACCAGGGTGAACATCCTGCGCTGATCGGCCGTGCCCTCGCCGATGGCCATGGTGCGGGTCACGTCCGTGGTCCCGTCCAGATATTGGCCGCCGCCATCCACCAGCAGCAGCGAACCCGCCTCCATCTGGCGGATCTTGGCCCCGACCGGCTTGTAGTGCGGCAGGGCGCCGTTCGGCCCGACCCCGGCGATGGTGTCGAAGGACAGATCCTTCAGCATCCCGGTCGCCTCGCGGAAGCCTTCCAGCGCCTCGACCACCGCCCGCTCGTCCGGCAGCGTCTTCTGCGCGACCGTATCGACCCAGTGCAGGAACCGGGTCAGGGCCGCGCCGTCGCGGATATGGGCCTGACGGCTGCCCTCGATCTCAACGGCGTTCTTCTGGGCGCGCGGCAGGGCGCAGGGGTCCATGCCGCGAACGATGGTCGCGCCCGCCGCTTCCAGCCGGTCGAAATACCAAGCCGAGGACACGGCCGGATCGATCATCACCTTGCGCCCCGACAGGGCGTCCAGCGCGCCGGGCAGCGCTTCGGGCGCCTCCTGCGTCACGGCGTCGCCCAGCCATCCCGGCAGTTCGTTCGTCACCTTGGCCGGATCGAGGAAGACCTTGGCCGTCCCGTCCGCCTTCACCACCGCCTGTCCCAGCGGCAGGGGCGTGCGGATCACGTCGCCGCCGCGAATGTTGAACAGCCAGGCCAGCGACGACGGCGCCGTCAGCACAGCGGCCTCGGCCCAGGCGTCGGCGATGGCCTTGCCGATGCGGGCGCGCTTGGATGCAGCGTCCTCGCCGGAATAGCGGTCCTCATGCGGGACTACCGGCGCCTGCGGCTGGGCCGGGCGGGCGTCGCCCCAGGCCAGATCGATCGGATTGGCCTCGACCGCCTTCAGCGTCGCCCCGGCCTTCTCGACCGCGGCGCGCAGGCTCGCCAGCGCATCGGGGCTGTGCAGGCGCGGATCATAACCGATCACCGAGCCCGACGGCACGGCCGCCAGCCAGTCGGCCAGCTTGTTCAGCGGCTGACGCTCGAACAGGGCCTCGTCCGTCTGAGCCTTGGCCTGAACCGTATAGCGGCCGTCGACGAAGACCGCCGCCCGGTCCTTCAGCACCACGCCCGCCCCGGCCGAGCCGGTGAAGCCGCTGACCCACGCCAGCCGCTCATTGGCGTCGGGCAGGTATTCGTTCTGATGCTCGTCCTCGTGCGGGACCAGCAGGCCGTCGAGGCCCTGCTTGGCCATCTCGGCGCGGAGCAGAGGCAGGTGCTTGGCCCCGAAGGACGGATCGGTGGTTTCGTCGAATGTCTGGCGCATGAGGGCCTCTTACTCCTTCTCCCCTTGCGGGAGAAGGTGGCCCGGCAGAGCCGGATGAGGGGTCTCGCGACTGCGGATGAAGGGACTCGGCAAACGGCGAGAAACCCCTCATCCGTCAGCCTTCGGCTGCCACCTTCTCCCACAAGGGGAGAAGGAAATTAGCGCCCTATTTCTTCCGCAACTGCAGCGCGCTCCACGCGTCATGATGGATCGTCTGCTCCACCACGAAATCCAGCGGCAGATAGGCCTCCAGCACCCGCTCCTCCTGCGTCCGCAGCAGGCCCGACAGGATCGCGACCCCGCCCGTCTTCAGCGCCGCGCCGATCTCGGGCGCCAGGAACACCAGCGGCGCGGCCAGAATATTGGCGAACACCAGATCATAGGGCGCGTGCTGGGCGATGCGCGCATCGCTCAGACCATCGGCGAAGTAGAACTCGCATTTGGCGTCGTTGATCGCCGCATTCTCATTGGCGATGCGGGCCGAGGGCTCGTCGATGTCGGTGCCGACGGCGATGGGCGAACCGGTCTTCGCAGCTGCAATCGCCAGCACGCCCGTGCCGCAGCCGACGTCCAGCACCTTCTCGAACGTCTCGGTCCTCAGCAGATTGTCGAAGGCCTCCAGACAGCCGACCGTCGTGCCGTGGTGGCCGGTGCCGAAGGCGGCGCCCGCGTCGATCTTCAGGTTGACCCGGCCCTCAGGCACCTTGCCCTGATCGTGCGCGCCGTAGACGAAGAAGCGTCCGGCCTCGACCGGCGGCAGGCCCGACAGGCTCATGGCCAGCCAATCGGCGTCGGCCAGCTTCTCGACGATCACCTCCAGCCCCGGCGTGGCGCGCAGGATTTCGGCGATCCCCTCGGCCTCTTCATCCGTCGTGGGGAAGGCGTCGATACGCCAGATATTGCGGTCCTCGTCCTCTTCCAGAATGGAGTAGGTGGCGCCTTCCAGCAGGGGATTGGCGTCGATGGCGGCGGCGGCGGCCTCGGCGCGCAGGCGGCGGGCGCGGGCCGTCTCGTCGCGATACTCGGCCTGCAGCCGGGTCAGCTCGGCGTTCGGCTGGGCCGCGCGCTGGCTGGCCGCCGGCCCGGCCAGGACCAGCAGCAGGCTGGAGGAGGTCAGAAGAAGAACGGCCCCGGATCGCATCAGTCGCGATGATAGGGCGAACCGGCCAGGATGGTCACGGCCCGATACAGTTGCTCGGCCAGCATGGCGCGCGCCAGGGCGTGGGGCCAGGTCTGCGGCCCGAAGGCCAGGGTCGAACGGGCGGCGCGGCGCACGCTCTCGTCCAGGCCGTCGGCGCCGCCGATGACGAAGACCAGCCGCCGCTCCCCCTGATCGCGCAAGGCGGCCACGTGGTCGGCGAAGGCGCGCGAGGAATAGGTCCGCCCCCGCTCGTCGCAGGCGATCAGATGCGCGCCTTCGGCGGCGGCGAGCAGCAACTCGGCCTCCAGCGCCTTGCCGGGCTTCTTCGGCTCAAGGTCGATGAGTTCGAGGGGACCCAGGCCCAGCGGCCGCCCCGAAAGGGTGGCCCGCCGGGCGTAGTCGTCGGCCAGGGCGGCCTCGGGACCGCGGCCCGGCTTGCCGATGGCCGCGATCGCCAGCTTCATGAGGTCAGCCCGCCGTCAGAGGAAAGATCAGCCGCGGACAGGACCGCCGCGGTGGGCGCTGTCGACCGCCCAGATCTTTTCGATGTTGTAGAAGGTGCGCACTTCCGGGCGGAACAGGTGGACGATGACGTCGCCCGCATCCAGCAGCACCCAGTCGCAATGCGGCAGGCCTTCGACCTTCACCTTGCCCAGCCCCTGCTCCTTGAACAGGCGCAGCAGGTGGTCGGCGACGGCGCCGACGTGGCGGTGCGAGCGGCCCGAGGCCACGATCATGGCGTCGGACATCGGGCTCTTGCCGCGCAGGTCGATCAGGACGATGTCCTGGGCCTTGTCTTCGTCGAGTTTGGCAAGGATGGCCTGCTCCAGCTCGGTCGCGCCGACCGGCAGGGGCTGGCGCTCGTCGCTACTGGGGCCGTCCTCGGCCTGACCGTCTTCGGAATGGACGGAATCCATCAGGTCCATTTCGTGCGCCGCGTTCGAAACGGCGTCTTGCGCATCATGCGCGGTCGAGGGGGTCAGCGGAGGGCTCCGAGGCGATTACTAAAACTCCAGTCTAGCACGCCCGGCGTGAAAGGTCACCCGGCCTGCGACGACTCTTCACCCCGCCGCGCGCGTGGCCCGGATGGCGGTGGAGGAGCGGTGGTTCAGCGGCGCGGTCAGATAGGTCCAGGCCGGCGCCTCGAGATTGGGCAGCAGACCCGCCTGGGCGGCGGGAATGCGATAGCGGGCGAAGCGCGCCGCCGCCGGGGCCGTACGGCTGTCCAGCAGACTGCCCGGCCGGGCGATCACCGCCACCGGCATCAGCCGCATGATGTCGGTCCAGCCTCTCCACCGATGGAAGCCCGCCAGATTGTCCGATCCCATCAGCCAGACGAAATGCACGCCCGGATGACGGGCGACGATGGCGCGCAGGGTGTCGACGGTCCAGCGCGTGCCCGCCCGCGTCTCGAAGTCCGAGACGATCATGGCCGGGCCGACGCTCGCCGCCACGGCGCGCGCCGAGGCCATGCGTTCGGCCAGTGGGGCGGTCTCGTGTCCGGACTTCAGCGGATTCTGCGGCGAGACCAGCCAGACCACCCGGTCCAGGTCCAGCCGCTGCATGGCGGTGGCCGCCACATGGGCGTGGCCGTCGTGGGCCGGATTGAACGAGCCGCCGAACAGGCCGACCTTCATCCCCGGCGCCAGGTCCAGCCCGTCGCGCAGGGCGCCTCGGCGAAGACCGGAGCCTTTCGGCGCAGGACCGGCGTGGAAGAAGGACAAGGGCGTCTCTTGCGGCGGCGGCGAACGGATGAGCGCGGCCAACGCCTTATGCTCACCTGCGCCCTAACACGGTCCGAAGCGGCTGTCTCGCTCCGCGAACGGAGCGAGCGCTCGCGCTAGAATTCCTTCCAGCTCGAACCCGGATCACGCTCGCCCGGCTGGGCCAGCTGCTGGCCCCAGGTGATCATCATGAAGGCCTTGTGGCTGCGGATCTTGTACTGGCCGATCATCGGCGTGACGGCGCCCAGCGGCATCCCCGTGCGGGCGTCGTAGAGGAAGCCCGAGAACTCGGCCACGCCCATGCGGTCGCGGTTGGAGTAGAGCGACAGCTCCGGCAGGGAGACGACGTTCAGGCTCTC
>DGIZ01000074.1:0-1941 GCA_002386585.1 Brevundimonas sp. UBA4609 | reverse complement strand
CCGGCGCGCACCTCGAAGATGGCGTCGGCCTCGCCGCGCTCGCGCACGATGGCGTAGCCCGCTTCCGACAGGGCGGCGCGGATGGCGCTCAACGCATAGCGAGCGTTCTCGGCCTGGAAATAGGTCTCGTCGACGAAGACGCGCGCGCCCTGGGGGATCGGCAGGGTCAGGCCTTCGACCGCCCGGTCGGCGGCGCGGTTGACCAGCAGCATGTCGGTGGCCGTCCGCGCCGGATTGGTCTCCGTCACCGAGGCGCAGGCGCCCAGGCTCAGGACCGCCAGGCCCAGGATCAGCCGCGCCGAAACGCTCACCAGGCCCCCACGTTCGGCATGGAGGCCCAGGGCTCGGCCGGGGCCAGGCGCTCGCCCGCCTGCAGCAGCTCGATCGAGATGCCGTCCGGCGAGCGGACGAAGGCCATGTGGCCGTCGCGCGGCGGGCGGTTGACGACCACGCCGCCGTCCATCAGCCGCTGGCAGGCGGCGTAGATGTCGTCGACCTGAAACGCCAGGTGGCCGAAGTTGCGGCCGCCGTCGTAGTCCTGATCGTCCCAGTTGTAGGTCAGCTCGACCTCGGGCGACTTCTCGGCCTCGGCGCGGGCCTTGTCGGCGGGCGCCGCCAGATAGACCAGGGTGAAGCGGCCGG
Source organism: Brevundimonas sp. UBA4609 (assembly GCA_002386585.1). Lineage (GTDB taxonomy): Bacteria > Pseudomonadota > Alphaproteobacteria > Caulobacterales > Caulobacteraceae > Brevundimonas > Brevundimonas olei. The sequence goes on along the minus strand of DGIZ01000074.1, from coordinate 1,299 downwards.
CCTCATAGTCGGCGCGCCGCGTCTCCTCCAGACCCAGCAGGTCGCGGTAGAAACGCATCGAGGCGTCCAGATCCTTCACCCGAACCATGGCGTGCAGATAGCGCATGACCGGACTCAGTGCGCCTCGGGCGGGCGGGCCGCCGGGTCGAGATATTCGCTCTCGGGGTGCGGATGGGCCGACAGCACGAAGCGGCGGTCGCAGTAGCCGCACTCGATGAAGTCGTCCTCGCCCATGTCCATGTAGACCAGCGGGTGGCCCAGGGCCCCGCCGCCGCCGTCGCAGGCGACGCGCTTGGTCGAGACCACGATCTCTTCGGGCGGAGGAATGACGGCTTCGAGATGGCGGGGAGGCATGATCCGGTCCGGTCTGGAAAGGCTTTGCGCCGTTCCTAGGCGGACCGGACCGTCAGGTCAAACGTCCGAGGCCGGCGCCTTGCGGCCCATCACCCGATCGAACAGGGCCTTGCGCTTCTTGAACAGGGTCAGGCCCAGGCAGCCCGCGCCGACCCACAGGCCGATCTCGCCGACCACGGCGGCGACCGCGGCGATGACCGCCGCCTGGGCCATGGGCAGATACTCAAGCTTGCCCGCCAGCAGGGCCAGGGTGAAGCCGGCATAGCCGACGACACAGAACCCCATGGCGATGAAGCCGATCAGGCGGGTGCGGGTCAGGGGCTTGCGGGCGGAGACGGCGGCGGTCATGGCGTGTCCTTAATCCAAGGGAAGTTGTCTTTCTGACAAGCACGCTAGACACAACCAATACAGTCGTCAAGCGACTTTGACATATCGTCTCGCAGACTTGTCCAGTTCGGCGCCCTGAGGCGCTTGGCGAACGGCCCTTGGCCCCCTACCTATGCCGTCCGGCCCCGCCTCCCCGACACCTGCCTGAGTTGAAGTCCGCGCCATGACACAAACGCCTCGCCTGCCCGTCAACGCCATCGAGGTCAGGGGGCTGAAGAAGACCTACAAGGGCTCGCGCAAGTCGCCGCCGAAGACGGCCCTGCGCGGGGTCGACCTGACGGTGCCGCGCGGCTCGATGTTCGGCCTGCTGGGCCCGAACGGCGCGGGCAAGTCGACCCTGATCAACATCATCGCCGGGGTGGTGAACAAGTCCGAGGGGACGGTCCGCATCTGGGATCGCGACATCGACCATGAGGCGCGCGACGCCCGCTCGGCGCTCGGGGTGGTGCCGCAGGAGATCGTCGCCGACGTCTTCTTCACCCCGCGCGAGGCGCTGGAGGCGCTCTATCGACTGAAAAATCTGGCGAAGACCTAAATCACCGCTCATCCCGGCGGACG
>DGIZ01000145.1 GCA_002386585.1 Brevundimonas sp. UBA4609 | reverse complement strand
CCCCTTCATGGGGAGGGTGGCTGAGCCCGAAGGGCGAAGTCGGGTGGGGGCGGCAAGTCTGTTCAGACGCCGAGCCCGGATCGCCTGGCCCTCCCCACCCGGTCGCTGCGCGACCACCCTCCCCATGAAGGGGAGGGAGAGGCGCGGCGTGCGTTGATTGTGGCGGCGGCGCGGGGGTGGCTGGGGACGCCCTATCGGCATCAGGCCAGCGTGAAGGGCGAGGGGGCAGATTGCCTGGGCCTGGTGCGTGGAGTGTGGCGCGAGGTGGTCGGCGAGGAGCCGGAGGCGCCGCCGCCCTATCGCCCCGACTGGGCCGAGGTCGGGGGCGAGGAGACGCTGTGGGCCGCCGCGCGGCGGCGTTTGGTGGAGATCGCGCCGGAGCAGGCGGGGCTGGGCGATGTGCTGCTGTTCCGCATGGCGGCGGGATGTCCGGCCAAGCACTGCGCGATCCTGAGCGCCGAGCTTTCCGAGAGCATGGGGGGGGCGGAGCGGCGGATGATCCACGCCTATTGGGGGCGGTCGGTGGTCGAAAGCTGGATGGGGGCGTGGAGGCGCAGGCGTTTGGTCGCGGCGTTTCGCTGGCCGAATTTCTAAGAAGGAGCAGGCATGGCGCAGGTCGTTCTGGGCGGGATCGGGTCGGCGCTGGGCGGGCCGATCGGGGGCTTTATCGGCGGTGTTCTCGGGCGGGCGGCGGATAACTGGCTGATCGCTGGGCTGTCGCCTGCGCGGCAGGTCGGGCCGAGGCTGGAGGGGCTGAAACTGCAGTCCTCGGCCGAGGGGGCGCCGATGGCCTGCGTCTTCGGGCGGGCGCGGGTGGTCGGGCAGGTGATCTGGGCCGCGCGCTTTCTGGAGAGGAAGGAGAAGCGGTCGGGCGGCAAGGGCGGTCAGAAGACGGTCGACTACGCCTATTCGCTGAGCTTCGCCGTGGCCCTGTGCGAGGGGCCGATCGACGGGATCGGGCGGGTCTGGGCCGACGGCCAGCCGATGGATATGGCGGGCGTGACGATGCGGCTGCATCGCGGGACCGAGGATCAGACGCCCGACCCGCTGATCGAGGCGGTGGAGGGGCGGGCGTCCGCCTATCGCGGCACGGCCTATGTGGTGTTCGAGGATCTGCCGCTGGACGCCTATGGCGACCGGCCGCCGCAGCTGGCGTTCGAGGTGTTCCGGCGGCCGCAGGGGGCGGCGCCGCAGCTGGAGGACCGGCTGGAGGGCGTTTGCCTGATCCCCGGCGCGGGGGAGTTTTGCCTGGCGACCGAGCCGGTGATGCGACGCGAGGGGCTGGCGAAGTCCACGCCGGAGAACGTGCATCTGACGGCGGGTCAGACGGACCTGGAGGCCTCGCTGGATCAGCTGACGGCCCAGGCGCCGAGGTTGAAGCGGGTCAGTCTGGTGGTCGGCTGGTTCGGCGATGACGTGCGGATGGGCCATTGCCGCATCCGGCCAGGGGTGGAGCGGCGCGACAAGCCGACCCGGCCGCTGGTCTGGGGCGTGGCGGGGCTGGGGCGTGCGGACGCCCATCTGATCTCCCAGGCGGGCGGCGGCCCGGCCTATGGCGGGACGCCCTCAGACGACAGCGTGCGGCAGGCGATCCGGGCGCTGAAGGCGCGCGGGCTGGAGGTGACGCTGTATCCCTTCGTCTTCATGGATTGTCCCGGCTATCCGTGGCGGGGCCGGATCGCGGGGACGGACGGCGCGGGGGCGACGGCTGAGGTGGAGGCCCTGTTCGGGACGGCGGACGGCTGGGGGCTGAGGCGGCTGGCGCTGCATTATGCCCGGATGGCGGCGGATGAGGGGGCGGACGGCCTGCTGATCGGCTCGGAGATGCGGGGGCTGACCTGGACGCGCGATGCCAGTGGCGGCTTTCCGGCGGTGGCGCAGTTTCGGGCGCTGGCGGCCGAGTGCCGGGCGGTGGTCGGGGCGCGGGTGAAGCTGAGCTATGCCGCCGACTGGTCGGAGTATTTCGGTTGGCAGAGGGATGGAGAGGCAAGGTTTCACCTCGATCCTTTGTGGGCGGACCCGAACATCGATTACGTCGGGATCGACTGGTATCCGCCGATGGGCGACTGGCGCGGCGGCGACGGCGGGCGGGACGCGGACGGTTTCAATGGGCCGTCGGACCCGGCCTATCTGGCGACGCAGGTCGCGGGCGGCGAGGGGTATGACTGGTTCTACGCCAACGCGGCGGATCGGGCGGCGCAGCGGCGCACGCCGATCGAGGACGGCGCCCACGGCGAGGACTGGATCTGGCGCTACAAGGATCTGAAGGGCTGGTGGTCGAACGCGCATCATGAGCGGATCGGCGGCGTGCGGCAGGCGGCGCCGACGGCCTGGGTTCCGGGGATGAAGCCGATCCGGCTGACCGAGTTCGGCTGTGCGGCGGTGGATCGCGGGGGCAATGCGCCGAACCTGTTCCAGGACCCCAAGAGCAGCGAGAACGCCCTGCCGCCGCACTCGACCGGCGCGCGCGACGACCGGATGCAGCGGCGGCTGATCGAGGCGGTGTTGGAGCATTATGCGCAGCCGGCGAACAACCCGGTCTCGGGCGTCTATGGCGGGCGGATGCTGGAAGGGGCGGACGTCTGGTGCTGGGACGCGCGGCCCTATCCGGCGTTTCCGGCGCTGGATCAGGTGTGGGCGGACGCGGGCGCCTGGCGCACGGGGCACTGGCTGAACGGGCGGATGGGCGGTGATGCGCGCGGGCTAATTGAGGCGATCCTGAAGCGAGGAGGGCTGTCCGAAGCGGACTTTACGGTCGGGGCGGTGGACGGCGGGGTGACCGGCTATGTCATCGACCGGCCGATGGCGACGAGGGACGCCCTGTCGCCGCTGGTTCAGGCGCTGGGGGCGACCACGGCCGAGCGCGACGGTCGGGCAGCCGTGCTGGGCGAGACGGCGCGGGAGATGACGCTGGATCAGGCGGCGCTGGCCCTGCCGGACA
>DGIZ01000218.1:6981-7753 GCA_002386585.1 Brevundimonas sp. UBA4609 | reverse complement strand
TCCGCTCATACCGGCGTCCGCCGGGATGAGCGGGATTGAGGGTCAACGCCTAATCCGTCCCGCCTCCGCTCCACGGCCGCCGTCCCCGCACCTCCGCCGCCCATAGGGCGCGCCAGCCGCCCGCCTCATCCCGCCACAACTCCACCGAGCCGCCGCGCGCATGATCGGCGCCGTCCAGCACCAGCCGCCCCTCGCATGACGGCGGCAAGGCCGCGACCACGGCCCGCACGCTGATCACCTCGGCGTTGCGGCACATCTGATCCATCTGCTCCGCGCCCGGCGCCGCCTTGCCCCACCACAGGGCCAGCGCGCCCTCCCGCTCTTCCGGCGCGCAGAAGGAGCGCTTGCAGGTCCAGCCTTCGCCCGGCCGCCCGAACGCTTCCAGCCCCCGCCGTCGCGACCACAGGTCGCTGGCGAACTGACGCACGGCAGGCCGCATCACGACCGCCTGCTCCCCCTGCCGATACGCCGCGTTCGCTCCGCCGTCGCCGATCCACACGTCCGGCGGCGCCGGGCGCGGCCAGATCAGCACCGCCGCCGCGAACGGCAGGCCCACCCATCGCCATCGTCCGCGCCACAGGCACATGAACAGTATGCCCAGGAAGGCGACCGGCAGGGCCGCCGCCGGAGCGCTGGGGATCGCCTGAACCGCGCCGGGCAGACTCGCCGCCCAGTGGCCGATGGCCAGCATGCCGTCCACAGACTTCCCCGCCAGCCACAGGAAGGGCGCGCCAAGTCCCAAAGGCTCAAGCGCCGCCCCCAGCGCCAGGGC
>DGIZ01000218.1:0-6746 GCA_002386585.1 Brevundimonas sp. UBA4609 | reverse complement strand
GCCGCCCCCAGCGCCAGGGCGGGCATCATGATGAAGTCCGCCAGCGGCGCCGTCGCCAGGTTGGCGATCAGCCCATAGACGGCCGTCCGATTGAAATGCTGCATGGCGAACGGCCCCGTCGCCATGCCCGCCACCAGACTGGCGGCGCAGGCGGCCAGCAGCCAGCTGCCGAACCTCTGCACCATGACGATAGGCCAGGGCGCGGCGAACTCGCGGATACGACGCGGCCAGACCTCGACCAGGGCGACCAGAGCCGCCGTCGCCGCGAACGACATCTGGAACCCCGGCGTCACCACGGCTTCCGGCCGCAGCAACAGGACCACGAAGGCCGCCGCCGCCAACGCCCGCATCGTTACCGCCTGCCGGTCCGCCAGGACGGCCAGGAAGGCGATGGAGGCCGTGACCGCCGCCCGCTCGGCCGGCGGCGGCGCGCCCGAGATCACCAGATACGTCCCGACGGCAATCAGACCGGCGATCGCCGCAACCTTCTTGCCCGACACGCGCAGCGCCAGCCACGGCCAGGCCGCCACCAGCAGGCGCACCGTGAAGAAGACGAAACCCCCGACGACCGCCATGTGCAGGCCCGAGATCGACAGGATGTGCGCCAGTCCCGAATCCCGCATGGCGTCCAGGTCCGGGCTCTGGATCCAGGTCTCGTGCCCCGTCGTCATGGCCGCCGCCACCCCGCCCGTCCGCTCGCCCAGACGCGCCACGATCCGCTCGGCCAGGGCGTATCTAACGGCGTTGACCCTCATCTCCATCCGCACCCGCCATGGCGGCGGAGCCAGATCGGCGGCGCGCGTCGGTCCCAGTGCGAACAGCGTCCCGCCCATGCCCTGAAAATAGGCGTTGCGGCCGAAGTCATAGGCGCCGGGGCTGGCGGGGGGCGGAGGCGGGTTCAGGATGCCGAAGACGCGGATGGCCGCGCCGGGCGGCGGCGGCGCGCCCTTCACCGTCACGCGCAACCGCTCGGGCGCCGCCTCGGCCGTCAGACCCCGCACCCGAACCGGCGCCACGACAATGCGAGCGCCGTTCTGGCCCGGCGAATCCACGTCCATCACCCACCCTTCGATCTGGGTCGGCGCCATGTCCGCTGGTGCGATGGGCGCCGCCACCACCTCGGCCCTCAGCTTGGCCACCGCCAGGCCGCCGCTGAAACAGGCCAGCATAAGCAGGCTTAGTGTCGCGGCACGCGGCAGCCCCCGCGCCCGACCGACAAGCCAGAGGCCCAACAGCGCCAGGCCCGCCGCAGCCAGCGGCCACGTCGCTGGTTCCTCTTTCAGGATGAAGTAGCAGCCGCATCCCGCCCCGAAACAGACGGATGACCACAGCGGCCAACGATCCGCCTGGGACCGCGCATCGTCGCCCAGGCTGTCAATTAACCGGGCCATAAGGGTTCGCTTCCCCACGGGCGGGCGTATAAGACCCTGCCCTATGGACCCTGCCTCTATGACCTCCCCTTCCTCGACCGTCGTCACCCGCTTCGCCCCCTCGCCCACAGGCTACCTGCATATCGGCGGGGCGAGAACCGCGTTATTCAATTGGCTGTACGCCAAGGGACGCGGGGGCAAATTCCTGATCCGCATCGAGGACACCGATCGCGAGCGTTCGACGGATGAGGCGGTGAAGGCCATCTTCGACGGCCTGTCGTGGCTGGAGCTGTTCGGCGACGAAGAGCCGGTCTTCCAGTTCGCGCGCGCCGACCGTCACCGCGAGGTGATCAATGAACTGCTGGCGGGCGGCCACGCCTATCGTGACTTCCTGACCGCCGACGAGACCACGGCCCTGCGGGACCAGGCCAAGGCCGAGGGCCGCGACTTCGTCTCGCCCTGGCGCGACCGCGAGCCCGGCGTCGACGATCTGGCCAAGCCGCACACGGTGCGCTTCCGCCGCCCGCTGGATCAGGCTGTCGTGGTCGACGATGCGGTGCAGGGAACCGTGCGCTGGGAATCCGCATCGCTGGACGATCTGGTCATCCTCCGCTCGGACGGAGCGCCGACCTACAATCTGGCCGTGGTGGTGGACGACCACGACATGGGCGTGACCCACGTCATCCGCGGCGACGATCATCTGAACAACGCCGCCCGCCAGAGCCTGATCTACAACGCCCTGGGCTGGACGCGGCCGACCTTCGCCCACATCCCCCTGATCCACGGCCCGGACGGCGCCAAGCTGTCCAAGCGCCACGGCGCCCAGGCGGTGCATGAGTACGCCGACATGGGCTATCTGCCCGAGGCCATGCGCAACTATCTGGCCCGTCTGGGCTGGGCCCACGGCGACGACGAGCTGTTCAGCGACGAGCAGGCCCTGGCCTGGTTCGACCTGACCGGCGTCAACAAGGCGCCCGCCCGCCTGGACTTCGACAAACTGGCCCACGTCAACGCCCACTGGCTGCGCCTGGCCGACGACGACCGTCTGGCCAAGCTGACGCTGGACGCCCATCTGGCGCGCGGCCGCGCGCTGCAGCCGGATGACGAGGAACGGCTGCTGCGGGCCATGCCCTTCATCAAGGATCGCGCCAAGACCATACCGGAACTCGCCGACCAAACGGCATTCGTGTTGCAGGCGCGTCCACTCCCGTTGAACGAGAAATCAGCGGCTTTGCTGCAGGGCGAAAGCGGGCTGCGAATCTCACGACTGCGTGAACGACTGGGACTTTTCCAGAGCTGGGACGTCTTCGCCTTGGAGGCGGAACTTAAGGTTTTCGCCCAGGAGGAAGGCGTAGGCTTCGGAAAAATCGGCCCTTCCATGCGCGCTGCCTTGACGGCTGGCTCGGCGTCGCCCGATATCGCCCGAACGCTTTGCGCGCTCGGACGCGACGAAAGCCTCGGGCGCTTGGATGATGCGCTGCAACAGACTAAGTGATCACCCATAACCAACTCAGGCCGCCCGCCTCCCCGCGCGCCGGTCCAAGGAAGAACAAGGGGCCTAGATGACTGAACAAGCGAAACCCGCCGGCTCGGCGACCCTGTCCTACCAGGACAAGACTGTTGAGCTCCCCGTCCTTTCCGGCTCGACCGGCCCGGACGTCATCGACATTCGCAAGCTGTACGGCGGAACCGGCGCCTTCACCTTCGATCCCGGCTTCACCTCCACGGCGGCCTGCGAATCGGGTCTGACCTACATCGACGGCGATGAAGGCGTGCTGCTGCACCGCGGCTACCCCATCGACCAACTGGCCTCCAAGTCCAACTTCCTGGAAGTCTGTCACCTGCTGCTGCACGGCGAACTGCCGAACGCCGCCGAATTCGAAGAGTTCGAGCAGTGCGTCACGCGCCACACCATGCTGCACGCCCAGTTCGACCGCTTCTTCGAAGGCTTCCGTCGCGACGCTCATCCGATGGCGATCATGGTCGGCACCGTCGGCGCCCTGTCGGCCTTCTATCACGACAGCCTGGACATCCATGACCCGGTCCAGCGCAACATCTCGGCCATCCGCCTGATCGCCAAGATGCCGACGATCGCGGCCCGCGCCTACAAGTACCATATTGGCCAGCCCTTCATCTCGCCGCGCAACGACCTGTCGTACGCCGAGAACTTCCTGCGCATGTGCTTCGCCGTCCCGGCCGAGGACTATCAGGTCGACCCGGCCCTGGTACGCGCCATGGACCGCATCTTCATCCTGCACGCCGATCACGAACAGAACGCCTCGACCTCGACCGTCCGCCTGGCCGGTTCGTCGGGCGCCAATCCGTTCGCCTGTATCGCCGCCGGCATCGCCTGCCTGTGGGGCCCGTCGCACGGCGGCGCCAACGAAGAGGCGCTGAACATGCTGAAGGAAATCGGCACCCCGGACCGCATCCCCGAGTTCATCGAGGGCGTGAAGGCGCGCAAGTACAAGCTGATGGGCTTCGGCCACCGCGTGTACAAGAACTACGACCCGCGCGCCAAGGTCATGCAGCAGTCGGCCTATGAGGTGCTGGCCGCCACGGGCCGCGAGAACGACCCGCTGTTCCAGGTCGCCAAGGAACTGGAAGCCGTCGCCCTGCAGGACGAATATTTCACCTCGCGCAAGCTGTTCCCGAACGTCGACTTCTATTCGGGCATCACCCTGTCGGCCATGGGCTTCCCGACCACCATGTTCACCGTGCTGTTCGCCCTGGCGCGCACCGTGGGCTGGATCGCCCAGTGGCAGGAAATGATGGCCGATCCGTCGCAGAAGATCGGCCGTCCGCGCCAGCTGTACACGGGCCCGACCGAGCGCGACTACGTGCCGCTGGCCCAGCGCGGCTAAGCCGTCGCACAACGCGAGATGCAGAAACGCCGGGGCGAAAGCTCCGGCGTTTTTTCGTGCTCGGTGAGTCATCAAGCCTCGCGCCCTCAATGGACTGCAAGGCGTGTATCCAGCGATCATGGCGCTGTCCGCGGAGGACAGATCCTACGGCTAACGCCTTTGTGATCACGGCGTGTTACGACCAAAGCCGTATTGGAATCAGGGTGATGCGGCGCCTATGTCCGCGTCGTTCCTTGAGCCCTCCCCGGCTCCAGTCGTCAGGTTTGCGATGTCCCGCGTCCGTAACGCCGCCCTCAAGTCGAAGATCATGTCCGCCCAGGACGCCGCCGCCCTGATCCCGGCCAACTCGACCGTGGGCATGAGCGGCTTCACCGGCTCGGGCTATCCCAAGGTCGTGCCCATGGCCCTGGCCGAGCGGATCGAGGCCGAGCACGCAGCCGGCAACCCGTTCCGGCTGAAGGTCTGGACCGGCGCCTCGACCGGGCCTGAACTGGACGGCGCCCTGGCCAAGGCCGACGGCATCGAGTTCCGCCTGCCCTATAACTCCGATCCCGTCGCGCGTGAGAAGATCAACAAGGGCGAGATGGAATACCTGGACATGCACTTGTCGCAGGTGGCGCCGGTGGCCTGGCAAGGCTTCCTCGGTCCGCTGGAGACGGCGGTGGTCGAGGTGTCGGGCATCCGCGAGGACGGGGCGCTGATCCCCTCGTCATCCATCGGCAACAACAAGACCTGGCTGGACCGCGCCGACCGCATCATCCTGGAGGTCAACGGCTGGCAGAACGCCGCGCTGGAGGGGATGCACGACATCTACTACGGCACGGCCCTGCCGCCCGCGCGCGTGCCGATCCCCCTGACCAGGCCGACCGACCTGATCGGCGAGACGGTCTTCCGCGTCGATCCGTCGAAGATCGCCGCCATCGTCGAGACCGACAGCCCCGACCGCAACCTGCCCTTCGCCGCGCCCGACGCCAGCGCCACGGCCATCGCCGGCCACCTGATCGAGTTCCTGCAGCATGAAGTGAAGCTGGGCCGCCTGCCCGCCCATCTGCTGCCGCTGCAATCGGGCGTGGGCAATGTCGCCAACGCCGTGCTGGCCGGCCTTCAGGACAGTCCTTTCGAGAACCTGACCGCCTATACGGAGGTGCTGCAGGATGGGATGCTGGACCTGCTGGACTCGGGCAAGCTGACCGTCGCCTCGGCCACCGCCTTCTCGCTCAGCCCCGAGGCCGCCGCCGATCTGAACAGCCGGATGGAGCAGTTCCGCGGCAAGATCATCCTGCGCCCGCAGGAAATCTCGAACCACCCGGAGATCATCCGCCGTCTGGGCTGCATCGCCATGAACGGCCTGATCGAGGCCGACATCTACGGCAACGTCAACTCGACCCACGTCATGGGGTCGCGCATCCAGAACGGCATCGGCGGTTCGGGCGACTTTGCGCGCAACGCCTACATCTCCTGCTTCGTCACCCCGTCGACGGCCAAGGGCGGCAAGATCTCGGCCATCGTCCCCATGGCCAGCCACGTCGACCACATCACCCAGGACGTGCAGGTCATCGTCACGGAACAGGGGCTGGCCGACCTGCGCGGCCTGTCGCCCAAGCAGCGCGCGCGGGTCATCATCGCCAACTGCGCGCACCCCGACTATCGCGACGCGCTGAAGGACTATTACGACCGCGCGCTGGAAGGGTCATACGGCCTGCAGTCGCCGCACCTGCTGACCGAGGCGCTGTCGTGGCACCAGCGCTACATCGAAACGGGGTCGATGAAGGCCTGACCCTCCCGTCTCAGGCATAACGGCGGGCCACGGCGACGCTGGCCACCGTCAGTGCGGCCGCCGCGACCATGGTCCACGGCACGGCCTCGTGCAGCACCAGCCCCGCCAGCGCCAGGGCGAAGAAGGGCTGGAGCAGTTGAAGCTGCCCCACGCTGGCGATGCCGCCCATCGCCAGGCCGCGATACCAGAAGATGAAGCCGATCAGCATCGAGAAGACCGAGACATAGGCCAGCCCGCTCCACGCCGGCGCCCCGATGGCGCTCCAGTCGGCGGGCAGGTCCAGCGCCGCCACCACCAGCATGATCGGCGCCGACAGCACCAGCGCCCAGCAGATGACCTGCCAACCGCCCAGACGCCGCGCCAGTATGCCGCCCTCGGCATAGCCCAGACCGCAGATGACGATGGAGGCCAGCATCAGCAGGTCGCTGGTCCACGCTCCGTCGCCGTGGCTGCTGAAGGCGAAACCGATCACCGTGGCGCTGCCCAGACCGGAGAACAGCCAGAACAGCGGGTGCGGCCTCTCCCCGCCTCTCATTACGCCGAAGATGGCCGTGGACAGCGGCAACAGGCCGATGAAGACGATCGACCGGGCCGAGGTCATATGCTGCAGGGCCAGGGCCGACAGCAGGGGGAAACCGACCACCACCCCGACCGCGATCACCGCCAGGGACATCAGATCGCGCCGGTCCGGCCGCGCCTGCCGCGTGGCCAACAGCACCAGCCCCGCCAGCGCCG
>DGIZ01000027.1 GCA_002386585.1 Brevundimonas sp. UBA4609 | reverse complement strand
CACGGCGCCCGCCGCCGCCGCTGCGGCGGTCGAGCCGGTGAAGCCCGTCGACACGCCCGCCCCCGAAAAGAAGAAGGGCTTCTTCGCCCGTCTGTTCGGCTGGTGATCGAAGACTGATCGCAAATGCAAGGAAGGCCGGAGAGGACGCCCTCTCCGGCCTTCTTCAATTCTCGATTGTCGAGACTGCCTATTCCGGCAGGTCTTCCGCCAGGATGGCCATTTCGAACATGAAGGAGCCGGCTTCGTCCTCATCTTCGAACACCACGCCGATGAACTCGTCATCGACATAGACTTCGGCGGAGTCCGCGACCTTACGGGCCTTCACCTTGACGCCGCCGTGGTTGAAGGTGCGCTTCAGGTGCGTCTCAACGCGCTTCAGATCGGATTCTTTCACGGGGTAGCCTCGCTTTGGCGCCGGGGGCGCATGTCGTTGGCCGCGGACCCTAGAGAAGCCGCCCCGCCTTGGGAAGCCCGCGCGTCAGGCGTCCACAGACGCGCCCTCTCAGATCACGAAATCATAGACGATGTCGGACAGCGTATGGTCCATGGTCCGCGCGGGCGTGGCGTCGGTCGGACAGTTGACCAGCCTTGCAGGCACCCCCGCCACGGTGCAGCCCGCCGGCACCGGCTTCAGCACCACCGAGCCGGACGCCACCTTGGCGTAGTCGCCGACCGTGATGTTGCCCAGCACCTTGGCCCCGGCGCCCAGCAGGACGCCGCGGCCGATCTTCGGGTGACGGTCGCCGCGCTCGGCCCCGGTTCCGCCCAGGGTCACGGCGTGCAGCATGGACACCTCGTCGCCCACCACAGCCGTCTCGCCGATGACGATGCCCGTGCCGTGATCCAGAAAGACGCCCGAGCCGATCCGCGCCGCCGGGTGGATGTCCAGTTGGAACAGCTCCGAAATCCGGCTCTGGAAATGGAAGGCCAGGGTGTCGCGGTCCTGATCCCACAGCCAGTGCGCCACCCGCCAAGCCTGCAACGCCTGGAACCCCTTGAAATACATGAAGGGCTGCAACAGCGATCGGATCGCCGGATCACGCTCCTGCACCGCCTTCAAATCAGCCTCGGCGGCGGCGACGATGCCCGGATCGGCGGCGAAGGCCGACAGGGCCACCTCGCGCACCGTCATGGCGCCCAGTTCCGCATCGCCCAGCTTGCGCGCGATCTGGAAGCTCAACGCCCCGGCGAAGTCGTCGTGCGCCAGGACCACGGCGTTCAGTTGCGACGCCAGGCGCGGCTCCTCGCGCGCGGCGTCCTCGGCGGCGGCGCGCAGTTGCGTCCACAGGTCCGGCTGCTTCGGCACGACTTCCAGCTTGGCCATCAGGCTTCCTTCGACTTCAGGCGGCGATCCTACGCGCCCAGCATGGCGCGCGCCAGCGCGGCCGGCAGTTCGCCCTCCCGCGCCATATGGTAGGCGCGATAGGCCGTCGCCACCGTCAGCCCGTCGCGCACCGCGCCGCGCGTGATCTCGGCCATCAGCTCGCCAAAGGGGACGCGTGCGGACAGAAAGACCTCCGTCTCATCCGGCGCCGTCCCGGTCGCCTCCAGCCCCCAGGCCACCCAGGTCATCGCCCGCTCGTCGGTGATGGAGTTGGACAGGTCCACGTCCAGCGCCGCGCGCCAGTGCGTCGCCGTCAGCCCCGCCTCTTCGGCCAGTTCGCGCTTCACGGCCTCGAACGGGTCTTCCCCCTCCGGCGCCCCGCCCTCGGGCATCTCCCACGAGTAGCGCATCAGGGCGAAGCGGTGCTGCCCGACCAGGCTGACCGTCCCGTCGTCATGCAGCGGCAGCACGCCCGTCCCCACGTTCCGAGGCCGCACGACCACATAGTCGGCCTCGGCCCCCGTCGGCGCGACGGCCGGGTGGCGCGTCACCCGCATCCAGGGCGTGTCGACCAGAACGCTGTCGCCCAGGCTGCGCCACGGCGGCGTGTCGGGCAGGCCCTCGGCCCAGCGAGGCTTGATGTCGCGGATCTGACTCATGCCCCTGCTATGGCGCAGCGCGTCCCGAAAGCCTAGCTATCCGCCATGAGCCAGACAGACCTCGCTTCCCCCCTGCCCCTGCCCGTCCGTTCGGAAGAGCTGTTGTCGCGCCTGGCCGTGCGCCGCTCGGCCCCGGCCCAGTCGCTGACCCTGCCCGGCCCCTCGGACGCCGAGATCGAGCAGATGCTTCTGCTGGGTGTCCGCACGCCGGACCACGGCAAGCTCTTCCCCTGGCGCTTCGTCGTGCTGGGTCCGCAAAGCCGCGCCGACCTGTCCGAGGCCCTCGCCGCCCTGGGCGAGACCCAGAACCGCACCGGCAAGGAGATCGCCTCCCTGGCCAAGCTGGCCAACCCGCCGCTGACCGTCTTGGTCGTCTCTACCCCGATCCAGGGCCACAAGGTTCCGGTGTGGGAGCAGCAGTTGTCCGCCGGCGCCGTCTGCATGAACCTGGAGCACGCGGCCAACGCCCTGGGCTATTCGGCCAGCTGGATTACCGACTGGTACGCCTACGACCCGGCCGCCGTCGCCCTGTTCGGCGTCGAGGACGGCGAGAGCATCGCCGGCTTCATCCACGTCGGCTCCCTGTCCGAGCCCCCGCTGGAGCGCCCCCGCCCGAACCTGGAGCACAAGGTCGAGCGGCGAGCGTAACCCTCTTTTTCCGTCATCCTCCGGCAAGCCGCACAGCGGCGCAGACCGGGGGAC
>DGIZ01000083.1 GCA_002386585.1 Brevundimonas sp. UBA4609 | reverse complement strand
CGCCGGACCAGGCGGTCAAGCGGCCGGACGGACGCCCTCAGACCGCCGCCGCGGCCCCCATCGGCGACACCGGCCTGTCTGTCGTGGCGGCCCTGCCTCGCCCGGACGCCTTCGCCGCCTGGCTGGACGACGCCTGGATGCTGGCCGCGCCCCTGCTGATGGTGGTGCTGATGCTGGCGGTGATCGCGGTGCAGAACTGGCGCCAGATGCGGACGAGCCGACGCTGGGCCGACACCGAGCGCCGTTTCCGCGTGGCCGTCGAGGCCGCGCGCTGCGGCGTATGGGAATGGGATCTGGCCAAGGGCGAAGCGACCCTGTCCGACTACATGGCCGCCCTGCTGGAGGTGGAGACGGGAACCATCCTGACCACCCAGGCCATGGTCGAGCGGGTCCATCCCCGCTATCGCCAGTTGATGGTCCAGGCCCTGGACAAGGCCATGGCCGACGGCGTGTTCGAAGCGGCCTTTCCCGTGCCGTTGAGCAACGGCGGCGTCCGCTGGATAGACGCGCGCGGCCAGTCCCGCCAGCCGCGTCGCGACGGCGGCTATGACAGCCTGATGGGAGTGGCGCTGGACGTCACCGACGCCCGCCGCACCAAGGCCCAGGCCCAGGCCGCCGAAAGCCGCCTTCGCGACGCCATCGAAAGCGTGTCCGACGCCTTCGTCCTGTTCGACCGGCGCGGACGGCTGATCCTGTGGAACCAGGGCTTCCAGGACGCCTTCGCCTTCCCTGAGGGCGTGGTTCGGCCCGGCGCCCAGAAGGACGAACTGAACCGCATCGCCGCCGAGGCGATCAAGGCCGAACATCCGTCGGCCGGGGGCCGCGCCGGGGTGCGCGAGGTCGAGCTGAAGGACGGCCGCTGGCTGCAGATGGCCGAACGCTTCACCGGCGACGGCGGGACGGTGGTGATCTGCGCCGACATCACCGTCATCCGCCGCCAGGAGGCCGAGCGCCGCCGCGCCGCCGACGAACTGCGCGCCATGGTGGCCGAACTGGAGGCCAGCCAGGCGAATCTGGCCCTGCTGGCGCGCAAGTATGAGGTCGCCATGACCCGCGCCGAGGCCGCCAACCAGGCCAAGTCCGAGTTCCTGGCCAATATGAGTCATGAGTTGCGCACCCCGCTGAACGCCATCAACGGCTTCTCGGAGATCATGGCCGCCGAGATGTTCGGCCCCCTGGGCGACCGCCGCTACAAGGGCTACGCCGCCGACATCCACGGCTCAGGCCAGCATCTGCTCAGCCTGATCAACGACATCCTCGACATGGCCAAGATCGAGGCGGGCAAGCTGACGCTGCACTATGAGCCGATGGCGCTGGACGTGCTGTGCGCCGAGGCGGTGCGGCTGATGCGGGGCAAGGCGCAGGAGGCGCGGCTGGCCCTCACGCTGGACTGCCCCGAGGCCCTGCGCATAGAGGCGGACCAGCGCGGCCTGAAACAGGTGCTGCTGAATCTGATCTCCAATGCGGTGAAGTTCACGCCCGAAGGCGGCGCCGTGTCGGTGATCGTCGCTCCGCGCGATGCGGACACGGTGCGCGTCTCGGTCGCCGACACCGGCATCGGAATCTCCGCCAAGGATCTGGAGAGGCTGGCCCAGCCGTTCGAGCAGGTGGAGGGCCAGCACTCCAAGTCGACGCAAGGGACGGGTCTCGGCCTGGCCCTGACCAAGTCGCTGATCGAACTGCACGGCGGCGCCATGACCATCGACAGCGAACCGGGACGCGGCACCACCGTCTGGTTCGACCTGCCGCTTCGCGCGCCCCAAGGAGCCGTGGCCCCCGTCGGCGCGCCTGTCCAGCGGGTCCAGCCGCGCGCCGCTTAGCCCGACCTTAGACCGCCGGCTTTTCAGCGCCTTCCGTCGAGGCCTTCTCTCCGCCCTGCCCGTCCTTCGACTTGGAACGGTGACGCGACAGGATCGGCGCAAGAGCCTCACGGTCCGCCGGGCCCAGACGGCTCAGCGTCTCGACCGCCCCCGCTTCTAGCCGCGCCCGCCCTCGCATTTCAGACGCGCGCGACCGTTCCAGCAAGGCGGCGACCGCCACCGCATCGAACTGATCCGAACGGGTCAGGGCGATGGCCTCGCGACGGGCCGCCCGCGCCTCTTCGAAATCCGGACGAGCCTCCAGGGCGGTGGCGCGCAGTTCACGCTTGACCTGATCGCGCACGGCGGGGGGGCGCGCCTCGACCACCGACCAGACGGGCTCGTTGCGGCCCGGCCGGCGCGCTTCGGTCGCCGCCTCCTGAACCTGCCTGGCCGCCATCCAGGCCGCGCCCGCTCCGGCGACGGCGAAGATGTTGAGAGCGACGGACGCCGCCAGGGCGATCCTCAAGCCTTTCGTGCTCATCCGCCCAGAACCTCCGTATCGTCAGCGCTGGTCAGGCTGGCCTGATACAACACCGCGTCGGCGCGAATGTCGGCCGTCATCTGGCCGGTCAGAACCACACCGAAAACGGCCCCGGCGCAGGCCGCCGCCGCCCAGCCGGCGCCCGACAGCCAGGCCATGACGCCAATGCCGCCGCGTCGACGGCCCAGACCCGCGCCAGCCGCCGCAGCGATCACCTGTTCGCGCAAGGCGTGGGATGCGACCACGCGCGGCGCCGCGTCCAGCAGGGCGTCAAGCCCGTCCGCGTCCCGCAGCAAGGCCGCAGCCTGAAGGTCCGTCGCGGCCAGGGCGCGCGCCGCCTCGCGCTCGCTCTGCGGCCAGCGACGCAGGTCGCCGCCATAGGCGTCGGCCAGGTGTTCAAACCGTTCTCGGGTCATCGTCGTCATCTCGTCCCCCGCCATAGTGGTTCGGCGCGCGCTGCAGCGCCGCCGCCTCGCATGCCCTGTCGCCCATCACGCCCAGCGCCTGGATGCGGCGCGATGTCCGCCAGGGCGGTCCGCAAGGCGCGACGGCCCCGCGACAACAGGCTTTCCAGCGCTTCCACGCTGATCTCCATCAGGGCGGCGGCTTCAATATTGCCCAGCTCCTGATAGTGGCAAAGGACGATGGCCTCGCGCTGCCGTTCGGGCAGGCGCGTCAGGGCCTGTTCGACCCGCGCGCCCGTCTCGGCGGCCAGCAGGCCCCGATCCGGCGCCGGGCCGTCGTCGATGCTGTCGGGGATGGCGTCCGTCGCGATCTCGCGCCGGCGCCGCAGACGGTCGTAGCAGAGGTTGAGCCCCACCCGGTGCAGCCAGGTGTCGAAGCGCGCCTGGCCAGGGGTCCAGCGCGGCGCCTGCCTCCAGGCTCTGAGCATCGCTTCCTGGGCCACGTCCTCAGCCTCCGCCGCATCGCCCAGCATCCGCTGGGCGAGCGACAGCATGCGCGGCAGCTTGCGCGCGACCATGGCCTGAATGGCCGCGGGGTCGCCTTCGCCCACGCGGCGCACCAGATCCTCGTCGGGGTCGACGCTCGTCGCCAATCCAGCCTCTTTGGCTCCATCCAGAAAGGTCGGGCGGTCGGACCGCCTTCCCCGACATCACCCTACTCCGAAGCGGGCGCCGAAGGCGACGCCGGGTTTGAACGACGCTGCTCGCGCTTCTGACGCATCTCGGCGCGACCGGCCTGCATGGCGGCGCGGCGCTCCTCAACCGTCAGCACGCCGTCGCGGTTCGCATCCATTCGCGCGAAGGCCTCGGTCGCCTTGCGCTCGGACTCGGCGATGACGATGGGGTAGCGGCTCTCGGCGCGCTGCGCTCCCATCCGGCCGCCCCGATCCCGAGCACCTTGGCCCCGATGTCCGCGCATCATGCGCGCGCCGTCGTGACGGCCCCCGCCCATACGGTCGCCGCGGGCTTGAGGCGCCTCGAACTCGGCGCGGCTGAGGGCGCCGTCTTTGTTGGCGTCCAGCCGATCAAATCGGGCCGAAAGGCGTTCGGCGCGGCGCGCCTGGCCGTAGGCGCGCATCTCCTCGGCCGTCACTTGACCGTCGCCGTTCGCGTCCGCCGCGCGCAGGCGCTCGACCCGACGCTGCACGAAATCGGCCTGGCTGACCGGCTCGGCCGTCCGGGCGCGATGCGACGCGGCGGGGGAGTCCTGGGCGATCGCCGTCCCGCCGACCGCCAGCGTCAGTGCAAGAACGGCCACGCCGCCGAAAGTCATCTTCATCTCGATGTTCTCCATCTGGCCCGAAGGCCAAGAAGCAACCCTGTCGAGAAGTAGAACGGCGCCCGGATCAGATTCCGTCGCTCAATGGCGGCAGGGCGGCGTCGAACGCCCGCCTCGCCTGCAGCCGCAGGTCGATCAGGCGGGCCTTCAGGGTGTCGAAATCAGGCGCCCCGGCGGCGCGGGCCAGCCGCATCTGGAAACCGGACGGCTCCTGATCCGGATCGCCTGCCCCCTCAAAGGCGCAGGCCATCAACTGCCCCAGTCGCTGATGAAGACGCCAGCTTTCGGCCAGCACCGGATCGGAGGCCAGCGCCTCGAGCGTCGAGACCGTCAGGGGCGCCCCGGCCTGGGCCGCCGTCAACTGACGATACTGGGCCGTGAACTCGGCGTCGACCTGACCGCCCGGCGACAGCTTCAGGTCCCAGAAGCCCTTGGGCCGCCGCTCGCGATCCATCAGATCGCGCATGGCCCGCACGTCCTCGGCGAGGTCGACGCCGGGGCGGGGCCGCCGCAACGCCGCCTCCAGCGCCGTCTCGACCCGCGCGCCGAAGGCTTCGTCGCTGGCCCAGACCAGTCGCGCGCGCGTCAGGGCCATGAACTCCCAGGTGTCGGCCTCCTCGGCGTAGTAGGCCTCCATCGCTTCCAGTCGGACCGACACCGGCCCCTTGGAGCCCGTGGGCCGCAGCCGCATGTCCACCTCGTATAGCCCGCCTTCCGCCGTGTGAGCCGACAGGGCGGCGATGAACCGCTGGGTGAAACGGCCGTAAAAGGTCTCGGCGCTCCAGCCGCGCCCGGCCGAAACGGCGTCGGGCGCCGCCGCATAGACCGTCATCAGGTCCAGATCCGAACCCGCCGACATCTCTCGCGAGCCCGTCTTGCCCAGGGCGACGACGGCGACGGCCCCGTCGAAGGCGCCGCCCATGCGCTCGGCCTCCTTCAGCGCGGCGGGGGCCAGACCCTTCATGCAGGCGTCGGCCAGGGAAGTGTTGGTCAAACCCGCCTGCTCGGCCGTGGTCCGGCCGGTGATGACGTGCATGCCGATGCGAAAGGCCTGTTCGCGGTGCAGGCGCCGGACGGCGTTCATGGCCCCTTCGAAGTCGCCGGCCTCGCCCGCCTCGCGCACCACCTGCTCGGCCACGCCGGTGTCGGTGCCCAGCGCCGTCATGAAGCGCGCGTCCAGCACCCCGTCCAGCGCCTGCGGCCGCCGCCCCAGCATCCGCGCCAGACGCGGCGCGAAGGCCATGACCTCGACCACCAGATCGAACAGCTTGGGCTGATTCAGGAACAGGGCCTGCACCTGCACCCCGGCGCTGAGGCCCGAGAAGAAGACGGCGAACCGGCGGAAGGCGGCATCCGGCGCCCCCGTTCTGGCCAGCGCCGTCAGCAGTTGCGGCGCCAGGCGGGTGAACAGTTCGCGCCCCCGCGCCGTGCGCGTCGCCTGAATGCGGCCATGATGCCAGCTGCGGATCGTGTCGGACACGCTGGCGGGCTCGGAAAAGCCCATGCGGGCCAGGGTCTCCAGAGTGCCGGGGTCGTTCTCCACCCCCGTGAAGACCAGACTGCCGTAGGGCGAGGACAGGTCTTCGCCGCCCTCGAACAGTTCGCCATAGCGGGCGTTGACCCGCACCAGCAGGCGCTCGATCCCGGCGTCGAAGGCGGCCAGATCGCCCTGCCCCGCCAGGGCCGCCACATCAGCGCGGCGCGCAGGATCGACAGGCAGAATATGGGTCTGCTCGTCCGCCAGCATCTGGGCGCGATGCTCCAGCGCACGCAGCTCGACATAGGCGGCGCGCAGTTCGTCCCGTGCGTCGGGCGCCACATGGCCCGCAACAGTCAGGGCGTCCAGCGCCTCCAGCGTACGCGGCGAGCGCAAGGCCCGGTTCCGTCCGCCCAGGATCAGTTGCTGGGTCTGGACATAGAATTCGATCTCGCGGATGCCCCCCCGGCCCAGCTTCAGATTGGCCCCAGCCGCCTCCAGCCCCTCGCCAGTCTTGTGGACGTGGATCTGTTTCTTGATCGACTGGATGTCGAGCACGGCCTGATAGTCCAGACTGCGGCGCCAGACATAGGGGACCAGGGCCTTCAGGAAGGCCGCGCCCTCGGCTTCGTCGCCGGCGCAGACGCGAGCCTTGATGAAGGCCGCCCGCTCCCAGTTCTGGCCGACGGACTCGTAGTAGGCCAGGGCCATCGGCGCTGCGACGACCGGCGGGGTCGAGGACGGATCGGGCCGCAGCCGCAGATCGACGCGGAAGACGTAACCGTCGGCCGTCCGCTCGGCCAACAGGGTCGTCAGCCCCTGGGCCAGGCGGTTGACGAACCCCTGCGCCTCCACGCCCTCGGCCAGGGCGCTCTCCAGCACCTCCGGCTCATAGAAGAGCGACAGGTCGATGTCCGAGGAATAGTTCAGCTCGAACGCCCCGCCCTTGCCCATGGCCAGGACGAACAGGCCCGGAACCGGCCCGCGCGGATCGTCGGGCGCCGAGATCAGCCGCCCACGCCTGCGCCAGTCGTCGGCCAGAATTCTGAGCGCCGCGCGCGCCGCCGCATCGGCGAAGCGCGACAGGGCGCCCGTCACCTGATCCAGATCCCAGACCCCGCCCAGGTCGCACAGCGCCGTCAGCAGATGCAGTTCCGCCTTCAGGCGACGCAACGGCGCCTTGGCCTCGTCCGGCGCCCCCGCCAAGGCGTCGGTCGCCGCCAGAATCTCCGCCAGACGCGCCTCGGGGTCGCTGTCCAGCGTCCGGCGCAGCCGCTCAGGCCAGCGCCGCGCCAGCCCCGCCAGATAGGGCGAGGCGGCGAA
>DGIZ01000077.1 GCA_002386585.1 Brevundimonas sp. UBA4609 | reverse complement strand
GGAACCGGTCGCGCCGGACGCGCCCTCGTCGCGTATGGGCCCCTGGTCCTGAGCCTGCGACAATCGCGCGCGGTAAACGGAGCCTTAACGCGCGCGGGCGCATGAAGGCGGACGATGTCCACGCCCGCCGTCCTCTATCATTTCGCCTATCATCCCGCGTCGCGCACGGCGCGGCTGGCGCTGGGCGAGGCCAAGACGGCCTATAGCGAAGAAGCCGTCCGCCCATGGGAGGACGACTGCCCCCTGTTCGAGATGAATCCGTCGGGAATGCCGCCGGTGCTGACCGTGACGGAGAAGAACCGTCCGCTGGTCCTGTGCGAGCTGGACGCCATCCTGGGCTGGCTGGAGGACCGCACCAAGGGCGACTTCCTGCTGCCGTCCGATCCGGCTGAGCGCGCCGAAGCGCGCCGTCTGGCGACCTGGTTCAGCCGCCGTTTCACCGATGAGGTCGACGCCGTCCTGCTGCATGAGCGGATGGAGAAGCCCCTGCTGCGGCTGGGGTCGCCCGACGCCCGGATGCTGCGAGAAGGCCGCGAGGCGCTCAAAAGCCATCTGTCGACGCTGGAGCCTCTGGCGGCCGGGCGTGAATGGTTGGCCGGACGTCGTCTCAGCCAGGCCGATCTGATCGCGGCGGGCCATCTGTCCGTGCTCGACTATTTCGGCGAGGTCGCCTGGGCGTCCTGGCCGTCGCTGAAGCTGTGGTATTCCAAGCTGAAGTCGCGCCCCTGTTTCCGCCCCCTTCTCGGCGATCGCTTCCCCGGCGTGCAGCCTGCGCCCTGGTACGCCGACCTCGACTTCTGAGGTCAACGGGGGCTAAAGCGCCCTCATGGCGGCCGATCCCCGCATCTTCATCCGACAGCGCGCCGCCGACCTGGGTTTCGGCGTGTGCCGCTTCGCCTCGGCCGGCGATCCGTGGAGCGCGGGAGAGAAGCTGGCCCATTTCGTCGATGCGGGCCGCCACGGCGACATGGGCTGGATGGAGACGACGCTGGAGCGCCGCGCCCACCCCACCGCCATGTGGGACGGCGCCCGGACCGCCATCGTCCTGGGCATGAACTACGGACCGGACGAAGACCCCCGGCCCGAACTGGAGGAGGCGTCGGCGGGCTATATCTCCGTCTATGCGCGCGGCGACGACTATCATGAGGTCATCAAGGGGCGGCTGAAGATCCTGGCCGGTCAGATCGCCGCCCGGCTGGGCCAGGAGGTCAAGGTCTTCGTCGACACCGCCCCCCTGATGGAGAAGCCGCTGGCCCAGCGGGCGGGCCTGGGCTGGCAGGGCAAGCATACCAATCTGCTCAGCCGCACCCACGGCAACTGGCTGTTCCTGGGCGTGATCCTGACCGCCGCCGAGATCGAGCCGGACGAGGCCGAGGTCGAGCACTGCGGCCGCTGCACCGCCTGTCTGGACGCCTGTCCGACGCAGGCCTTTCCGGCGCCGTTCCAGATCGACGCCCGGCGGTGCCTGTCCTATCTGACCATCGAATACGCGGGCGCCTGGCCGCGCGAGTTCCGCGCCGCGACGGGCAACCGCATCTACGGCTGCGACGACTGTCTGGCCGCCTGCCCCTGGAACAAGTTCGCGCAGGGCGCATCGGAGGCGCGGCTGCACGCGCGCGACGCGCTGAAGTCGCCCCCGCTGGCGGACCTGCTGGCGCTGGACGATGCCGCCTTCCGCGCCCTGTTCACCAAGAGCCCGGTCAAGCGGATCGGGCGAGATCGCTTCATTCGCAACGTGCTGTATGCGGCGGGGAACTCGGGCGAGGCGGCGTTGATCGAAGCGGTCCAGCGGCTGCTGGACGATCCGGCGCCTGTGGTGCGCGGGGCGGCGGTCTGGGCGCTGTCGCAGCTATCGCCGGAGAAGTTCGAGGCCGAACGCGCCGGGCGGCTGGCGCAGGAAACGGACGAAGAGGTCAGACAGGAATGGTCCTTCTCCTCTTGAGGGAGAAGATGGGCGCCGGAGGCGCTCGGATGAGGGGTGTCGGCGCGACAATCAGAAATGAGGGGCGCCGGCCTGATCACACCTTCAAGCCACCGCGACGCCACCCCTCATCCGTCTCGCTTCGCGAGCCACCTTCTCCCACAAGGGGAGAAGGAAGATTAGACGCTCGCCTGGCCCACGCCCCGGCCGCCGCCGGGGACCGGCGCCACGTCCAGCAGCTTCAGCCGAAACACCAGCACCGCATTGCCGGGGATCGTCGGCGGGCCGCCTCTCTCGCCGTAACCCAGTTCGGGCGGCAGGAAGAGAATCCACTCGTCGCCGGGCTTCATCATCTGCAGGGCCTCGGTCCAGCCGGGCACCACGCCCTCGGGCGAGAAGACGGCGGGCGCGCCCCGCTTGAACGAACTGTCGAACACCGTGCCGTCGGTCAGCGTGCCTTCATAGTCGACCTTAACCAGATCGTTGCGATCCGGGCTGACGCCGCCCTTCGGACCAGAAACCACGACCTTGTACTGCAGGCCGGAAGGCAGGGTCTGGACCCCCTCCTCCGTCGCGTTCTGCTTCATGAAGGCGGCGGATTCGGCGGCGTTCTTGGCTAGGTCTTCGGGCGCGGCGGCCGGGCGGCCGCAGGCGGCCAGGGCCAGAAGGGCGGACGCGGCCAGGGCGGCGCCGAGGGGGCGCTTAGCCCATGCGAAGTTCATAACCCTGGTCCTTCAAGGCGGCGCCGATTTCCTCGGCATGACGGGAGTCGCGGGTCTCGACCATGATGTCGAACTCCGCCCCCTTGGCGGGCACGTCCAGCGCCAGCCGGTTGTGCACCACGTCGATGATGTTGCCGCCCAGCCCGCCGATGACGGCGGCCATGGCCGACAGCATTCCGGGACGGTCGTCGCCCAGGATGCGGTAGACGATCAACCGCTTTTCGCGCACCATTTCGCGGTTCAGCACCACCGCCAGCATCCGGGCGTCGATGTTGCCGCCGGTCAGCTCGACGCCGATCTTCATGCCCTTGAAACGCTCGGGATTGGCCAGGATGGCGGCCAGACCGCCGGCCCCGGCCCCCTCGGCCACCGTCTTCTCCAGCGTCGCCAGCAGGGCCACGCCCTTTTCGAAGTCGGCTTCCTCGCAGACGAAGACCTCGTCGATCAGGCTGTCGGCCAGGGCGAAGGGGATTTCCCCCACGGCCTTGATGGCGATGCCCTCGGCGATGGTCTGGCCGCTGCATTGAGCCGGTTCGCCACGACGGCGCGCGGTGAAAGAAGGATAGCGCGCCGCCTCGACGCCGAAGACCTTGATGTCCGGCTTGACCGCCTTGGCGGCGACGGCGCTGCCGGCGATCAGTCCGCCGCCGCCGATGGGGATGATCAGGGCGTCGAGGTCCGGCGCGTCCTCCAGAAACTCCAGGCCGCAGACCCCCTGCCCCGCGACGATGCCCTCGTCGTCGAAGGCCGAGACGAAGACATAGCCGTGCTCGGCCTGAAGCCGCCTGGCCTCCTCGGTCGAGCCGGAGAAGTCGAGACCGTGGATGACGACATTGGCGCCATGGGCCCGGGTACCGTCCACCTTCACGAAGGGGGTGCCCTCGGGCATGACGATGGTCACGGGCACGCCCAGACGGCCGCCGTGATAGGCCAGGGCCTGGGCGTGGTTGCCCGCCGAGGCGGCGACGACGCCGCGCTTCTTCTCGTCCGGCGTCAGCTGCAGCAGCCGGTTCAGGGCGCCGCGCTCCTTAAAGCTGCCGGTGAAGTGCAGATTGTCGAACTTGATCCAGATCTCGGCGCCGGTCAGTTGCGACAGGCGGCGGGAATAGCGGACGGGCGTGCGGTCGACCTGGCCGGCGATGCGTTTTTGCGCCGCGCGGATGTCGTCGATGGTGACGGTCATGAAGTCCCTGATTTTGTTTGCGGCCGGCCTCTTTCGTCCGGTCTACGATCCTCTTGTGGAGCAGCACGAGACGGCGAGCAACCTTGACTCGCCCCGTCCCCCAAGGTCATGCCGGGTCGACGCCTGAACTGAAACCGGGAGCCGCCCTCATGACCACCTCCTCGCGCTCGCCCGTCCCCTTCAAGAGCCTTGTCGCCGTCGCCATCGGCGGGCTGGCCCTGTCCGCCTGCGCCACCACGCCCATGGGCGGCGCGGCCGTCGGACCTGCCGTCTTCAACGCCGACGACTTCGCCTGGTCCGCTCGTGCGGGTCAGGCCTCGATCGAGGGCCGCGTGACCTTCGTCCAGGACGGCCGCGCCTTCCAGTGCGCCGGCAACGTCGGCCTGATCCCGGACACCCGCTACACCCGCGCCCGGATCGATCGCCTGTACGGCGCCTCGGACCGCGCCGCCGTCCCGGCCGCCGTCGTGCGCGCGCGTTCGGCGGGCGAACAGGGCGCGGACTACCGGTCCTTCGAGCGGGCCGAGCCGTGCGCCGAGGGCGGCTTCCGCTTCTCGAACCTACCGGACGGAAGCTGGTTCCTGATCGCCCCGGTCAAGGCCGACGACGACGTCATGGTGTTGATGCGCCGGGTCCAGACGCGCGGCGGCCGGGCCGTCAATGTGACGCTCGGCGGCTGAAACCCGCCCCGGCTTAGCCGTTAGCGTAGCCATAAACTGAGCCGTTAGCTGAGCCTTTTTCGACGGCCGCGCTCCTCGTGCGGCCGTCGTCGTTTGACCGGCGTTCGCCATCCTTTGGCCCCAAGAAGCCGCTCTGTGAGCCGCTCCGTTCAAGGAAAGTCGGGAGCGTCTTCTTGTCCCAGCACAACATCATCGGCTCCGAAGCCTTCACGAACCGCCCCTATGTGCTGGTGCGCAACGTGCGGCCGGGCGGTTTTCGCCGTCGTCGGTCGCGTTCGCTGATCGCCTATGGGGTCGTGGCCGTGCTGGCGCTGTCGGCGGGCGCCGCCGTCGCGGCCTTCGCCATGGGGCCGTTGCTGTTCGACAAGACGGTCGAAGCTCCGGCCGCAACCTCCGCGCCGGTCGAAGGCGGAGCGGCTCCGCTGACGGCGCCGACCGCGCCCTAAGCCCCCTCGTTCAGGGCACGACGAAGGCCAGGGCCTGGGCGAACAGTTCGCCCCGGCTGCGCACGCCCATCTTCTGATAGGCCCGCTTGAGATGAGAGCGCACGGTCTCAAGCGAGACGTCCATGATCTGGGCGATGCGGCCGGTCTCATGTCCCGCCAGCAGCATCTCCACGATCCGCCCTTCGGAGGGCGACAGCAGGTGGGTCTCGATCAGGGCCTGGAAGCGGACAGCCCCGCCGACGCATTGCACGGTCAGGCCGATCAGGCAGTTCGGCGCCGAGGCCACCTCGCGCGCCCACAGCACCCAGGTCCGGCCGTCCGAACCCGGCGCGGTCAGGCATCGCGCCTCATCCGCGCGCGCTTGCGACATCAGACGAGGCAGGGCGCGGGAACGGGTCGCCAACCGACCGCCCTCGACCTTGAACAGATCGTCGTCCGCCTGAAGCATGCGGGCCGCCTCATTCATCCACGCCACCTCCAGCGCCCGCGTGACCAGCAGACGCGCCCGCGTCTCGTGATCGATCCAGGCGGCCAGAGCGCGATTTCGCTGGCCTTCGGCGTCATCGGCTGGCGCCGACCAGGGCCGTCGGCGACGGTCAGGATTCAATCTTCGATCCGGGGCGAACAGCGGCCCCTCCAAAGCCCGGCGTCCCGCCCGGCTCTCCCACACAGCTTGTTCCAACGCCAACGCTCCAGGACTGGCGCACGGCCTCGCAGGGAAGCCGGCCGCGTTTTGAAGACAACGCCTGAGCACTCATGAATTCTTAACACATATCCACAGGCGGCGCACTCCCATTGCGCCAAATGGGTCGGATTTCGCATTCTACAGCCAAGCTTTCGCAGCGATTGGCGCAATTTTCGACACATATGGGTGCAACCTGTGAACGCGGCCGCTGGCCGCAAGGCTGGGTCGCAATTGAAAACGGCGGCCTTCGCAGGCCGCCGCTTCCATCCGAATGTCGAAGAGGTCCTCAGGCGACGGCCGGTTGCTCCGTCCCGTCGGCCCCATCGACGGGCATGTCGTCCAGTTCGCCCTCCCACTTGGCGACCACGGCCGCCGCGACCGAGTTGCCGACGACGTTGGTGGCCGAGCGCCCCATGTCGAGCAGGTGGTCGACGCCCAGGACGATGGCGATCCACGCCTCGGGCAGGCCGAAGTAGGTCAGGGTCGCCATGATCACCACCAGCGAGGCGCGCGGCACACCGGCGATGCCCTTGGACGTCACCATCAGCAGCAGCAGCATGAAGATCTGCTGCGACACGCTGAGATGCACGCCGTGGGCCTGCATGATGAACATGGTCCCGAAGGTGCAGTAGAGCATCGACCCGTCGAGATTGAACGAATAGCCCAGCGGCAGGACGAAGCTGACGATGCGGCGACGCACCCCCACCTTGGGCAGAGCCTCCAGGATGCGGGGATAGGCGGCCTCCGAACTGGCGGTCGAGAAGGCCAGCAGGGTCGGGGTGCGGATGGCCCGGAACAGCGGGACGACCCGCTTGCCCAGCACCACGGCGCCGGCCAGGAACAGCAGGAACCACAGCACGCCCATGGAGCCGTAGAAGCCGAAGACGAACTTGGCGTAGGTGCCCAGCATCTCGAGGCCCTGGGTGGCGATGGTCGAGGCCAGGGCGGCGAAGATGGCGAAGGGCGCCAGCCTCATCACGAACTCGGTCACCTTCAGCATGATGGAGGCGGCCTGTTCGACCAGATGCAGCACCGCCGGCGCCTTGTCGTCGAGGGCCGCGACCGCCGTGCCGACGAAGACGGAGAAGACGACGATCTGCAGGATTTCGTTCCTGGCCATGGCGTCGAAGATCGACGTCGGCACCAGGTGAGCGATGAAGCCATGCAGGGAGAAGGCGTCCGTCGAGGCCGCCGGGGCCGTCGCCGCCACCGCTTCCGGCAGATGCATGCCCGAGCCCGGATGCAGCAGTTGCACCATCACCAGGCCCAGCACCAGCGACACGACCGAAGCGCCGATGAACCAGGTCATGGTCTTCACGCCGATCCGCCCCACCGAGGCGGCGTCCTCCATATGGGCGATGCCCGCCACCAGGGTCGTGAACACCAGCGGCGCGATGATCATCTTGATCAGCCGCAGGAAGACATCCGTCACCAGATTGAGATTCGAGGCCGCGGCCGAGGCCTGGTCAGCCGTGAGAAAATGATTGAGGCCCCAGCCCGTCAGGACCCCCAATATCATCGCCCCGACGATGAAGTAGGCGAACAAACGTTTCATACAAAAGTCGTCCAGCTTTGCAGGCCCGGCGCCGCCGGACCCCAGTTACAAACCGATGGAGGATCCCCACCCGCCCAAAAGGAGGAGGCAGCGAATAAACGAAAATCCCCCGACCTCCAACGAACTCCTCGAGGTCTAGGCGCGCCGGTCAGGGATTGGCCGTCGAATTTCGGCCTAAAAGCGAAGGGTTTTCCGATCGAAATCGTAAAATTCGCCCGTTCCGGAAGAAGATTCGGAAAAGGGACGATCTCGCCCTCATCGCCCGAAACCGCGAAGAAAATTGCGCTCGTGCAGCGGTCGAAAACGGTTGAAGGCAAATTGCGTCTGCGGCTCGAAAACGCCAAGCTGCAAATCAGGCCTCGCAGAAGGCTCGCCGAGTGAACGCATCAGGAGTCTTCATGTCCCGACCCGCCCTTGCCCCCGCACGCCGACTGGCCGCCGGGCTGGCCGTCCTGGCCCTCTCTTCGACCAGCGTCCTGGCGCTCGAAGCCGCCGCCTCGCCGGCCCCGGTCGCGGCCACGGCCGCCCCCGCCCGCACCCTCACCACCCCGCTGGAGGCGTTCGGCCATGAGGTCGGGGCGGACTATCATCTGATCACCTACACCCAGTTCGAGCGCTATCTGCACACCCTGGCCGGCCAGTCGGACCGGATGAAGCTGATGGAGATCGGCAAGTCCTCCGAAGGGCGGACGCAGTATCTCTCGGTCGTCTCCTCGCCGCAGAACCTGGCGAACATCGACCGCTATCAGGAAATCGCGCGGCGCCTGGCCAAGGCCGAGGGGGTCAGCGAGGACGAGGCCCGCGCCCTGGCCGCGGAGGGCAAGGCCGTGGTGTGGATCGACGGCGGCCTGCACTCCACCGAGACGGTGCCGCCCCAGGCCCTGATCGCCGCCCTCTATGAATGGCTGACCGCCGAGGACGCGGAGGCCAAGCGCATTCTGGACGACGTGGTCATCCTGTTCGCGCCGATGAACCCGGACGGGTGGGAGCTGGTCTCGACCTGGTACATGCGCAACGCGGACCCGCTGAAGCGCGAGTACGACAGCATCCCGGTGCTGTATCAGAAGTACGTCGGCCACGATAACAACCGCGACTACTACCTGTCGGCCATGACCGAGACGACCAACGTCAACCGACAGTTCTTCCGCGAGTGGTTCCCGCAGATCATCTACAACCACCACCAGACGGCGCCGGCGGGAACCGTGGTCTTCATGCCGCCGTTCCGCGACCCCTTCAACTACAACTACGACCCCCTGGTCATGAGCACCCTCTCCGAAGTCGGGGCCGCCATGCACAGCCGCCTGATCGAAGAGGGCAAGCCCGGCTCGACCATGCGCAGCGGGGCCAACTATTCGACGTGGAACAACGGGATGGAGCGCTCCGTCACCTACTTCCACAACGCGGTCGGCCTGCTGACCGAGATCACCGGCCATCCGACCCCCAGCCAGATCCGCCTGATCCCGGACAACCAGCTGCCGCGCAACGACCTGCCCATGCCGATCGCGCCCCAGACCTGGCGTTTCGCCCAGTCGATCGAATATTCGCAATCGATCAACCGGGCGGTGCTGAACTACGCCTCGCGCAACAAGGATCGGGTGCTGTTCAACATCTGGCGCATGGGCCAGAACGCCATCGACAAGGGCAATGCCGACACCTGGCGCGTCACGCCTGCGAGCGTCGAGGCCCTTCAGGCCGTCGCCGGACCTTCGGACGCCCGCCAGGGGGCCGATCCGGCGCTCTATGAGAGCGTGCTGCGCGACCCGGCCCGGCGCGACCCGCGCGGCTATGTCATCCCGGCGGACCAGGCCGACCTGCCCACCGCCGTCGCCTTCCTCAACAGCCTGATCAAGACCGGCGTGGATGTGGATCGCGCCACCCAGGCCTTCACCGTGGGCGGCAAGACCTATCCGGCGGGCTCCTATGTGGTGAAGACGGCCCAGGCCTATCGCCCGCACGTCCTGGACATGTTCGAGCCGCAGGACCATCCGCACGACCTGCAGTATCCCGGCGGCCCCCCCAAACTGCCCTATGACGCCACGGGCTACACCCTGGCCATGCAGATGGGCGTGCAGTTCGATCGCATCCTGGACGGCTTCGAGGCGCCGACCGAACGCGTCGCCGACGTCATGGCCCCGCCGCCGGGCCGGATCGAGGGATCGGGCCGGGCGGGCTGGCTGATCGATCATGCGCCCGTCAACGGCTACATCCTGACCAACCGCCTGCTGGCGGCGGGTCTGCCCGTCTACTGGCAGGAGGGCGAGACCCGCGCGGGTCGCGCGACCCTGCCGCCCGGAGCCCTGTGGATTCCGGCCGACGACAAGGCCCGCCCGATCGTCGAGGCGGCCGTGCGCGACCTGGGCCTGAACGCCCACGCGGTCGCCCGCGCGCCGGGCGGCGAGCAAATCGCCCTGAAGCCGGTGCGCATCGGCCTGGTCGATCGCTACGGCGGCTCCATGGCCTCGGGCTGGACCAGGTGGATGCTGGAGCAGTTCGAATATCCTTTCGAGGTGGTCTATCCGCAGCGCCTCGACGCGGGCGACCTGAACAAGGATTTCGACGTCCTGGTCTTCGCCTCGGACATGATCCCGGCCGACCTGTCCGCCGCCGCCCAGCGCCCCCAGCCGACGCCCGAGAGCATCCCCGCCGAATACCGCGGCTGGCTGGGCCACATCACCGCCGAGACGACCGTGCCCCAGCTGGACGCCTTCGCGCGGGCGGGCGGCAGCGTCGTCACCATCGGCTCGGCTCACCGCCTGGCCGCCGCCATGGGCGCGCCGGTGCAGGACGTGCTGACGGGCGCCGACGGCAAGCTCCCGGCCTCGACCGACTTCTTCATCCCCGGCGCAGTGCTGAAGACAGAGGTCGACAACAGCCGCCCCCTGACCTTCGGCGCCCCGCGCCAGATGAACGTCTTCTTCAACCGCAACACGGGCTTCCGCCATGCGGGCGAAGGGGCCGGCCTGGTGCGCTATCCGCAGCAGGTCGCCGTCTCCAGCGGCTGGGCCATCGGTCCGGAACGGCTGTCGGGCGCCGACGCCGTGCTGGACCTGGAGCACGGCCAGGGCCGGGTCATCGTTCTGGGTCCCGATGTGGTGAACCGCGCCCAGGCGCGGGCGTCGTCGCGACTGCTGTTCAACGCCCTGTTCTACGGCCCCGCCGTGACGAAGGAGGCAAGACGCTGATGAGTATGAAATCAGGACTGACGCGCCTGATCCTGGCGGGAGCGCTGCTGACGATGGCCGCCTGCGCTCCGCCGAAGGAGGCCGAGCCTTCGTCGCCCCAGGCCGTCGGCATGGCCAATCCCGCCTCGGTCCATTGCGGACAGGAGGGCGGCCGGTCGGAAATCCGTCGCGACGCCCAGGGCGGCGAATACGGCGTCTGCATCTTCGAGGACGGCCGTCAGTGCGAGGAATGGGCCCTGTTCCGCGACAAGCGCTGCGTGGCGCCCCCGGCGGCCGACAAGACGGCGGAATGACGATGAAGCTCTACATCACCACCCCCTCGCCCTTCGCGCGCAAGGTCCGCATCGTCGCTCGGGAGAAGGGGCTGGCGGACCGGATCGAGGAGATCGTCGTCGATCCCTACGCCAATGCGCCCGAGCTTCTGTCGACCAATCCCGTGGTGCAGGTCCCCACCCTGATCGCCGAGGACGGCCGGCCGCTGACCGACAGCCCGGTCATCGCCGAATATCTGGACGCGCTCGGGTCCGGACCGCGCCTCCTGCCGACCGAGGGACCGGAGCGCCTGAGGATCAGACGGCTGGAGACCCTGGCCAACGCCGCGCTGGAGATGGGGGTCAAGCTGGTGCTAGAGAAGCGTCGGCCCGAGCAGGAACGCTCGTCGTCCTGGATCGAGCGCTGGACGGTCAACATGGGCCGCGCCCTGGACGCGCTGGAGGCCGCCGCGCCGGACGCCGAGGCGTTGGACATGGGCGTCCTGACGGCCGGGATCGCCGTCACCTGGGTCGGCTTCCGCCATCCGGACTATGACTGGAAGACGGGCCGCCCGAACCTGGTCGCCATGCAGTCGGCGCTGGAGCGACGTCCCAGCTTCGTCGACACCTTCCCGCGCTAGACGGCTTCAGCCGATCAGCTTCAGCAGCTGGACGGCCTGGAAGGCGGCCAGGATCAGCAGCAGGACGCCGACCGCATAGGCCAGGGCCTTGCGCGGCACCTTCTTGACGATCAGGCCGGCGAAGGGAGCGGCGATCAGGCCGCCGACCACCAGGCCGCCGACGGCCGCCGCGTGGTTCTGAAGCGCGCCGGCCTCTTCCCAGTGGCCGGTGACCAGGGCCCAGACGAAGGTGGCCGAGATGGCGACGGTCAGGAAGAATTCGGCCGTGTTCACCGTGCCGATCGCCTTGCGCGGCTCATGCCCGGCGCCGACCATGGTCGAGGAGACGGTCGGCCCCCAGCCGCCCCCGCCCACGGCGTCCAGAAAGCCGCCGACCAGGCCCAGCGGCGCCGTAACCCAGGCGGGCAGATGGCGCGGGCGGACGTCATGTCCGGCGCGCCACAGAATCCATACGCCGACCAGCGCCAGATAGCCGACGACGAAGGGCTTGATCACCGCCGCCTCCAATCCGGTCAGAACATAGGCGCCGAGAACCCCGCCGATCACGCCCGCCACGGCCAGGGGCGCCAGCAGCCGCCACTCGACATTCCGGTGCCAGGCGTGGCTTCCAGCCGAGGCGGCGGTGGTGAAGACCTCGGCGGCGTGGACGCTGGCCGAGGCCGTGGCCGGGGGCACGCCCAGCGCCAGCAGCACCGAGGAGGAGATGACGCCGTAGGCCATGCCCAGGGCGCCGTCGACCGCCTGAGCCAGGACGCCGACCAGCAGGAACAGGAAAAAGGTGTCCATTCAGCGCCTCGACGACGGATGTTCGGCGACCATCAGGCGCAGGTCGCGACGCGCCTGGCAATGGCTCGCGCCAGGACCTCAGGCGACCTCAAGCCGGGCGATAGCGTCCAGCACGTCGCGGCCGCTGTAAGGCTTGATGACCATGGCGGCGGCCAGTTCGGCGTTGTGCGCCGCCGCCGTCACGTCGCCGGACAGGAAGATGACCGGCACGCCCCAGCGCGATTTCAGACTGCGGGCCAGATCGACGCCCGTCGCCTCGCCCGACAGATTGATGTCCAGCAGAGCCAGATCGACGGGGTGAAGGGCCGTCGCCGCCTCGGCCGCCTCGG
>DGIZ01000030.1:3558-16938 GCA_002386585.1 Brevundimonas sp. UBA4609 | reverse complement strand
GCCGCGCTTGGCGTCGACCTCGGCCTGGGACACGGCCTGGGAGGCCAGCAGGCCCTCGGCGCGGGTCAGTTCAGTGCGGGCCAGGGTGAGCTGGGCCTGGCCCTGGGCCAGCTGGGCGCGGGCCGAAGCCAGGGCGGCCTGGGCCGGACGCGGGTCGAGGGTGAACAGAAGCTGGCCCTGACGCACGAAGTCGCCGTCCTTGAAGTGGACCGACTGGATGTAGCCGCCGACGCGGGCGCGCACGTCGACCGAGCGAGGCGCTTCGAAGCGCCCAGTGAATTCGTCCCAGTCGACGACTTGCTGCGACAGGGGAGCCGCCACCGTCACGGGCGGCGCGCCCTGGGCCGGCGCTTCCTGTCCCTTGGAGCAGCCATAGAGGGCGGCCGCTATCAAAGCGGACGCGGCCGCGATCTTAACCGTGCGCATCGGCGCAATCTCCTTGGGAGTAGCGTGATTGAGAGAGACTGTC
The DNA here is from genome assembly GCA_002386585.1 of Brevundimonas sp. UBA4609. Classification (GTDB taxonomy): domain Bacteria; phylum Pseudomonadota; class Alphaproteobacteria; order Caulobacterales; family Caulobacteraceae; genus Brevundimonas; species Brevundimonas olei. The sequence continues at coordinate 16,469 of DGIZ01000030.1, read as the reverse complement.
GCTCTTTGGGGAGAAGGCGTCCAGTCAACACCGGCTGACTTAAAGACGACGAAGGCGACGCTTGTCAACGCCTGATGACAAGGCCATATAGTCCGTAAGGTTTATTGGAGTGCGACCAATTGGTCCTTTGCGACGTCCCCCGGCCGCGTAACGCCAACGCCACCCGCCAGGCTATCCTGGAAGCGGCGCGCGAACGCTTTTGTGCGGAAAGCTATGATGACGTGGGCATGCGCGATGTGGCGCGCGACGTCGGCGTCGATGCGGCCCTGATCAGCCGCTACTTCGGTTCGAAGGAAGATCTGTTCCTGTCCGTGCTGGACAGTTGCAAGAACGGGCGCGACCTGATGGAAGGCGACCGCGCGGATTTCGGTCAGCGCTTGGCCACGGAGGTCGTCTATGGCGAGGCGGCCCGGTGCGAGGCCGACCCGACGGGCGAGAAGATGCGCGGCCTGCTGATCCTGTTGCGCTCGATCGGCTCGACCAAGGCGATGGACGTGGTGCAGCGTACGGCGAACAATCGCTTCTTCGACCCTCTGACCCAATGGATCGGCGGTGAGGACGCGGCTGTGCGAGCGCGCCTGGCGTCCGGCCTGATCATGGGCATGGCGATCGGCCGCGAGCTGTCGGACGGCTTTTCCGCCCTGACGGAAGAGCAGCGGGGCCGCCTGCGCGACCGCATGGCGAAGGCCCTGCAGGGGCTGATCGACGGCTGAATTGAAAAGAGGCGGACCGAAGCCGCCTCTCTCTTCCTGTCCTGTCCGAAGCTCAGGCCCAGTGCATCGGCACATGGCGCGCGGCCGCCCAGTGGATGGCGCGGATGGCGTCGACGATGGCGCGCGTGGCGGCGACCGTGCCCAGGGGGCCGCCCAGGTCGGCGGTGACCGCCCCCGAAGCCAGAACGGCCGCGACCGCCGCCTCGATGGAGTCGGCCTCATCCTCCAGTTCGAAGCTGTGGCGCAGCATCATGGCCGCCGACAGCACCATGCCGACGGGGTTGGCCAGATCCTGGCCGGCGATGTCCGGCGCCGAGCCGTGGATCGGTTCGAACAGGCCCGGCCCGTCCGCGCCCAGCGACGCCGAGGGCAACAGGCCGATGGAGCCGCCCAGCACCGAAATCTCGTCCGACAGGATATCGCCGAACATGTTCTCGGTCAGGATGACGTCATAGTCGCGAGGCTTGCGGATCAGGTGCATCGCCATAGAGTCGACCAGGGCGTGCTCCAGGGTGATCTGGGGATACTCCTCGGCGTGGATGCGGGTCACGACCTCGCGCCACAGGCGGCTGGTCTCCATGACGTTGGCCTTGTCGACCGAGGCGACCTTGCCGCGCCGTTGCTGGGCGGCCTGGAAGGCGGCGCGGGCGACGCGCTCGATCTCCTCGACCGTATAGACGCACAGGTCGGAGGCCTGCGTCTCGGTGCGCGTGCGCTCGCCGAAATAGACGCCGCTGGTCAGCTCGCGGAAGACGATCAGGTCGACGCCCTCGACGATCTCCTTCTTCAACGGCGAGCGGTGGGCCAGCACCGGCGAGACCTGCAGCGGGCGCAGGTTGGCGTACAGGCCCATGGCCTTGCGGATGGCCAGCAGCCCCTGTTCCGGGCGCACCGGGGCGTCGTCCCATTTGGGCCCGCCGACCGCGCCCAGCAGCACGGCGTCGGAGGCCAGGCAGGCGGTCCGGGTCTCTTCCGGCAGAGCCTCGCCGACCGCGTCGATGGCGGCGCCGCCGATCAGATGCTCGGAAAATTCGAAGCGGTGGCCATAGATGTCGCCGATGCAGGTCAGGACGCGCTGGGCGGCCAGGGTCACCTCGGGACCGACCCCGTCGCCAGGCAGAACGGCGATGTTGAAGGTGCGGGCGGCAGGCGTTTCACGGGCGGTCATCAGGCGGTCTCCGGCTGATAGATGTCTTGGCGCAGGCGTTCGTAGGTGGTGACGTAGGGCAGCTTCGATTGGAGCCAGCCGAGGGCGTCCACCCCGTCCAGCAGGCACTGGCGGGCGAAGGACTCGACCTTGAACGGCACGGCCGGGGCGTTGCCGCGCCGGATCTCGCCGGCTTCCAGATCGATGGTGACGGGCTGCTCCGGGTGGGCGGCCAGATCATCCCAGACGGCCTGATCGACGACGATGGGCAGGAAGCCGTTCTTCAGGGCGTTGGAGGTGAAGATGTCGGCGATCTCGGTCGAGATCACCGCCCGGAAACCGTAGTCCAGCAAGGCCCAGGGCGCGTGTTCGCGCGACGAGCCGCAGGCGAAGTTCGGCCCCGCCAGCAGGATGCGCTGTTCGGTCGGGTCGATGCGGTTCAGCACCGCCTCAGGCTTGGGCGAGCCGTCGGCCTCATAGCGCCAGTCGTGGAAGGCGTGGGCGCCCAGACCCTCGCGCGTGGTGGTGGTCAGGAAGCGCGCGGGGATGATCTGGTCGGTATCGATATTGGCCTGGCTCAGCGTCAGGGTTTTCGACGTCAGCGTTTTAAAGGGCTCAGACATGGGCCGCCTCCGACAGATAGACGCGCGGGTCGGTCAGCACCCCGGCCACGGCGCTGGCGGCGGCGGTGGCGGGGCTGGCCAGGATGGTTCGGGCGCCCTTGCCCTGACGGCCCTCGAAGTTGCGGTTGGAGGTCGAGACGGCCAGTTGGCCGGGCGCGACGACGTCTCCGTTCATGGCGATGCACATGGAGCAGCCGGGGATGCGCCATTCGGCGCCCGCCTCGGTGAAGACCTTGTCCAGACCTTCGGCCTCGGCGTCGCGGCGGACGGCCTCCGAGCCGGGGACGACCAGCATCCGCACGCCCGGCTGGACCTTGCGGCCGCGCAGGACGTCGGCGGCGGCGCGCAGATCGGGCAGGCGGCCGTTGGTGCAGCTGCCGATGAAGACGACGTCGACCTTGTGGCCGGTGGTCGCCTCGCCCGCGGTGAAGCCCATGTAGTCGATGGCCTTCTGGTCCGAGGCCGAGCGGGGCTGCGGCACCGGCGCGCCGACGGGGGCACCTGCATCGGGGGTGGTGCCCCAGGTGGCCATCGGGCGGATGGCGGCGCCGTCCAGCACGACCTCTTTGTCGAAGGTCGCGCCGGGGTCGGTGGCCAGGCTCAGCCAGTCGGCGACGGCGGCCTCATAGTCGGCGGGGACGTGGCGACGGCCGCGCAGCCAGTCGACGGTGGTCTGGTCGGGGGCGATCATGCCCGCCCGCGCGCCCGCCTCGATGGACATGTTGCACAGGGTCATGCGCCCTTCCATGTCCAGCGACCGCACGGCCTCGCCCGCATATTCGATGACGTAGCCGGTGCCGCCGCCGAAGCCGATGGCGGCGATGACGGCCAGCGCCACATCCTTGCCGGAGACGCCGGGACGCAAGCGTCCGTCGACCGTCACCCGCATGGCCTTGGCCCGGCGCTGCAGCAGGCACTGGGTCGCTAGCACATGACCGACTTCCGAGGTGCCGATGCCGAAGGCCAGCGCCCCGAAGGCGCCGTGGGTGGCCGTGTGGCTGTCGCCGCAGACGACGGTCATGCCCGGCTGGGTCAGGCCCAGCTCCGGCCCCATGACGTGGACCACGCCGCGCTGATCCGAGCCCCAGCCCGCCAGTTCGACGTTATGTCGGGCGCAGTTGGCCTCCAGGGTCTCGACCTGACGACGCGCCTGTTCGGTGACGTAGGGGCGCTGACCATCCGGCCCGGCGGGCAGGGTGGGGGTCGAGTGGTCCAGAGTGGCGAAGGTGCGGTCGGGGCGGCGGACCTTCAGCCCGCGCGCCTCGATCTCGGAGAAGGCCTGAGGCGAGGTGACTTCGTGGACCAGATGCAGGTCCACATACATGACGCCCGGCGTCTCGGCGGTTTCCGGCACGACGACGTGCCGGTCCCATACCTTCTGATACAGGGTCTTAGGCCGGCTCATGCACGCGCTCCTGTGCGGCGGCGCCGGCGGTGGTCTCGCCGATCGGCTCCAGCCAGCCGTAGCGGTCGGGCGTCGTGCCGTCGAACAGGCCGCGGAAAGCCTTGTTGACCGCCTTGGTCACCGGGCCGGGGCCGCCTGCGCGGGTCATGATGCCGTCGATGGAGCGGACGGGGGTGATCTCGGCCGCCGTGCCGGTCATGAAGACCTCGTCGGCGACATAGAGGGCCTCGCGCGGCAGCACCTGTTCGCGCGCCTCATAGCCCAGGCCGCGCGCCAGCTTCATCACGCTGTCGCGGGTGATGCCCTGCAGGATGGAGGCGGCGGCGGGCGGGGTCATCAGCACCCCGTCCTTGACGATGAACAGGTTCTCGCCCGCGCCCTCGGACAGCAGGCCGTCAGCACCCAGGGCGATGCCCTCGCCGAAGCCGCGCACGCGGGCCTCGCGCCCGATCAAATAGGAGGACAGATAGTTGCCGCCCGCCTTGGCACCCGCCGGGACGGTGTTCGGCGCCACGCGGTTCCAGCTGGAGATGCAGGCGTCGACGCCCTTCTCCAGCGCCTCTTCGCCCAGATAGGCGCCCCAGGCGAAGGCCGAGATCATCACATCGCTGCGGATCGCCTCGGCCGAAGGGCTGACGCCCATGCCGCACTCGCCCAGGAAGGCCAGCGGCCGCAGATAGGCCGAGCGCAGGCCCTCGGCGCGCACCACGTCCTTGCAGGCCTGAACCAGCTCGTCCTCGGTGTAAGGCATGGGGAAGTGGTAGATGCGCGCGCTGTCGAACAGGCGCCGGATATGGTCGGTCAGGCGGAAGCCGCACGGGCCGTTGGGGGTGTCATAGACGCGGATGCCCTCGAACACCGAGGTGCCGTAGTGCAGGGCGTGGCTCATGACGTGAACCGTGGCCTTCTCCCACGCCGTCAGTTCGCCGTTGATCCAGATGTTCTTAGCCAGCGGTTGCATAGGTCTTGTCCATTTGTGCGGAGGCGCCTGACTGGGCCGTCACGGCCGCAATGATGGCGGTCAGTTCCGCGTCGTTGATCTCGCCGATCTCATCGGCGCGTCGCTTGAAGCCGGCGAAGACGTCGGCCAGGCGCTGGCCGTCCAGCACATGGCCCAGGGCCTCGGCCCGCTTGCCGACCGCGTGGCGGCCGGAATGCTTGCCCAGCACGAAGTAGCTGCCCTCGAAACCGACGTCTTCGGGACGCATGATCTCGTAGGTGCGGGCGTCGGCCATCATGCCGTGCTGGTGGATCCCGGCCTCGTGGGCGAAGGCGTTCAGGCCGACGATGGCCTTGTTGCGGGCGATGACCGTCTCGGTCACTTCGCGCAGGGTCTCGGAGGCGCGCACCAGGTGGCGGCTCTCGGAGCCGATGGTCACGCCATAGCGGTCCGCGCGGGTGCGCAGGGCCATGATGACTTCCTCGACCGAGGCGTTGCCCGCCCGTTCGCCGATGCCGTTGATCGCGCCCTCGATCTGGCGCGCCCCGCCCTCGACGGCGGCCAGGGAGTTGGCGACGGCCAGACCCAGGTCGTTGTGCGCGTGGGACGAGAAGATGATGTCCGCGTGACGCGGGCGGATGATCCCGTCCAGATAGGCGAAGCGCTGGCGCGATTCCTCGGGCGTGGCGTAGCCGACGGTGTCGGGCACGTTCAGCGTCTGGGCGCCTGCGTCGGCGGCGGCGGTCAGGGCCTCGGCCAGGAACTCCGGTTCGGTGCGGAAAGCGTCCTCGGCCGAGAACTCCACGTCGTCGAACATCGAGGCGGCGTATTCCACCGTGCGCGAAATCGTGGCCAGCACCTCGTTGGTGCTCATGCGCAGCTTGGCTGAGCGGTGGATCGGGCTGGTGGCCAGGAAGACGTGGCAGCGACGGTGCGATTTCGGCGCCGGGGCCAGGGCGCGGAAGGAGGCGTCGATATCCTTTTCGTTGGCGCGCGACAGCGAGGCGAAGACCGGTCCCTCGATCTCGCCGCAGACCCGACGGATGCACTCCTCGTCGCCCGGCGAGGCGGCGGCGAAACCGGCCTCGATCACGTCCACGCCCAGGTCGCGCAGGACATGAGCCATCTTCAGCTTGGCTTCGGCCGACATGGAGAAGCCGGGGGCCTGTTCGCCGTCGCGCAGGGTGGTGTCGAAGATGATGACGCGGTTGGGATCGGACGCCGCGATCTCGGCGGTTCTGGATACTCGTTCTACTCGGGACATTACGCGGCCTCGGACTGGAAGGTTTGGGCCTGGATGCGCGCGACGCCGATCAGGCGGTCGATCTGGCGGCCCAGGGTGTCGATGGAGCGGGCGGCGTCGCGCCCGCGAACGGTCAGGGCGATGCGGCGCATCGCGCCTTCATCCGCCATGTTGATGCCGTCGATGTGGAAGCCGCGGCGCTCCACCAGGCCGATGAGACGCTGAAGCGAGCCGTCGGCTCGGTCGATCTGGATGTGAATGGTGTCGCTCATCTTCATGCGCCTTCCATCATTTCAGCGTTGCTCTTGCCCGGCGGCACCAGCGGCCAGACGTTTTCCTTGGGATCGATGACGACGTGGGCCAGACAGGCGCCTTCGGCGGCCAGCAGGCGGGCCAGACCGGCCTCGACCTGGTCGCGGCGATCGATGCGGAAGGCCTCGACGCCGAAGGCCTCGGCCACCTTCACGAAGTCCGGATTGTCGGACAGGTCGATCTCGGAATAGTTCTCTTCGAAGAACAGCTCCTGCCACTGGCGGACCAGACCCAGCGAAGAGTTGTCCAGCAGGACGATCTTCAGCGGCACGCCATAGCGGCGCAGGGTGGCCAGCTCCTGGACGTTCATCATGAAGCCGCCATCGCCGGCGATGGTGACGACGACCGCCTCGGGGTCCGCCATCTGGGCGCCCAGACCGGCGGGCAGGCCGAAGCCCATGGCCCCCAGACCGCCCGAGGTGATGTGGGCTTCGGGCCGGGCGAAGCGGCAGTGCTGGGCGGCCCACATCTGATGCTGGCCCACGTCGCAGGCGGCGACGAAGCGGTCGCCCGCCATTTCGGACAACTGCTTCAGCAGGGCGGGCGCGTAGACGCCTTCGCCCGGCGCGTCATAGCGGGCGGCGTGGCGCTCGGCCGCCGAGGCGCAGCGGATGACCCACGGATCGATGGCCAGAGGGGCCGTCGCCATGCGCGCCGTCAGGGCCTCGATGGCCGGGCGGATCTCGCCGCCGACGGCGACGTGGGTCTCGCGCAGCTTGCCGATCTCGGAGGCGTCGACGTCGAAGTGGACGACGCGGGCGTGGGGCGCGAACTCGGCCAGCTTGCCGGTGGCGCGGTCGTCGAAGCGGGCGCCCATGACGATCAGCAGGTCGGACGCCTGCACCGCCTCATTGGCCGCGCGCGCGCCGTGCATCCCCAGCATCCCCAGGAAGCCGGGGGCGTCGGTCGGCACTGTGCCCAGGGCGTTCAGGGTGGCGACGACGGGGATGCCGGTGGTCTCGGCGAAGGCGCGCAGGGCTTCGGTCGCGCGGCCGATCTTCACCCCGCCGCCGATGTAGATCAGCGGGCGCTGGGCGGCGCGGATGAAGCGCTCGGCCTCGGCGATGGCGTCGGGGTCGGCCTCGGTCGTCTCATTGGGAATGTTGAAGCCGAAGGGGGCGACCGTTTCGGCGAACTGGACGTCCTTGGGCAGGTCGACCAGCACCGGGCCGGGACGACCCGAGGCGGCGATGTGGAAGGCCTGTTCGATCGCGGCCGGGATCTCGGTTGCGTCACGGACCAGGATGGAATGCTTCACGATCGGCAGGGTGACGCCCAGGATGTCGATCTCCTGAAAGGCGTCGGTGCCCATGACCCCTTGAGGGACATTGCCGGTGATGCAGACCATCGGCGCCGAATCCATCATGGCGTTGGCGATGCCGGTGATCAGATTGGTGGCGCCGGGGCCGGAGGTCGCCATGCAGACCCCGACCTTGCCGCTCAGCCGGGCATAGGCGTCGGCGGCGAAAGCGGCGGCCTGTTCGTGACGCACCAGGATGTGCTTCAGCGACGAGCCGGTCAGGGCGTCGTAGATCGGCATGATGGCGCCGCCGGGGTAGCCGAACACGACCTCTACGCCCATCCGCTCCAGGCTGGAGACGAGCAGGCGCGCACCGGTCATGACGGCCGGGGCGGAAGCGGTTTTCAAGGCGGGCGCGGCGGCGCTCATCGGGTCAGTCTCTCTTTATATATGCAGAGGGTCAGGCGGCGGCCTGTTTGGCCGTCTGCAGCCAGGCCATGCGGTCGCGCAGACGAGCGCCGACCTGTTCGATCTGGCTGGAGCGGTCCTCGGTCAGCAGGGCCTCGTATTTCGGCTTGCCCGCCTCGTTCTCGGCGATCCATTCGCGTGCGAACTGGCCGCTCTGAATTTCGTCCAGCACGGTCTTCATGCGGGCGCGGGTCTCGTCGGTGATGACGCGCGGGCCCGAGGCGACGGCGCCCCATTTGGCCGTTTCCGAGATGAAGTGGTGCATCTTGGAGATGCCGCCTTCGTAGAACAGGTCCACGATCAGCTTCAGCTCGTGCAGGCACTCGAAATAGGCGATCTCGGGCTGATAGCCGGCCTCGACCAGGGTGTTGAAGCCCTGGATGACCAGTTCCTTGGCGCCGCCGCACAGGACGGCCTGTTCGCCGAACAGATCGGTCTCGGTCTCTTCGCGGAACGACGTCTCCAGCAGGCCGCCGGTCGCGCCGCCGATGCCCTTGGCGTAGCCCATGGCGCGGTCGCGGGCCTTGCCGGTCGCGTCCTTCTCGATGGCGAACAGGGAGGGGACGCCCCGACCGCGCGCGAACTCGCGGCGGACCAGATCGCCCGGACCCTTGGGCGCCACCAGGATGACGTCCATGTCGTCGCGCGGGGTGATGCGGTCGTAGATGATCGAGAAGCCGTGGGCGAACAGCAGGGCGGCGCCCGGCTTGGCGTTCGGCTCGATGACGTCGCGATAGACCTCGTTCTGGACCATGTCGGGGGTCAGGATGGCGATGATGTCGGCGCCGCGAACGGCTTCGGCCGGTTCGGCCGTGGCCAGGCCGTCTTCGGTCGCATGCTTCCAGCCCGTGCCGCCGTGACGGACGCCGACGACCACGTCGTGGCCGGAATCCTTCAGGTTCTGGGCGTGGGCGCGGCCCTGCGAGCCATAGCCGATGACGGCGATGCGCTGGCCGGCGATGGCGCCCGGCTTGATGTCTTCGTTAGTGTAGATGGTGATGGCCATGGAGGACGTCCTTAGGAAGCGGCGGTTTCGGTGGAGCGGGCCGCCAGATCGGCGGGGACCTGGGCCGGCGGCGGATTGGGAATGGTCACGGCCCCTTGCGAGGCGGAGGCGACGGCGGCGCGGTATTTTGCGAAAACGCCTTGCGCCGGGCGGATACGGTTGGGGGCGAAATCCGCCCGGCGCGCCTCCAGATCGACGAGCACATCGATCCTTCGGTTGGTGACGTCGATGACGATCGGATCGCCATCGCGAATGAGAGCAATGGGGCCGCCCGCCGCCGCCTCGGGCGAGACGTGGCCCGCGACGAAGCCATAGGAGGCGCCCGAGAAGCGGCCGTCGGTCAGCAGGGCGACGTTCTCCACCTTGCGGCCCTTCAGGGCGGCGGTGACCTGCAGCATCTCGCGCATGCCGGGACCGCCCTTGGGGCCTTCGTAGCGGATGATGATGACGTCGCCTTCGCCGACCGAGCCGTCCTGCACTGCGTGGAAGGCGTCTTCCTCGCAGTCGAAGACGGCGGCGGGGCCTTCAAAGCGATCGACCTTGTGGCCGGTCAGCTTGATGACGGCGCCTTCCGGCGCGACATCGCCATAGATGACGGCGTAGGAGCCGCGCGCCATGACCGGGGCCTCGAAGCTGGTCACGACCTGCTGGCCGGGCTGCTCCTCGGCGTCGCCCGCTTCGGCGAACAGGCTGCGGCCCGAGACGGTGGGGACGTTGGCGATCTTGCCCGCCTCGGCCAGACGCTGGGCGACCAGACGGGTGCCGCCCGCCGCATACAGGTGCGAGGCCAGGAAGCGGCCGCCGGGCTTCAGATCGCAGATGACCGTCGCCTCGACGCAGGCCTGGTGGCAGTCCTCGACGCCGAAGTCGACGCCCGCCTCGGCCGCGATGGCGGTCAGGTGCATGACGGCGTTGGTCGATCCGCCCGAGGCCGAGACGGCGATGGCGGCGTTCTTCAGGCTGGCCTTGGTGATGTATTTGCGGGCGGTGTCTCCGGCGAAGACACGCTCGACGATCAGGCGGCCGCAGCGCTCGCCTTCCGCGCCCTTGGCCGGGTCGACGGCGGGCACGTCATTGGCGCCCATGGGGCTGATCCCCATCATCGACAGGGCCATGGCCATGGTGTTGGCCGTGAACTGACCGCCACAGGCGCCGGCGCCGGGGCAGACCGCGCTTTCGACCGCCTTCAGGCCCGCATCGTCCAGCGAACCGGCGGCGTGGGCGCCGATGGCCTCGAACACTTCCTGGACCGAGACTTCCTTCGTGCCGATGACGCCGGGCAGGATGGTGCCGCCGTAATAGACCAGGCCGGGGATATCCATGCGGGCCAGGGCCATGGCCGCGGCGGGAATCGTCTTGTCGCAGCCGACGATGCAGACGACGCCGTCCAGCTGATGCCCCTCGATGGCCAACTCGATGGAATCGGCGACGACCTCGCGGCTGATCAGCGAAGCCTTCATCCCCGCCGTGCCCATGGAGATGCCGTCGGTGACGACGATGGTGTTGAAATCGACCGGATAGCCGCCTGCGGCGACGATCCCGGCCCGCACGTCCTTGGCCAGACGGTCTAGGTGCATGTTGCACGGCGTGACGGTCGACCAGGTGTTGACGATGCCGATCATCGGCTTGTCGAAATCGGCGTCCTGCATCCCCGCCGCGCGCAGATAGGACCGCGCCGCAGCCCGGTTCGGGCCCTGGGTGACGGCCGCAGAGCGGCTGTTGGGTTGTTTTGTGCTGTCAAAAGGCGTCGTCATAGTGATTTTGGAATTTCTTGCCTGTCGATATTGGGCTGGGCACAAGAAAAACCCCGCGTCCGGAGCCGGAGCGGGGTGAATGGGCGAAACTGGCTGGGTTCAGGTCAGGTCGCAGGCATCCACACCGCTTGGCTAAGCGGAATGAGAATTACCGAGAGAAGGAGTACGCCCAGCGACAGCACGCGCAGATCGGCCGCCGCTTGCGCGGGGCTCAGGATCGCAGCGATGGCGGCGCGGTGGGACAAGGAGAGACCTTTCGAACTGGCGCTCTTATGCCTCGCCGAATGTTGCGGCGCAACCGCCCGGAAGAGAAATGTGGAAGAAAGCACCGCCGGAATGAAGTTTGTGGGCGATTGAGCGATAAAATTCGCCCCCAACTCGGCGAGGAGGGGTGAAAATTCCACTCCTTCAGGTGTTGGTCTCGAACAAACAAAAACGCGCGCATACGCGAGGGGCGCTGCGGATTGGGGTGCGAGCGACTCGGGTTCGTTGAGATTCTTGGACTTTTTGTGAAAAGACGCTTGCTCTGCGGAAAATCGGGACGTATATCGCCGCCTCGCTCGGAGACGGGCTGGCCCGACGGGCTTCGGAGACTGGATTTTCGGGGTTTTGTCTGGGGCGAGGGTTTGCAAAAGCGCCTTGCTTCGGATGGTTGGATCGGTTAGGTTCCGCGCTTCAATCGAATCGCTGGATTGAGTTGAGGGATAGCCTCTCGGTTTTCCCGGCGGTTTGCTGCGGCCTTCGGAGCTTCGGTTTCGGAAAAAGCAGAAAGGCTGAAAGGCCTGGTTGACAAGGAGATCGGCTCTCACTAGATAGCCGCCTCCGCCGTTCCTTCCGGGGCGGTTGCGTGAAAAGAAAGTTCTTTAAAAAGAACTGCTTGACACGGAAAACTGGGGCAGCTAGATAGCCGCCTCCGCCGCGGACCTGGCGTTAAACGGTCTGACGAGGCTCCGGCCTCCGGTCTTTGAAATCGTTGATCTGGAAAGAGAAACGCAGGCGGCGGTGTCCTAGCGATGACCCTTCGGGGTTTATCAGTCGACACTGACATCTGCGGTCTTTTTGAAAAGACATACCATGTAACCGGTCTTCGGATCGGTGAACGTGGGATCTCGTCAAGAATACGTAGAACTAATGCCAAGCGATCTTAGGGTCGCGATGCTTAGGTCAGATAAGTCAACTCAACCTGAGAGTTTGATCCTGGCTCAGAGCGAACGCTGGCGGCAGGCCTAACACATGCAAGTCGAACGAACTCTTCGGAGTTAGTGGCGGACGGGTGAGTAACACGTGGGAACGTGCCTTTTGGTTCGGAATAACTCAGGGAAACTTGTGCTAATACCGAATGTGCCCTTCGGGGGAAAGATTTATCGCCATTAGAGCGGCCCGCGTCTGATTAGCTAGTTGGTGAGGTAACGGCTCACCAAGGCGACGATCAGTAGCTGGTCTGAGAGGATGATCAGCCACACTGGGACTGAGACACGGCCCAGACTCCTACGGGAGGCAGCAGTGGGGAATCTTGCGCAATGGGCGAAAGCCTGACGCAGCCATGCCGCGTGAATGATGAAGGTCTTAGGATTGTAAAATTCTTTCACCGGGGACGATAATGACGGTACCCGGAGAAGAAGCCCCGGCTAACTTCGTGCCAGCAGCCGCGGTAATACGAAGGGGGCTAGCGTTGCTCGGAATTACTGGGCGTAAAGGGCGCGTAGGCGGATCGTTAAGTCAGGGGTGAAATCCCGGGGCTCAACCTCGGAATTGCCCTTGATACTGGCGATCTTGAGTATGAGAGAGGTATGTGGAACTCCGAGTGTAGAGGTGAAATTCGTAGATATTCGGAAGAACACCAGTGGCGAAGGCGACATACTGGCTCATTACTGACGCTGAGGCGCGAAAGCGTGGGGAGCAAACAGGATTAGATACCCTGGTAGTCCACGCCGTAAACGATGAGTGCTAGGTGTTAGGGGTTTCGATACCCTTGGTGCCGAAGTTAACACAGTAAGCACTCCGCCTGGGGAGTACGGTCGCAAGACTGAAACTCAAAGGAATTGACGGGGGCCCGCACA
>DGIZ01000030.1:0-2500 GCA_002386585.1 Brevundimonas sp. UBA4609 | reverse complement strand
TGGCTTAACCCTGAACGGGGCCATAGCTCAGTTGGTAGAGCGCCTGCTTTGCAAGCAGGATGTCGTCGGTTCGACTCCGTCTGGCTCCACCATTTCTCTTTGCGCTACCGCCTGTCGGCTACTTGAGCGCAGTTTGGAGAATGTTTTCGCGATCAAACAGGTTTGCGTCTGGCGGCTTCGCCAGGTGCATTGACATTGTAAAGGAAGAATTTGACCGGCTCCTCATAAGCTTTCAGGTCAGGTTCGAGAAGATATCGTCTGGCAAAGTAAAAATCAGACGTGGGTCCGGCGGATACCTCTTTCCATCCCCCGGAGCAGCCCATGTATGAGTTTTGCTGAGAAACGATCAAGCGTTGAAGGGCTTCTGACGGATGCCTTGGCGTAGAGAGGCGATGAAGGACGTGGCAAGCTGCGATAAGAGCCGGGGAGGCGCTAGCACCCTTTGATCCGGCTATTTCCGAATGGGGAAACCCACCTTTGCGGTCTTCCAACTCTGCTCTTTCGGGCAGCGATTGGCGGATCGCTAAAAGGTACAATGACCTGAATACATAGGGTTCATTGAGCGAACCCGGGGAACTGAAACATCTCAGTACCCGGAGGAAAGGACATCAACTGAGACTCCCGTAGTAGTGGCGAGCGAACCGGGACCAGGCCAGTGCTCTTGTGAAATAAAGTCGAACGGAATGGAAAGTCCGGCCATAGCGGGTGACAGCCCCGTAGACGTCAAACAGCAAGAGACTCGAGTAGGGCGGGACACGTGAAATCCTGTCTGAACATGGGGGGACCACCCTCCAAGCCTAAGTACTCCTCTACGACCGATAGTGAACAAGTACCGTGAGGGAAAGGTGAAAAGCACCCCGACAAGGGGAGTGAAACAGATCCTGAAATCGGAAGCCTACAAGCAGTCGGAGCCGCCAAGCGCGGTGACGGCGTACCTTTTGTATAATGGGTCAGCGACTTCATGTGTCGAGCAAGCTTAAGCCGTTAGGTGTAGGCGCAGCGAAAGCGAGTCTGAACAGGGCGCTAAGTTCGACGTATGACGACCCGAAACCAGGTGATCTATCCATGAGCAGGATGAAGGTAAGGTAACACTTACTGGAGGTCCGAACCCGTGAATGTTGAAAAATTCTGGGATGACTTGTGGATAGGGGTGAAAGGCCAATCAAACCTGGACATAGCTGGTTCTCCGCGAAATCTATTTAGGTAGAGCGTCCGACGAATACCCTGGGGGGTAGAGCACTGGATGGTTGCGGGCTGCGCGAGCGGTACCAATACTAACCAAACTCCGAATACCCAGGAGTACTATCGGGCAGACACACGGCGGGTGCTAACGTCCGTCGTGAAAAGGGAAACAACCCTAACCATCATCTAAGGCCCCCAAGTCATGGCTAAGTGGGAAACGATGTGGGATTGCTTTGACAATCAGGAGGTTGGCTTAGAAGCAGCCATCCTTTAAAGAAAGCGTAACAGCTCACTGATCAAGCGATCCTGCGCGGAAAATGTAACGGGGCTAAAGCCATGCGCCGAAGATATGGGTTTGCAGTTTACTGCAAGCGGTAGCGGAGCGTTCCGTAAGCCTGTGAAGGTCAACCGTGAGGTTGGCTGGAGGTATCGGAAGTGAGAATGCTGACATGAGTAACGATAAACAGTGTGAGAAACACTGTCGCCGAAAGACCAAGGGTTCCTGCGTAAAGCTAATCTGCGCAGGGTTAGTCGGCCCCTAAGGCGAGGCTGAAAAGCGTAGTCGATGGGAAGCAGGTAAATATTCCTGCACCAGCTGGAAGTGACGGATGGCATAAGTCGTCGGGGCTTATTGGATTGTTCCCGGCGGTGGCGTTGTCCCTGGAAATAACTCCAGCAGAGACCGTACCCGAAACCGACACAGGTGGTCAGGTAGAGAATACCAAGGCGCTTGAGAGAACTGTGCTGAAGGAACTCGGCAAATTGCACGCGTAACTTCGGAAAAAGCGTGACTCACCCTGGGCAACCAGGAATGAGTGGCACAAGCCAGGGGGTAGCGACTGTTTAGCAAAAACATAGGGCTCTGCGAAGCATCAATGCGACGTATAGGGTCTGACGCCTGCCCGGTGCCTGAAGGTTAAAGGGAGGAGTGAAAGCTCCGAACTGAAGCCCAGGTAAACGGCGGCCGTAACTATAACGGTCCTAAGGTAGCGAAATTCCTTGTCGGGTAAGTTCCGACCTGCACGAATGGCGTAACGACTTCCCCACTGTCTCCAGCACAGGCTCAGTGAAATTGAATTCCCCGTGAAGATGCGGGGTTCCCGCGGTCAGACGGAAAGACCCTATGAACCTTTACTATAGCTTCGCCTTGGCGTTAGCGACCGTATGTGTAGGATAGGTGGGAGGCTATGAAGCCGGGGCGCCAGCTCTGGTGGAGCCATCCTTGAAATACCACCCTTACTGTCGTTGACGTCTAACCGAGGGCCGTTATCCGGTCCCGGGACATGGCGTGGTGGGTAGTTTGACTGGGGCGGTCGCC
>DGIZ01000065.1:386-4306 GCA_002386585.1 Brevundimonas sp. UBA4609 | reverse complement strand
GGGCGGCCGGTGGTGGTGCTGCCGCCCGATCCGATCCGTTCGATGGTCGATGCGCCGGCGCTGCTGGCCTGGACCGATACGCGCGAGAGCCGCCTGGCGGCCCAGGCGGCCCTGCCTCTGCTGAAGCGCGCCTCTGGCGTCCGCGTGGTCGAGATGTGCCATCCTGAAGACGCGGACGGGGCCGGGCTGCGCACGCAGGACGTCGTGCGCTGGCTGGCGGGGCACGGCGTGGCGGCCGAACCGGACGTGCGCGCCCATGACGACCGTATGCACGGCCTGCGCCTCATCGACTGCGCCGAGGAGATGCAGGCGGGGCTGATCGTGGCCGGCGCCTGGGGCCACGCGCGGATGCGACAGTGGATTTTCGGCGGCGTGACGCAGACCCTGCTGACCGAGAAGCCCGTGGCCGTGATGCTGGCTCATTAATTCCCTTCTCCCCTTGCGGGAGAAGGTGGCCGAGCGAAGCGAGGTCGGATGAGGGGTCTCTCAACCGACAGCGCAACCCCTCATCCGTCGGCCTGCGGCCGCCACCTTCTCCCACAAGGGGAGAAGGAAGAGCTACGCGAACGGATAGGGGCTGACCGACTTGGACCAGTCGTCGACCGTCAGCGCTCGCCCGACCGGCGGAGCGGCGCGCTCGGCGCAGGGGTGGCGCTCGCACAACCGGCAGGCCGGGCCGATCGGCGTGACTTCCGGCTTCTGAAGGTCCAGGCCGCGCGCGTAGATCAGGCGGTGGGCGTGGCGCAGTTCGCAGCCCAGGCCGATGGCCAGGTCGTCCCCCTCGGTGAAGGCGTCCTGACCTTGGCGGTCGACGGTGCGGGCCAGGGTGAACCAGCGGCCGCCATCGGGAGTCTCGATGATCTGGGTGACGATGCGGCCCGGCGTGCGGAAGGCCGAGTGCAGCCGCCAGCGCGGACAGGCACCGCCGAAGCGCGAGAAGGGGAAGGCGCCCGAGGCGTATCGCTTCGACACATTGCCCGCCTGGTCCACCCGCATCAGGAAGAAGGGGACGCCCCGCGCCGTCGGCCGCGACAGGGTGGTCAGCCGGTGCGCGACCTGTTCGAAGCCGACGCCGAAGCGAGCCTGAAGCCGGGCCAGGTCATAGCCGGTCTCCTCCGCCGTGCGCTGGAAGGCGGCGTAGGGCATCAGCGCGGCGGCGGCCAGGGTGTTGGTCAGGGACGCCTTCAGCAGATTGCGCGTAGGGGCGTCGGGCGCGTTCGCCGCCTCGGTCAGGGCCTGAAGCTCCGACCCATGCTCCATCAGAACCAACTGGTTGGCGACGGCGAAGGCGCGCGACGACGGCCCCAGCGCATCGGACAGCAGCAGCCGTCCCCGGTGTGGGTCGAAGCGGCGGGTCCATTCGACCATGACCTCGGCGGGCAGGGTGCGGACGGTCAGGCCGTGGCGGGCGAACAGGCGCGCGCGGGCCAGCGCCTCGAAGCCTTCGTCGGGGGCGGGGGCTTCGGCGCGCAGGGCGTCATGCAGGGCCTCGCCGAGCGCATCGAGGTCGGGGAAGTGGTTGTGGCGGGACTGGACGTATTCGCGCACCCATTCCGACGGGCTGTCGGTCGGCGCCGCGCCGCCTCCGACCTCGACCTCGGCGCGGTCGCGCACGCGGCGGTCGGTGAAGGCGCGGTAGAGGCGCAGCACGGCGTCGGCGGCGGCGGGCTGATCCTCGGCCAGTTGCATGATCTCGTGGCGCGGCACGGCCAGCCCCTGAAACAGGGGGTCGGCGAAGACCTCGGACAGTTCGGCCTCGGACGCCGGGCCGCCGGACTGGCCCAGATTGCGCAGGTCGACGTCATAGGTCTCGGCCAGACGCAGCAGCAGCTGGGCCGAGACGGGACGCTGGTTGCGCTCGATATGGTTCAGATAGGAGGGCGAGACGCCCAGATCCGCCGCCATCGCCGTCTGCGACAGGTCAAGGTCGCGCCGCAGCCGCTTGAGGCGGCCGCCCAGGAACAGCTTGCGATCGGCGGCGGCGTTCATGGCATGATCATGTCACATCGTGACTTCATGGCAAGTGTCATGATATGACTGTTTGACTTAAATGACGGCTCTTCGAGTGTGTCAATCATGACGTTTGCGTGTTCATGTCTCTGAGACAGCGGCTGCGGCCGCGCCTTATCGAGACCGAGACGAACATGACGACCTTCGCCGATCTGGTTCCTTCGCCCGCCGGCCGTTTCGACGGCATTGAGCGCCCCTATTCGCCTGAAGACGTCCTGCGTCTGCGCGGTTCGGTGCCGGTCACCCATACGCTGGCCGAGCGCGGCGCCAACCGCCTGTGGGAGCTGCTGCACTCCGAGCCCTACATCAACGCCCTGGGCGCCGTGACCGGCAATCAGGCGATGCAGATGGTCCGTGCCGGTCTGAAAGCCATCTATCTGTCGGGCTGGCAGGTCGCGGCCGACGCCAATACGGCCGGCGCCATGTACCCGGACCAGTCGCTGTATCCGGCCAACGCCGCGCCGGAACTGTGCCGCCGCATCAACCGCACCCTGCAGCGCGCCGACCAGATCGAGCACGCCGAAGGCGGCGCCAAGCGCGACTGGTTCGCCCCCATCGTCGCCGACGCCGAGGCCGGTTTCGGCGGGCCGCTGAACAGCTTCGAGATCATGAAGGCTTTCATCGAGGCGGGCGCCGCGGGCGTCCACTTCGAGGACCAACTGGCTTCGGAGAAAAAGTGCGGCCACCTGGGCGGCAAGGTTCTGATCCCGACCCAGGCGCATGAGCGCAACCTGATTGCGGCGCGTCTGGCCGCCGACGTTTGCGGCACGCCGACCCTGACGGTGGCGCGCACCGATGCGGAATCGGCCCAACTGATCACCTCGGACATCGACGAGCGGGACCACCTCTTCATCGACCGCGAGAACCGCACGCCGGAGGGCTTCTATCGCCTCAAGCCGGGCACGGGTCTGGACCACTGCATCGCGCGCGGACTGTCGTATGCGAAATACGCCGACCTGCTGTGGTGGGAGACATCGCACCCCGATCTGGATGACGCCAAGAAGTTCGCCGAGGCCGTTCAGAAAGAGCATCCGGGCAAGCTGATGGCCTACAACTGCTCGCCTTCGTTCAACTGGGAAGCCAAGCTGGACAAGGAAACCATCGCCAAGTTCCAGCGCGAGCTGGGGGCCATGGGCTACAAGTTCCAGTTCGTGACGCTGGCGGGCTTCCACAGCCTGAACAACGGGATGTTCGAGCTGGCCAGCGGCTATCGCGACCGCGGCATGGCGGCCTATTCGGAGCTGCAGCAGCGCGAGTTCGCCAATGAAGCCGCCGGCTACACCGCCACCCGCCACCAGCGCGAGGTCGGCACCGGCTATTTCGACGACGTCGCCACGGTCATTTCTTCGGGCCAGTCCTCGACCACGGCCCTGAAGGACTCGACCGAGACGGCCCAGTTCCACGCAGCCTGATTACAGGAGATGAACTCATGGAGCCTTTGACCCGACCGCAGGCCATCATCGACTTCTGTCTGGCCCCCCTGGGGCTCGATGGATCGGGCGAGGCCGAACGCGAGACCCGCCGTCGCCTGGAGCATGTCATCAAGACCTTTCAGACCAAGGCCGCCCGGCCGGTGAGCGTGGACTTCTCGTCCATGCCCAGCCAGGTCATCAATGAAGCGGCGCACGGCTACGAATAGGCGGGGCGCCTTCACAAGGACGAAATCTCAGGCCGCGGCTTCCGCGGCCTGAGGCGTTTGCGCAGTCAGGTCGGCGACCATGGCCAGAAGATCCTCGACGCTGAAGGGCTTGGCCATGTGGCGGTCGGCGCCGGCGGCCAGAGCCTCGTCCAGATGCTGGGCCAGGGCGTTGGCGGTCAGCATGACGATGGGAACGCGCGGCAGGCCCAGGACCGCTTCGTGCAGACGGATTTCGCGCACGGCGATCAGACCGTCCATGACCGGCATCTGC
>DGIZ01000065.1:0-245 GCA_002386585.1 Brevundimonas sp. UBA4609 | reverse complement strand
CCGGCATCTGCATATCCATCAACACCAGGTCGAAGGTCTGGGCGCGGTAGGTCTCGACCGCCTGGGCGCCGTTCTCGACCGACATGAGATCGAAGGCGGCCCCGTCCAGGATCAGCTCGACCACGCGGCGGTTGGTCGGGTGATCGTCGGCGGCCAGGATACGCAGACGGCGCGGCGCAGCCTCGGCATCGGCCTCGACCGGAGCGGCCACGGCCGGGCGGCTGGGGCGAAGGGGGGCGGCCGGC
>DGIZ01000139.1:5213-5612 GCA_002386585.1 Brevundimonas sp. UBA4609 | reverse complement strand
GGTCTGGCGCGCGGCCCCACGACGCGCGCCCTGTCGCTGGCGGGCGGCGAGGCCTCGGCCCGGCTGGTGCAGGACGTGGATGCCGTGCAGGACCGCTTCGTGCGCCTGTCCACGCCGTGGAGCGCGGGCGCTGGGCTGTTGATGGGCATGGTGATGGCCTCTCTGGCCGGATGGCGCGCCGCCGTCGCGGTCGCCCTGTCGGCGTTGGTCAGCGTGGCGCTAGGCGTCGTCCTGGGCCGCCGTCTGGCCGAACCTGCGGGCCGCCGCCTGCAGGAGGCGATGGGCGACTTCAAGACCGACTTCGCCGCCATGTCCGCCGCCGCGCCCGAGCTTCAGGCCTACGGCATGAAGGACTGGGCGGTGGAGCGTCTGGCCCGTCAGGGCGGCGCCGTCGAAGCC
>DGIZ01000139.1:0-4951 GCA_002386585.1 Brevundimonas sp. UBA4609 | reverse complement strand
CGCCGCCGAGGCCCTGGCCCGCGCTGGAGGCTGGCTGATGGCGGGGCAGACCCTGGCCATGGCGCTGGGCGTCATGGGCGCAGCGTTGGCCGCCGGTTCCGCCTCCCCCGCTTTAACCGCCCTGGCCATGCTGGCCGCCGTCGCCACGGTCGAGAGCGCGGGCAATCTGCTGAACGCCCTGCGCCAGAACGGCGCCGTCGCCGTCGCCGTTCAGCGTCTGGGCGAGTTGCTGGATGGAGAGGCGCCCATCGCGACGTCCGCCGCCGAGCCTGCCCTTCGCCTGTCGTCGGCCGATCTGCGCCTCGCCCCGCCTCAGCGCCTGGCCGTCGTGGGTCGCTCCGGCGCAGGCAAGACCACCCTGATCGAGCGGATGATGCATCTGCGCGCGCCTGTTCCGGGCGAGGTCGCCTTCGCCGATGTCGACAGCGCCGCCCTGTCCTCGGACGCGGTGCGCCCGCTGTTCGCCTATGCGCCGCAACAGGCGGTGCTGATGGCCGGAACGGTGCGCGAGAACCTTCGCCTGGCCGCCCCTTCGGCCGATGACGATCAGCTCTGGGCCGTCCTCGAGGACGCCGGCCTGACCGACCGCATCCGCGCCGCGCCCGGCGGGCTGGACGCGCCTCTGGGCGAGAACGGCGCGCGGCTGTCAGGCGGCGAGCGGCGACGGCTGGGCCTGGCCCGCGCCTATCTGCGCCCCGCGCCCTGGCTGGTGCTGGACGAACCGACCGAAGGGCTCGACGCCGCGACAGAGGCCAAGGTTTTGGATCGGCTGGCCCAGCGCCTGCAGCGCACCGGCCAGGGCCTGATCCTGGTCAGCCACCGCCCGGCCCCGTTGGCCCTGTGCGATCAGACCCTGACCGTCAGCGGCATCGCCCCGGATGGTCATGTTCAGGCACACATCGGTCCTCTTCGCGCCGTCGCCTGAACCGGCCGACCTTTGATCTCCATCAAGGCGCGGCCACGGACGGTGAGCTTTGCTGTCGGCATAGGAGAACTGCCATGCCCTCAGAAATCATCGCTCCCGTCGCCGCCATGGGCGCCTTCTTCCTCACCTTCATGGCCGCCATGGCCTACGGCGTGATCAACAGCAATCTGGCCGACCGCAAGGCGCGCTGACCATGACGCTGCATCACATCCGGCTGGAGCTGGCCCGCGAGGCCGATGCGCCGCATGGCGATCCGGGCGACGGCTATGACCTGGTCATGACGCTGGACGAACACTCCCGGCTGGACGCTCCGGCCCTGCTCGCCGCGCCCGAACGCACGCGTGTCCGCCGTTTCCGCGACGGCGAGACGCTGGCGGTCGGCCAACTGACGCGGGGCGCGGACGGGCGCTGGGTGCTGGACTTCCCCGGCGAGGATGCCGACGCCGTCGGCTTCCGCCTCGAAAGCGAACGCTTCGTGCCGGGGGAATACGTCTCCCTGGCCGAGCCGGGCGGCCCCATGCGTCCCTATCGGGTCGCCTTGGTCCAGCCGTTGGACCGCCCCTGATCGAGTAACCGACGCCGCCTGGATCAGGCGGCGTCGTCTTCCTGTCCGTGAATCACCGGGCGGAACAGAAGCTTGTCGATGCGTCGGTCGTCCATGTCGATGACCTCGACCTCGAACCGACCCAGTTGCAGGACGTCGCCCTCGTTCGGCACGCGCGACAGATGGTGCAGCACCAGGCCCGCGACCGTGTGGAAGCCTTCATGCTCGCCGAAGTCCTCGCCCAGAGCCTCGCCCAGTTCATCCAGATCGATCTGACCATCGACGGCCCAGGTGCCGTCGGCGCGCTTGCGCACCGCCGTCTCGACCTCGTCGTGGCTTTCGTTGAAGTCGCCGGCGATCATCTCCAGCAGGTCCGTCGCCGTGACCACGCCTTCGAAGGCGCCGTATTCATCGACCACGAAGGCCATGTGAACCTTCGAGCCCTTCAGGATCTCCAGCGCCTTGAGCACCGAGGTCGACTGAGGGATGAAGGCCGGTTCGGCCACCAGCTTCTCGACATTGAACTCGCCGTTGTCGAGCAGGCTGTCGAGCAGGTCCTTCTTGTGGACCACGCCCAGCGGATTATCGATGTCGTTGTCGCGCGCCACCACGATGCGCGAATAGGGACAGGTGCGGATCTCCTCGCGCAGCGTCTCTTCGGAATCGTCCAGGGCGATCCAGTAGACCTCGTGGCGCGGCGTCATCGCCACGCGCACGGCCCGGTCGCCCAGACGCAGGATCTCCTCGATCATCTCCTGCTCTTCCGGCTCGATCAGGCCTGCGGACGTGCCCTCGGCCAGGATGCTCTCCACCTCTTCCTGAGTGACGTCCGAACCGTCGCGATCCTTGACGCCCAGCAGCTTGAGGATGCCCGACGTCGACGCCGTCAGCAGCAGCACGAACGGCTTCATCACCAGGGCCAGGGTCGAGATCGGACCGGCCATCTTGGAGGCGATGGTCTCGGGGAAGATGAGGGCCAGGCGCTTGGGCACCAGTTCGCCGACGATCAGCGAGACATAGGTGATCAGCACCACGACCACGCCGGTGGCGATGATCTGCGAATAGGGCGCCATCGCCGGCAGGTTCGCCGTCAGGATGTCGTCCAGCTCGCCGGCGATGGCCGCCTGACCGTAGGCGCCGGCCAGAATGCCGATCAGGGTGATGCCTACCTGGACCGCCGACAGGAACTGCGTCGGCTCCTCAGCGAGTTTCAACGCAGCGCGTGCGCCGCGGTCGCCTCGTTCGGCACGGCTCTGAAGCTTGGATTTGCGGGAAGACACGACCGCGAGTTCGGTCATGGCGAAAAGGCCGTTCAGCACCACAAGCAGCAGCACGACGACGATAGCGATGGTCAACATCGAAAAGGGAGAAGCCCTGACGCGGCGCGACTAACGGCGTCCGCGAGGCGTATAGTAAAGGCGATGCCGCCCCTGCGCCAGCTTTCTTGTCGAAACTGCGGCGTTCAGCCTGATCGGCCCGTCTCGACGGCGCCGTAGAAGCCCGTGCCGGCGCCGCCCTGCCCCATGCCTCCGGTCTGCGCGGCGCAGGCGCTAAGGCCGATCACCAGACCTATCAGCAGGCCCAGACGTGCAGCGCGGATCATCTTGGTTAACCGGTCATTGACGACCCGCCCTGAACGCGAGACGCGGCAACCGAGTTCCCCGGTCAAGCCGCCGAGGGCATGCTCTCGTCCGACCATTCAGCGGCGACAGCGACGCCTCGCTCCATGCCCTGCAGCAGGATCTCCAGGGTCACCGGTTTCGCCACCAGATGGTCGGCGCCGGCCTGCACTGCCTGCAGATGATGAGCCTCCGTCGTATTGGCCGTCAGCATGACGATGGGGGTGCGAGCCGCGCCCAGGCGCGCCTCCTCGGCGCGGATGCGGCGCATGGCGTCCAGCCCGTCCATGACCGGCATCTGCATGTCCATCAGCACCACGTCGAAACGCTCCTTCTGGAATCGCAGCACGCCCTCCAGCCCGTTGTCGGCGGTGACGATCTCGAAGCCCAGCGGCTCCAGCAGACAGCGCACGACCATCTGATTGGCCGGGTTGTCCTCGACCGCGAGAATGCGCAGTCGCGCGGGCTCCTCGGGTTTCTCGACGACCGACCCAGCCGCCTCCGCCGAAGCCGACAGCGGGCGCTGGATCGGCAGGTCCACGCTGAACACGCTGCCCTCGCCCGGCGCAGACTCGACGGTGATCGTTCCACCCATCAGTTCAGCCAGAGACTTGCAGATGGACAGGCCCAGACCAGTGCCGCCGAACTGACGCGAGATGGCGTCATCCGCCTGGACGAAAGGCTTGAACAGGCGTTGGGCGGCCTCGGCGTCGAAGCCCATGCCGGTGTCCTGCACCTCGATCACCAGGCGCTCCTGGCGTTCGACCGCCCGCACGTCGACCTGGACGGAAACGCGGCCTTCAGCGGTGAATTTCACTGCGTTGGATACAAGGTTGGAAACGATCTGGGTGATGCGCACCCCGTCTCCGATCACCTCGCCCCGGGCGGTCGGCGTGAAGGCGACCTCCAGCGCCAGGCCCTTGTCCTCGGCGAGCGCGCGACGCATCTCGACCACCGCCTCGATGTCGCCCCTGAGGTCGAACGACGCCGGCGACAGGCTGAACTGACCGGCCTGCATCTTCGACAGGTCCAGCATGTCGTCCAGCACCCGGCGCAGGGAGTCGCCAGCCCCGGTGATCAGGTTCAGCATCTCGCTCTGGCGCGGCGTCAATGTCGTGTGCGCCAGGGCCGAGGCCAGGCCCAGCACCGCATTCAGCGGCGTACGCACCTCATGGCTGACGTTGGCGAAGAAGCGGTCACGCACCTCTGCGGCCTGCCGCGCCTCGGCCTGCGCCAGCTCCAGGGCCCTGAGCGCACGAACGTGGTCCGACACCTCGAAACGGATAGCGGTGTAGGTCTCGGGTCGTCCGTCCGCCCCGAGGTTCGGAACAATGGTGGTGTCCACCCAGTAGGCCTCGCCCGATTTGGTGCGGTTCTGGATGGTGCCGCGCCACACTTCGCCACGCGCGATGGTCCGATACAGGTTGCGGAAATAGTCGCGCGCATGAACGCCCGAGTTCACTACCCTGTGCGTCTGGCCGATCAGCTCGGCGCGCGAATAGCCGCTGACCGCCTCGAACTTGTCGTTGCAATACAGGATGCGGCCCGCGCGATCCGTAATCGCCACGATGGCGGCCTCGTCAAGCGCGGCGGAGAGGCCGGCGCGGCGGGGCCAGTCGACGTCAGTCATAAGGGATCCTTTCAGCCCGGCACATGGCGCGTCCATGGCTGAGAAACCCTTAACCGCCCCGCTGGACCAAAGTCGGGCGTCTCCTTTTGATTCAACGCAATAGCGCATGGCGAAACGGCCCCCGGATCGCTCCGGGGGCCGCTCTGTACGCTTACGCTACTCTTACTGTCGAACTGGCGAGGACCGAGATCCCCGCCCGTTCAGACGTCGATATTACTCGACGATCTTGGCCA
>DGIZ01000246.1 GCA_002386585.1 Brevundimonas sp. UBA4609 | reverse complement strand
CGCCGCCTGCCCGAGGGCGCCGACGTCGGCGGGGCGCTGACGGCGCTTCAGGCGCGCTATCAGGGACGCGGGGTCGAACTGGACTGCGTGGCCGAGCGCTGGCGGTTCCGCACCGCGCCCGACCTCGGCTTCCTGATGACCGAGGAGCGCGAGGAGCCGCGCCGCCTGTCCAAGGCCGCGCTCGAGACCCTGGCCATCATCGCCTACCACCAGCCCTGCACCCGCGCAGAGATCGAGAGCGTGCGCGGCGTCTCCCTGTCCAAGGGCACGCTGGACCTGCTGCTGGAGATGGACTTCGTGCGGTTGCGCGGGCGGCGCCGCACGCCGGGACGGCCGGTGACCTACGCCACGACCGACCGCTTCCTGGAGCATTTCAGCCTGGCCGGTCTCTATGACCTGCCGGGCGTGCAGGAGATGAAGGCGGCGGGCCTTCTGGACCTGTCCATGCCGGTCGGTTTCGAGGTGCCGGACCCATCGCGCGTGGGGGACGAGGAGGGCGAGGACCTGCTCACGGGGCTGGACGACGCCGCGCCCGAGTTCGCCCAGGATTTCGTCAGCGAGGACGAAGAGTCGCAACCGTGACCGGGACGGAACGTCGCGCCCCCAAGAAGCGCCGAAAAGTCATGGACTTAAGTCCAAGGCGCGCCGCCTTGACCTGAGACCGTCTCGCCTATAGGTTCCGCGCCGAAATTCAGACCCGTTCCGGCCCTGCGCCGGGCGCTGAGCGAACAGGCCCATGTCCCCGACGAAGGAATCGCGCGAAGAGGCGATCAAACGCCTCCACGAAAGCGCATCCGCACTGGAGGCGAAGGTTCAGGCGGACAAGTCCGTCGAGGTCGCTGCGCAGAAGGTCGTCGGCCAGGCCTATCGTATCATCGCCGAACTGCTCGGCGGGGTGTTGATCGGTCTCGCACTTGGTTTTGGCGTCGACCGGCTGTTCGGGACGACGCCGATAGGCGTTGTGGGCGGGGTCCTTCTGGGCTTCGCCTTATCGGTTTATATGGCGCGCCGCACAGCCAATCGGCTGATGGCGCAGGCCAAGGCGGCGGGCGTGCCCCAACAGGGCGAACCCATCGTCGAGGCTGACGAAGAAAACAGGGAACGATAGGCTTAATGGCCGGTCCGATTGAACAATTTGAGGTCAAGCCGCTCGTCGAGTTCGGCACGGTCAATGTTCCCGTCCTGGGCGAGCAGGTGATCGCCATCACCAATTCGCACGTGGCCATGACCATCGCCTTCGTGGGCGTGGTGGGCTTCCTGACCCTGGCGACCTCGGGCGCCAAGGTGGTGCCGGGCCGGATGCAGGCCGCGGGCGAGAGCCTGTTCGGCATGGTCGACAACCTGGCCAACTCCATCATCGGTCATGAAGGCCGGAAGTATTTCCCCTTCGCCTTCACCATGTTCCTGATGGTTCTGTCGATGAACCTGTTGGGCATGTTCCTGACCTTCACCGCCACCTCTCAGTTGGCCGTGACCGCGACCCTGGGCGTGCTGACCTTCCTGACCGTGGTCGTGATCGGCTTCGTCAAGAACGGCCCTGGCATGTTGAAGCTGTTCTGGCCGTCAAGCGCGCCGCTCGCTATCCGCTGGGCGGTCGGCCTGATTGAACTGGCGTCCTTCATCCTGCGTCCGGCCACCCTGGCCCTTCGTCTGTTCGGCAACATGCTGGGCGGTCACGTGGCGCTGAAGATCTTCGCCCAGTTCGTCGTTCAACTGGGCGCGGTGGCCATCGTCACCGGCGGCCTGGCCTACGCCTTCATTCCCGTCGCGGCCCTGTCGCTGGGCATGGTGGTGGCCATGACGGCGCTTGAGTTCCTCGTGGCCTTCCTTCAGGCCTTCGTTTTCACCGTTCTGACCTGCATCTACCTCAACGATGTGGTCAACCTGGGCGAGGGCCATTAAGGCTCTGGTTCAGCACTAACCCCACCCTCCAACGCTCCAAAGAACTAGGAATATCATCATGGACGCTGAAGCCGCCAAGTACATCGGCGCTGGTCTGGCCACCCTCGGCATGATCGGCTCGGCCCTGGCCGTCGGCAACATCTTCGGCAACTTCCTGGCCGGCGCCCTGCGCAACCCGGCGGCGGCTGCCTCGCAAGTCGGCAACCTGTTCGTCGGCGCGGCCCTGGCCGAAGCCCTGGGCATCCTGGCCTTCGTGCTGGGCGTCCTGATGATCTTCGGCTGATCCCAGCCCACGATCTTTCAGAATAGACGGCGCGTGGGCCAGTCCTGCGCGCCGTTGTCCTGACTTAGCGATAGACGGTTCATGGCCATCACCCCCACACACGACGTTCAGATCCCGGCGCACGGCGACCTTCATGCGGAGACGCAGGCGGCGGCCGAACATGCCTCGGGCGGACTGCCCCAGTTCGAATTCCAGCATTGGGCCGGCCAGATCGGCTATCTGCTGATCCTGTTCGTCATCCTCTATGTGCTGGTGGCCAAGGTGTTCACGCCGCGCCTGCGCAAGGTGATGGACGAGCGCGCCCAGACCATCGACAGCGCCATCGCCGCCGCCCGCTCGGTTCAGGCCGAAGCCGCCGAACAGGCCGAGGCCGCCCGCGCCGAGGTCGAAAAGGCCCGCGCCGACGCCCGCGCCACCGCCGCTGCCGCCAAGCAGCGCGTCACCGAAGAATTCAACGCCCGTCTGGCTGCGGACGAAGCCGTGGTGAACGCCCGCATCGCCGAGGCCGAGAGCGCCATCGCCAAGACGCGCGACGCCGCCATGACCAATGTCGCGACCATTGCGGCCGACGCCGCCGGCGCCATGCTGGACCGTCTGACCGGCTCCAAGGCCACCGACGCCGAACTGGCCGCCGCGATCAAGGGAGCCGTCTGATGCCCGCCTTCCTGACCAGCCATTTCTACGACATCGCCAATCCCGAGCTCTGGGTCGCCGTCGGCCTGCTGATCTTCATCGCCATCGTGGTGATGGCCGGGGTGCCCAAGCTGGTCGCGACCAGCCTGGACGCCAAGGCCGCCAAGATTCAAGGCGATCTGGACGAGGCCGCCCGTCTGCGCGCCGAAGCCGAAGCCATGCTGGCCCAGATCCGTCAGGAGAAGGCCGAGGCCGAGGCCCAGGCCGCGGACCTGCTGGCCACCGCCCAGGCCGACGCCAAGCGCCTGGAAGCCGACGCCAAGGCGCGGATCGAGGAATCGACCGCTCGCCGCCAGGCCCTGGCCGAGCGTCGCATCGCCCAGGCCGAGGCTGAGGCCGCCCAAGAGGTCAAGGCCGCAGCCGCCGACCTGGCCGCCAAGGCCGCGCAACAGATTCTGGCGACGCGCATCGCCGGCGCCAAGACCGACCCGCTGATCGACCAGGCCATCGGCCAGATCGGCGGCAAGCTGAACTGATCGCCTCTGGCGTCGAGTCGGCCCCGAAAAGCATCAGGCCCCGCCGGCGACGGCGGGGCCTTTTGCTTGTCCGGATCCGGTTGTCGGGATCGAGACGTCTGGTGAGCCGGGGCTAGTGGGCCGGGGCGGCTCCGATCGGGGCCGCGCCGCGCTTCTCGCGCTCGACCAGCCGGGCGTAGACATTGCCCAGGACGGCGCCGAAGACCATGTGCAGCGCCAGCATCCACCCGAAGGTGCCGAAGCCGGAAGAGCCGGTGAAGGTCCGGTAGTCGCCGACCATGGTGATGAACAGCATCATCGCCACCCAGGCGCCGACGGCGAAGACGATGCCCTTGGTGATGGGCGTGGCGGTCGGCAACCGCGGATAGGCTATGCCGAACAACGACCCCAGCACGACGGTGCCCATCACCAGGTGAATGGCCCATCCGGCGGCCATGTTGCCCGGCATGCCGAACATCTGGGCCACGACCCCCGGAAAGGGATCGAACAGGTGATTGAGGAACAGATTGACGAGCTCAAGCACGGAAACCGCGACGGTAGCGACGAAGCCGGCGATGATTCCCTTTTTTACGCGTGACATCATGTGAACAGCGCCTCCCAACGCTTTCAACTTCGAGACTACGCAAGGGGGAGCATACGCCGTTCCGGGCGGAAACGGCGTGAACGTCGTTCACATTGCCGTGTTTGCCTTGGCTTGGCCTTATTGTCGAAAGGCGCGCCAGGCCCGGCGCAGGCGGCGGCGGAAGCGGGCCAGGGGGCGACGACGACGGCGCAGCACCATCTTCTCGGCGCGCAGGGTCTGCTGCCAGAAGACGGGAGCGATCTCGGGCTTCTTCCGCATCAGGCGGCGGAAGGGATAGACCCATTTGGGCCGAGCGCGCTGGGCGCGGATGAACTGACGCTTGGCCCACCAGGAGTTGCGCAGGACGATGACGAGACCCAGGGCGATGACCGGCACGCCGCCGGGGCCGGGCAGGGGCGCAATCAGCACGCCCAGCAGGATGACCACGAAGCCCACGGCCATCAGGGCCAGGCGACGCAGACGCCGCGCCAGCCCCGGACGGGGCGGCGGAGGCGGGCGCAGCGATGGCAGGACCAGGGTCACGGGGCGGCGTCTCGAACAAGGATTCGGCCAGGGAGGGCCGACAATCAGTAAACGCACGAGACAAGGCCGAAAGGCGGCGTCGCCATGACGCTTTCGTAAGTCGGCTCAGAAATGCAGAACGCCGTGTCCCGAAAGACACGGCGTTCCCTGAACTCAGGCTTGCAGACCCGATCAGCCGGCGCGGTTGGAGCCTTCCGGCGCGGCCCAGCGCAGACGCGGCGAACGCGCGGCGCGGGTCTCGTCCAGACGCCGCAGGGGCGCATGGAAGGGCGCGCCCTTGAAGCGTTCGACGTCGCCGGCCTTGGCGGCGCCCGCCAGCAGGCGCATGGCCTCGATGAAGCGATCCAGTTCGGCCTTGGACTCCGTCTCGGTCGGCTCGATCAGCATGGCCCCGTGGACGACCAGAGGGAAATACATGGTCATCGGGTGGAAGCCCTCGTCGATCATCGCCTTGGCGAAGTCGAGCGTGGTGATGTCCGTGCCCTTCAGCCATTCGTCGTCGAACAGGGCCTCGTGCATGCAGGGGCCGTCGGGGAAGGCCGGGCTCATCAGGTCTTCGAGGCGGACCTTGATGTAGTTGGCGTTCAGCACGGCGTCCTCGGCCACCTGACGCAGGCCGTCGGAGCCGTGGGACATCATGTAGCTGAGGGCGCGGACATACATGCCCATCTGGCCCTGGAAGGCGCACAGGCGGCCGAAGGCCTGTTCGGCCTCGTCTTCCTCGCGCTCGACCAGCTTGTAGCCGTCACCGGTGTTCACCACCCACGGGGCGGGGGCGAAGGGGGCCAGGGCCTCCGACAGCACGACCGGACCCGCGCCCGGACCGCCGCCGCCGTGCGGCGTCGAGAAGGTCTTGTGCAGGTTGATGTGCATGGCGTCGACGCCCAGGTCGCCGGGGCGCACCCGGCCGACGATGGCGTTGAAGTTGGCGCCGTCGCAGTAGAAATAGGCGCCCGCCTCGTGGGTCAGGCGGCTGATCTCCAGGATGTCGCGCTCGAACAGGCCGCAGGTGTTCGGGTTGGTGACCATGATGGCCGCCACGTCCGGACCCAGCTTCGACGCCAGATCAGCCACGTCGACGCGGCCGTCGTCGGTCTGGGCCACTTCGACCACCGAATAGCCGACGAAAGCGGCCGTGGCCGGGTTGGTGCCGTGGGCTGAGGTGGGGACCAGCACCTTGCGGCGCTGCTCATGCTCGCCCTTGGCCTGGTGGGCGGCGCGGATGGCCATCAGGCCGCACAGTTCGCCGTGGGCGCCGGCCTTGGGCGACAGGGCCACCGCAGGCATCCCCGTCAGCGTCGTCAGCCAGTGGGCCAGCTGGTCCATCAGCTCCAGCGCGCCCTGCACCGTCGACTGCGGCTGCAGCGGGTGGATGTCCGAAAAGCCCGGCAGGCGCGCCATCTTTTCGTTCAGGCGCGGGTTGTGCTTCATCGTGCACGAACCCAGCGGATAGATGGCCAGGTCGATGGCGTGGTTCTTCTGGCTCAGGCGCACATAGTGGCGCATGGCCTCGGGCTCCGACAGGCCGGGCAGGCCGATCGGGTCCTTGCGGACCAGATCGCCCAGATCCGAGCCGTCCGTGGCGGGCTTAGGCAGGTCGACGCCGGTCTTGCCCCAGCCTTCGCCTTCGAAGATCAGCGGCTCGTCCTGCAGCAGGCCGCGGCCGCCGGTCAGGGTGGCGGGCTTGTAGGAAGCGTCCGAGGCGGCGTTCGGGGCGGTCGGGCGGCCGACAGTGTTCATCGTGCTCATGGTTCCAATCTCCCCTTAGGCGGCCAGAACCTTGGCGAGCGCACCCGCCAGGATCCTGATGTCGGCGTCCAGCGTGGTCTCGGTAGCGGCGACCAGCAGGACGTCGTCGAGACCCGCATCCGGGTTCAGGCGGCTGTAGGGCACGCCGCACAGGACGCCGTTGTCGGCCATCGTCTGAACCACGGCGGCGGCGTTCTTCGGCAGCTTGACCGCGAACTCGTTGAAGAAGCGCGGGGTCAGGATCTCGACGCCCGGAATGGCAGCCAGGGCGTCGCGCGTGGCGAGCGCCTTCTCGTGGTTCAGCAGGGCCAACTGGCGCAGGCCCGTCTCGCCCAGAAGGCTCATGTGGATGGTGAAGGCCAGGCAGCACAGGCCCGAGTTGGTGCAGATGTTCGACGTGGCCTTGTCGCGGCGGATGTGCTGCTCGCGCGTCGACAGGGTCAGGACGAAGCCGCGCTTGCCCTCGGCGTCCACCGTCTCGCCGCAGTAGCGGCCGGGCGTCTGGCGCAGCAGCTTCTCGCGGGTGGCGAACAGGCCGATGTAGGGGCCGCCGAAGTTCAGGGCGTTGCCGATCGACTGGCCCTCGGCCGCGACGATGTCGGCACCCATTTCGCCGGGCGACTTCAGCAGGCCCATCGACACGGCCTCGGTCGTCACGACGATCAGCAGGGCGCCGGCGGCGTGGGCGGCCTCGGCGATCTTCGTCACGTCGGTGGCCGTGCCGAAGACGTTCGGGGTCTGGACGACGACGCAGGCCGTGTCCTTGTCGATGGCGGCGATGACGGCGTCTTCGGCGTCGACGGCGGCGGTCAGGGCTTCAGTCTCGACGCCGACGGCGTGGACCACGGTCTCGGTCGCCTTGACGTAGTGGGGGTGGACCCCGCCCGAGATGACGGCCTTGTTGCGGCGGGTCACGCGGGTGGCCATCAGCACGCCCTCGGCCATGGCGGTCGAGCCGTCATAAAGCGAGGCGTTGGCGACTTCCATGCCGGTCAGGTTCGCGACCTGGGTCTGGAACTCGTACAGGTACTGCAGGGTCCCTTGGGCGATTTCCGGCTGATAGGGGGTGTAGCTGGTCAGGAACTCCGACCGCTGGATCACATGGTCCACCGTGGCCGGGACGTGGTGCTTATAGGCCCCGGCGCCGCAGAAGAAGGGCACGGTTCCGGCCGTGGCGTTCTTGCTCGCCATGGTCGAGAGGGCGCGTTCGACCTCCAGCTCGCCCGCCACGCGGGGCAGGTCGACGAAGCCGTCGCGGCGCGCGGCCTGCGGCACGTCGATGAACAGGTCGTCGATGGATTTGGCGCCGATGGCGGCCAGCATGGCCTCACGGTCGTCGGGCGTCAGGGGGAGGTAGCGCATTCTATATTCCGCTCATCCCCGCGGAA
>DGIZ01000014.1 GCA_002386585.1 Brevundimonas sp. UBA4609 | reverse complement strand
CCCGCAACCCGCCTGCGCGCGCCGCCGCCCCTGCCCCGGCTGGCCGCTGGACGGTCCAGGTCGGCGCCTTCCGCGAGGAGGCCGTGGCCCGCGACTGGCTGAACGACGTCAGCCGCCGCTTCCGCACCCAGTTCTCCAGCGCCCAGCGCGACGTGCAGACGGCGAACGGCTGGTATCGCTCGCGCTTCACCGGCATGACCCAGCAGTCCGCCGAGGCGGCATGTGAGGCCCTGTCCGAGCGTCGCGTCACCTGCATGGTGATCCGCCCCAGCTGATCTCAGCGTCCCCGATTTCTCAGCGTCCCTGGCCGTTACGCCATCCCGGCTCGGCCAGGCGACGGGCGTAATCACGCACGTCCGCCGGCCAGGCACCCGTGCGGGCGTCAAACGCCGTCCAGTCGCCCGCGAACAGCATCCGCACGGCCTCTTCATATTCCGGCAGGTCGCCCGCCACGGCCGTCATGAAGCGATAGGCCGCCTCGCGGCTGCGACGCATCCGGTCCGGCCCCTCCGCCTCGCGCAGGGCGGCTTCGACCAGCTTGCGCAGAGCCACCGAGGCCCCGCCCGGCTGTGACGCCAGCCAGTCCCAATGGCGCGGCAGCAGGGTCACCTCCCGCGCGGTCACGCCCAGCTTCGGCCGCCCCGGTCCGCGCTTCTCCGGCTCAGGCTGCGGCTGCTCCTGCGGCAGACGCGCCAGCACCGCCTCCAGATCGCCGCGCAGATCCAGATCGATCGGTCGCGCATCCTCGTCGCGAAAGACCAGGACCGCTCGTCCGGCGTCGTGCGCGGCTTTCGTCGCTGCGGCGACCTGAACCAGCGGTCCGGCCGCGATCATCGTGTGGCCGTCGAAGGCCGTGCATAGGGTCATCATCCGTCCTCGCTTGTTGAAGACGGAATTACCCGGATGATATTATCGCGTCAATATTACCCGGATAATTTATTGACCCCGCTCGTCCACGCCCCCGAACAGGGCGCCGGCGATCCAGCTGACGACGCCGGTGACGATGGCCGCGCCGATCCCGGCCCACAGGCCGTCGACGACGAAGCCGCCCAGGAACATGGCCGTCAGCCCGATCATGGCGGCGTTCACCACCAGCAGGAACAGGCCGAAGGTGACGATGGTCAGCGGCAGCGTCAGGATCACCATCAGCGGCCGCACGAAGGCGTTGACCACGCCCAGGATGACCGCCGCCGCGATCAGCGAGCCGGTCGAGGTGAACTCCACCCCCGGCACCAGTTTGGCCGAGGCCCAAAGGCCGATCGCCGTGACCACGGCCTGAACGATGAAACCCAGCATGACGCCTCCGTGTGCAGAACCTTGACCATATAAGCGCATGGGGCGGCGTTCCGCTCCGTGCGCCGGGCGAGATCGCCTGCTAGGCTAGCCGCCCTACCCCGAAGGAGACCCCCATGAGCCTTCACGGCGCCTACGACCCGGACAACATCTTCGCCAAGATTCTGCGTGGCGACATGCCCAGCGTGAAGGTGTGGGAGGACGACGACGTCCTGGCCTTCATGGACGTGTTTCCCCAGTCGGAGGGTCACGTCCTGGTCGTGTCCAAGACCTCGACCGCTCGCAACATCCTGGAGATCGAGCCCGAGGCCCTGGCCAGGCTGACCGCCGCCGTCCAGCGCACCGCCCGCGCGGTCGAGAAGGCGCTGAAGCCCGAGGGCCTCAGCCTGATGCAGTTCAACGGCGATGCAGGCGGCCAGACGGTCTTCCACCTGCATTTCCACATCGTGCCGCGCTGGGCCGACCGCCCGATGAAGGGCCACGGCCACGCCCCCATGGCCGACGCCGAACAACTGAAAGTCCTGGCGCAGCGGATCGCAGCCGAGCTGGACTGACGGCCTACAGCGGCCCCTTGAAGATGAAGAAGGCGCCGCCGGCGATCAGGGCGAAGCCGATCAGGTGGTTCACCGTCAGCTTCTCGCCCAGCCAGGCGACCGAGAACACGGCGAAGACCAGCAGCGTGATCACCTCCTGCATGGTCTTCAACTCGGCCGCCGAATAGACCTGATGGCCGATGCGGTTTGCGGGCACGGCCAGCCAGTATTCGAAGAAGGCGACGCCCCAGCTGATCAGGACCACGATCCACAGCGGCTTGGCCCCGAATTTCAGGTGGCCGTACCAGGCGAAGGTCATGAAGACGTTGGACAGCGCCAGCATGACGATGGGCGCGAGATAAGGCAGCGACGGCATTCGATCAGTGTGCTTGCGTCAAACAGATTCCGCCAGCATAAGGCGGGCCACGCCGGTTTAGCTCAGCTGGTAGAGCAGCGGTTTTGTAAACCGAAGGTCGCGGGTTCGATTCCTGCAACCGGCACCACTCTCGCGGCCGCCTCCTTCATGTCCGAGACGACCAACAAGCTGGGTCACAGGATCCGAACGCGGGGCGCCCGCACCCGCCGCGCTCTGCTGGACGCCCTGCGCGCCCTGCTGAACACCAAGCATCTGGGCGAAATCCGCCCGGCGGACGTGGCGATGACGGCCGGGGTTTCGGCGCCGACCTTCTACACCTACTTCGCCTCGGTCGAGGAAGGCCTGCTGCTGCTGTGCGAGGAGGCCGGGGAGGACTTCCAGCGACTGGGCGCCCATATCCACGCCGACTGGTCGGGCGAACGCGCCTTCGAATCGGCGCGCGCCTATGTGCTGGAGGTGCTGGGTCTGTGGAGCGACCACGGGCCGGTGCTGCGGATCGAGCACATGCTGGCCGACATGGGCGAACCCGCCTTCGCAGAGAGCCGCATCCGCCGCCTGCGCCGCCTACACCTGGCGCTGGAACGCCGCATCGCTCAGGCCCACGCCAGCGGCCTGCACCCCGAGGGCCTCAATCCCCGCCTGGCGTCCTATGAAACGGCGAACCTGGTGGAATCCGTGGCCGCCGGCTTCGAACTGATGCGACGCGCCGACACGCCCGAGGCCATCATCGACACCACCGCCCATATCGTGGTGAAGCTCACCACCGGCCGCTGAGGCCGCCCGCCTGCGCTTGGACAAGCTGTCCATTGCGGCGACGCCCCCATGGGCTAAAGCATGCCCCTCGGCCAAGGAGTGCGTCATGTCCCGTCTTTCGTCCTTCCCCTCGATCCGCCGCGCCGCCGGCCCGGCTATCGTGATGGCCGGCGCGCTTGGCTTGGCCGCCTGCGGCCAGAGCGCCAGTCCCGCAGCCGACAGCGCGCCCGAAGCGCCCAAGGCCCCGGCGCCCACCGAGGCCGAGAAGCTCGCCATGCTGGCCGCCCTGCCCGCCCCCTATAATGATGGCGACCTTGAGAACGGCCGACGCGCCTTCGCTCGCTGCCGCTCATGCCACACGATCACGCCCGGCGGGCCGAACATGACGGGGCCGAACCTCTATGGCGTCTTCGGCAGCAAGGCCGGAGCGCGGGAGAAATACAGCTATTCCCACGCCATGCGGACGGCGGACTTCGCCTGGGACGCCGAAACCTTGGATCACTGGCTGCAGAACCCGCGCACCTTCCTGCCCGGCAACAAGATGAGCTTCGCCGGCCTGCCCGACGCCACGGACCGCCGCGACGTCATCGCCTTCCTGAAGGTCGAGACGGGGTTCAAGCCAGAGTAACCTCCCGCCCTTCTCCCCTTGTGGGAGAAGGTGGCCGAGCGCAGCGAGGTCGGATGAGGGGTTGCGGGACGTCTGACGCGCGCCCTTTCATCTGAGGTCGCAAGACCCCTCATCCGTCTGCCTTCGGCAGCCACCTTCTCCCACAAGGGGAGAAGGAAGCCATTTCACTACTCCGCCGGGCTCATATCCGGCTCCAGGCCGTCGCGTTTCTCCTGGGCTTCCCACTCCTCGATCTTGCGGGCGGTGTATTCGGGCGACTTGGTGAAGCGCGCCAGCACGCCGTAGATCACCGGCACCACGAACAGGGTCAGCACAGTCGCGAACATGGCGCCGGTGAAGATCACCACGCCGATGGTCTGACGGCTGCCCGCGCCCGCGCCTTGCCACAGCACCAGCGGCAGGGCGCCGAAGGCGGTGGCGATCGAGGTCATGATGATCGGGCGCAGACGCAGCGACGAGGACTCGATGATGGCCTCGCGGATGGTCCGCCCCTGGTCGCGCAGCTGGTTGGCGAACTCCACGATCAGAATGCCGTTCTTGGCCGCAACCCCGATCAGGATGATCAGGCCGATCTGGCTGTAGATGTTCAGGCTGGAGCCCGCCATCAGCAGGCCGAACAGCCCGCCCGCCGCCGCCAGAGGCACGGTCAGCATGATGACCGCCGGGGTGATCCAGCTCTCGAACTGCGCCGCCAGCACCAGGAAGACCAGCAGCAGGGCCAGGGCGAAGGCCCAGCCCACGGCGCTGCCCGCCTCCTGCTGGTCGCGAGCGGCGCCGCCCCAGCGGATATTGGTCACGCCCTGGGGCTGTTTGGCGACCTCGGCCATCAGGAACTGAACGGCGTCGTCGATGGTGGTGCCGGGGTTCAGGTCGGCCTGAAGGGTGATGGCCCGCTGGCGATCCAGACGGCGACGGTCGGGCGTGTCGCCCGAGGTCTTGGTCGTGACCACCGCCGACAGCGGCACCAGTTGGGCCGTGCCGGTCGAGACATAGAGCGCCTCCAGGTCGGTGACCTCGCGCCGGTTGTCGCGTTCGGTCTGCAGGATGACGTCATACTCCTGGCCGCCCTTGATGTAGGTCGTGGCGCGGCGCGAGCCGAACATGGTCTCCAGCGTACGACCGATCTGTTGGGTCGAGACGCCCAGAGCCGCCGCCTTCTGCGGATCGACGTCGACCAGCAGGCGCGGGGCGTTCGGTTCATAGTTCAGGCGCGGACGCGAGAAGCCAGGATTTTCCTGCGCCGCCGCCAGGATCGGCTGCAGCCAGTTGTAGATGGCGGCGTACTCCGACCCCGTGACGATCATGTCGATCGAGTTGGAGTTGCCGCCTCCGCGCTGGAAGGCGCCGGGCGTCGAGGCGTTGACCTGGGCGCCGGTCTGATTGCGCAGCTTGACGTTGATCTCCTGGGCGATCTGATCGGCCGAGCGTTCGCGCTTGGACCAGTCGACCAGGGTCAGGCTGGCGTTGCCCGAGTTGAAGCTGCCGCCGCCGAAACCCGGCGCCGAGATCAGGAAGGAATCGACCTCGCCGTTTTCGCGGTACTCCGCCAGGATCGGCTCCAGGCCCAACATGATCTGACGCGTGTAGTCGAAGCCCGTGCCCTCAGGCCCGCTGACCCGGATGCCGACACGGCCCCGGTCCTCGCTCGGCACCAGTTCATTGGGCAGGTGCAGGAAGATCCCCCCGGCCCCGGCCGCCACCAGCACGATCAGGGCGCCGACGCCGACAATGGCGATGCGCCGTCCCAGCAGGGCGTCCAGCGATGCGGCGTAGGACCGCTTCAGCGTCTCCATGGCCGCATCGACGCGACGGGCCAGCCAGCCGCCGGTCTGGGCCGGCTTCAGGATCTTGGACGCCAGCATGGGCGACAGGCTCAGCGCCAGGAAGGCGGAGAAGGCCACGGCCGCCGCAATGGCCGCCGCCAGTTCGACGAACAGACGGCCGACGTAGCCCGGCAGGAACAGCAGGGGCGCGAACACCGACAGCAGGACGATGGTCGTGGCCACAACGGCGAAGAAGACCTGGCGCGCCCCACGCTCGGCCGCCACCAGCGGCGGCTCTCCGTGGTCCAGACGGCGCTGGATGTTCTCGACGACGACGATGGCGTCATCGACGACGAGGCCGATGGCCAGAACCAGAGCCAACAGTGTCAGCAGGTTCAGCGAGAAACCCAGCGGAGCCAGAACGATGAAGGTCGCCAGCAGGCAGATGGGCGCCACCACCGAGGGGATGATCGCCGCCCGCAGGCTGCCCAGGAAGATGAAGTTGACCAGGGCCACCAGCGCCATCGAGATGCCGATGGTGATCCACACCTCATCAATGGCGTGAGAGGTGAAGACAGAGTTGTCCGAGCCGACTTCCAGCGTCGTGCCGGGCGGCAGGCTGTGGCGGACCTCTTCGATCAGGGCGCGCGCGCCTTCGGATATCTGCAGGTCGTTCGACTGGGCCTGGCGGGTGATGGCCAGGCCGATCTGGTCGATGCCGTTGCCGCGGAACAGGCGACGCGCCTCGGCGGGCGCCTCCTCGATCCGGGCGATGTCGCCCAGCCGGGTGACATAGGCGGCGTTGCCGATCAGGGCGCCGGTGACCCCGTTGGTCATGGCCGCCGACGCCGCGCCCAGGGTGCCCGACGCCTGGGCTCCCGTGGCCGTCGAGGCCGAACCGCGCGTGCCGATCGGCAGTTGGGCGAAGTCCGCAGGATCGGCGTAGTTTCGGGCGACCCGGACCGTATAGTCCTTCTGGGCCGACTCCAGCGAGCCGGCGGGCAGTTCGACGTTCTGGTTGTTGAGGGCGTTCTCGACGTCCGTGACGGTCAGGCCCCGCGCCGCCATGGCGCCGGCGTCCAGCCATATCCGCATGGCGTAGCGTTGCTCGCCGAAGATGTTGACCTGGGCCACGCCCGGCACGGTGGCGAAGCGGTCGACCAGATACCGACGGGCGTAGTCGGTCAGCTCCAGCCGGTCCATGGTGGTGGACCGCAGGAACATGATGAGGATGGGCTGGCTGTCGGAATCAGCCTTGGCCACTTCCGGCGGATCGGCCTGATCCGGCAGGCGGCCCAGCACCCGCGAGATGCGGTCGCGCACGTCATTGGCCGCATCGTCGATGTTGCGGTCCAGCGAGAACTCGATGTTGACGTTGGACCGGCCGTCGCGGCTGGTCGAGTTGATGCGCTGGACGCCCTGAATGCCGGCGATCTGCTGCTCGATCGGCTCGGTGATCCGGCTCTCGATCACCTCGGCGGAGGCGCCGGCGTAGCTGGTGCTGACCGAGACGACCGGCGGGTCCACGTCCGGCAATTCGCGTACCGGCAGGAAGAAGAAGGCCGCCAGGCCGATGACGCACAGAACGATCGCCGCCACCGCCGCGAAGACGGGGCGCCGGACCGAAACATCAGACAGCATCATGGGCGGGCCGCCTGCGTCGCGCGGGCGCCCTTCGTTTGAGCACGGCCTTGGGCGTTTTCATCCTCGACGCTGATGGGCGCACCGGGCTGGATGCGGTTCAGACCCGAAGCGACGATCCGATCGTTGTTGGCCAGGCCCGAGACGATCTCGACATAGCCGCTTTCGACGGCGCCCGTCTGAACCTCGACCCGCTGGGCGGTCGCGCCCGTCTCGCCGCGCGCAATGCGATAGACGAAGGCGCCCTGGCCTTCATACTGAACGGCCGCCTCGGGCACGGCCAGGCTCTGGCGACGGCCCTGGTGCACGGCGACGCGCATCATCATGCCGGGACGGATGCGATTGCCGGGGTTGGGAAACTCGGCGCGGGCGATGACGGCGCGGGTCTGTTCATTGACCCGCGTATCCAACAGGGAGATGCGGCCGTTGACCTCTTCTCCGGGGAAGGCGTCCGTAGTCGCCGTGAGCGGCGCGCCGACCGGCAGGGCCCCTAGATAACGCTCCGGCAGCGGGAAATCGACGCGCACGCCGCTCATGTCGTCCAGAGTGGTGATGACCGAACCCGGCGAAATCAGCGTCCCCGGCGTGACCGAGGTCAGGCCCAGAACGCCGGCGAAGGGCGCGCGCAGGATGCGGTCGCCGCGCCGGGCCTCCGACGCCGCCAGGGCGGCCT
>DGIZ01000121.1 GCA_002386585.1 Brevundimonas sp. UBA4609 | reverse complement strand
ATCTGGCGCGGGCGCGGGCGACGTCCAGACCATTGCCGGCGCCCCCGTCCAGCAGGCGCTGGGTCAGGTCGACCGTCTGGGTCTGCAGGTCGATGGTCCGTTCGGCCACGGCGATCTGGGCGTTGGCCGAGCAGGTGTCGGCGTAGGCCCGGGCCGTTTCGGCCGCGACGGTCACCCGCACGACCTCCAGGGCGGCGGCGGCGGCGGCCACGTCGCCCCGCGCGGCGCGGATGGAGGATTCCACCCGGCCGAACAGGTCGATCTCATAGGAGACGTCCAGGCCGACGTCATAGGTGTCGACCTCCGGCAGCTTGGCGCCGCCGGCGGTCGGCACGGTGTCGGTCGAGGCCCGGCTGCGGTTGTAGGCGGCCGAGGTGGTGGTGGTCGGGAACCGGCCCGAGCGGGCTTCGGACAGCGAGGCCCGGACGGCGCGCAGATTGGCAGCGGCCGCCTCCAGCTCGTTGTTCTCGGTCAGGGCCTGCTGGATCAGGCCGTCGAGGGTCGGATCCTGATACAGCCGCCACCAGTCGTCGCGGGCCGCCTCGGTCGAAACCGAGGCGGACTGCGAGCCGACGAAGGCGCCCTGGCCTTCGGCCGGGAGGGTGGGGAGCGGCGCCTTGGGGCCCACCGCGCAGGCGGCGAGCAGGGCGGACGACCCCGCGGCGGTCAGCAGAGTGCGGAGTTTGCCGTTCATTTTACGCATCTCCCTGGCGCGGAGCGGCGGTCGCCGGCTCCGGGCCGTCGGGGTCAAAGGGGTCGTGCGGCGGAGCGCCGAAGCTGGTGGGGAGCTCGCGCTCCTTACCCGGCGCCTTGGGCAGCTTGCCCGCCATCCAGCGACAGATGACGTAGAAGACCGGGGTGAAGATCAGACCGAAGAAGGTCACCCCCAGCATCCCGTAGACCACTGCGATCCCCAGGGCGTTCTGCATCTCCGATCCGGGACCCGAGGCGATCGCCAGGGGCAGCACGCCGAAGATGAAGGCGAACGAGGTCATCAGGATCGGGCGCAGACGCTGGCGCGCGGCCTGGACGGCGGCGTCCCAGCGGTTCAGGCCCTGTTCGTCCTCGGCCTGCTTGGCGAACTCCACGATCAGGATGGCGTTCTTGGCCGCCAGGGCGATCAGGACCACCAGGCCGACCTGGGTCAGGATGTTGTTGTCCAGACCATGCAGGTTCACCCCGAGGATGGCCGCCAGGATACACATCGGCACGATCAGGATGACCGCCAGCGGCAGGGTGAAGGCCTCATACTGAGCGGCCAGCACCAGGAAGACGAACACCACAGCCATCAGGAAGATGATGGTCGACCCGCCGGCCGCCGCCTTCTCCTGCAGCGCGATTTCCGTCCACTCGTAGCTGAAGCCGTCCGGCAGCGTCTTGGCCGCCAGCTCCTCCATCGCGGCGATGGCGTCGCCGGTGGACACGCCCGGCGCCGCTTCACCCTGCAGTTCCGAAGCCGGGAACAGGTTGTAGCGGACCACGCGCGCCGGGCCGGAATCGTCGGCCAGGGTCGCCACCGAACCGATCGGCACCATGCCGCCGGTGGCCGAACGGACCTTCAGATTGGCGATGTCGGCCAGTTCGTCGCGATAGGCGGGCTCGGCCTGGGCGGTCACGCGGAAGGTGCGGCCCAGGAAGTTGAAGTCGTTGACGTAGGTCGAGCCGAGGTAGGTGCCCAGGGTGCTGAACAC
Organism: Brevundimonas sp. UBA4609; assembly: GCA_002386585.1. Taxonomy (GTDB): domain Bacteria; phylum Pseudomonadota; class Alphaproteobacteria; order Caulobacterales; family Caulobacteraceae; genus Brevundimonas; species Brevundimonas olei. The sequence goes on along the minus strand of DGIZ01000121.1, from coordinate 3,079 downwards.
GGTCGAGGGCTGGACCCCCATCAACAGGGCCTTGTCGCGGTCGACGTTGGCGGCGATGCGCGGCGAGCCGGTGTTGTAGAGGCTGAACACCTGCTGCACCTGATCCGGGGCCTGGGCGGCGGCGCCCATCATGGCGAAGGTCGCGCCTTCCAGGGCCTGGAAGCCGGCTCCCGAACGGTCCTGGATCATCATCTTGAAGCCCGAGCCGGTGCCCATGCCCTGAACGGGCGGGGGCGACAGCATGAAGATGCTGGCTTCCTCGATGACGCCGGTCGCCCCGCTGAGCGCGCCGGCCAGGGCCGAGGCTTCCAGTTCGGGCGTGGTCCGCTCGTCATAGTCCTTCAGCTTGATGAACATGGTGGCGGCGTTGGACGACAGCGAGAAGCTGGACCCGTCCAGGCCGGCGAAGGCGGTGACTTCCTGAACGCCGTCGGCCTTCTGGACGATTTCGACGGCCCTGTTCATCGCCGCCTTGGTGCGTTCCAGCGAGGCGCCCGGCGGAAGCTGGACGACGCCGATCAGCACGCCCTGGTCCTGCGCCGGAATGAAGCCGGTGGGCGTGTCGGTCATGCGCCAGCCCGTCAACGCCAGCAGGGCGGCGTAGATGACGAGCATGACGGTGACCATGCGGATCAGGCGGGCGGTCATACGGCCGTAGCGGTCCGACACCCAGTCGAAGCCCTCGTTGAACTTGGCTCCGGCCCAGCCGAGGTAATAGGTGATCGTGCCGATCAGACCCGGCTTGCGGTGATGATCGTGCTCCTTGTGCGGCTTGAGCAGCAGGGCCGACAGGGCCGGAGACAAGGTCAGCGACACGAGGAGCGAGATCAGCGTCGCCGAGGCGATGGTGACGGCGAACTGGCGGAAGAAGATGCCGGGGATGCCGGGCACGAAGGCGGTCGGCACGAACACCGAGGTCAGCACCAGGGAGATGGCGATCAGGGCGCCCGACACTTCCTGCATCGACCGATAGGCCGCTTCCTTGGGCGTCAGGCCCTCGCGGATGTAGCGCTCGACGTTCTCGACCACGATGATGGCGTCGTCGACGACGATGCCGACGGCCAGAACCAGGGCGAACAGCGACAGGGAGTTGATCGAGAAGCCCAGGGCCAGCTGCACCGCGAAGGTGCCGACCAGGGCGACCGGGATGGCCAGGATCGGGATGATGGCCGCACGCCAGGTCTGCAGGAAGACCAGGATGACGATCATCACCAGGAAGACGGCTTCGATCAGCACGTGCTCCACGGCCGAGACCGAGGCGGCGACGTATTCCGTCGGGTTATAGGGGATGGCGTACTTCACGCCGGGCGGGAAGTCGGCCTTGATGGCGTCCAACTCGGCGATGACCGCCTCGGCGGTCGACAGGGCGTTGGAGCCCGGCTGCTGGATGACGGCGATGCCGACGCCGCGCTGACCGTTGAAGTAGCCTTCGACGCCGTAGATTTCCGAGCCGAGTTCGATGCGGGCGATGTCGCTGACGCGGGTCACGCGCCCTTGAGCGTCGGTCTTGAGCACGACCTTGCCGAACTCTTCCGGGGCCGACAGGCGGCCCTCGACCTGGACCGGCAGCTCGAAGGCGGCGGCGTTGGTCGGGAAGGGGGGCTGGCCGATCGAACCGCCGGCGGCCTGGACGTTCTGGGCCTGCAGGGCGGCGACGATCTCCGGCGCGGTCAGATCGCGCGCGGCCGCCTTGGCCGGGTCGATCCAGATCCGCATGGAGTAGTTGCCGCCGCCGAAGACCTGGACGCCGCCGACGCCGTCGATCCGCAGCAGGCGGTCGCGGATGGTCGACTGGGCCATGTTGCCCAGGTAGTCGCTGTCGATGCCGGGGTCGTCGGACGTCAGCGACGCCAGCATCAGGAAGCCGGTCGACTCCTTGTTGACGACGACGCCGACCTGACGGACCTGCGCCGGAAGGCGCGGCTCGGCCAGGGCGACCCGGTTCTGGACCAGCACCTGGGCGGTGTCGAGGTCGGTGCCGGGCTGGAAGGTCACGGTGACCTGGACCCGGCCGTCGGACGTCGACGACGAGGTCATGTAGAGCATGTTCTCGACGCCGTTGATCTCCTGCTCCAGCGGCGCGGCGACCGTCTCGGACAGGGTTTCAGCCGAGGCGCCGGCGTAGGAGGCGGTCACGCTGATCGTCGGCGGCGCGATATCCGGATACTGCGCCAGCGGCAGCATCGGCATGGCGAAGGCGCCGATCAGGGTGATGAAGACCGAGATCACGATGGCGAAGATCGGTCGGTCGATGAAGAAGCGGGATATGTTCATGGATCAGGTTCCGGCCCGTGAGCCTCCTCCTCAGCCGGCGCTGGCGGCGAAGGTGGCGGTCGAGGCGACGGGGGCCGTGGTCACAGGCGCTTGCGCCTGGGTTTCCTCGGCCTTGATGGTCCCGTTCTGGGCGGTGACCTTCTGGCCCGGACGGGCGCGCTGAAGGCCGTTGATGATGACGCGATCGTCGGGCGTCAGGCCCGTGCGCACGACGCGCAGGCCGTTGGCGATCGGTCCCAGCTGGACCGGCTTGGCGGCCACGGCGCCGTCCTTGCCGACCACATAGACGACCTTGCGCGGACCGTCGGTGACGATGGCCGCGTCGGGCACCAGCATGGCCGCATAGCCGCCCGAGCCCGCCAGCTGGGCGTGGCCGAACATGCCGGGCTTCAGGAAGCCGTCGGCGTTCTGCACCACGGCGCGAAGGCGGATGGTGCCGGAGGAGGCGTCGATGGCGTTGTCGGTGAAGTCCAGCGTCCCGGTGCGGTCATAGCTGGTCTCGTCCTGCAGGCGGATGCGGATCGGGGCGGCGCCGTTGCGGGCGTCGCGCTGATACTTCAACGCCAGGGCTTCGGAGCCGTCGAAGACGAAGTAGATCGGCGACGAGGAGACGATGGTGGTCAGCACGTCGCCGGCCGACGAGCCGCCGCCGATCAGGTTGCCGGGATCGACCCGGCGGTCGGACACGCGGCCCGAGATGGGGGCGGTGACGCGGGTGAACTCGACGTCCAGCTGACGCGCGCGGATGGCGGCGTTGGCGGCGGCCACGGCGGCCTCGGCGGTCTGGACGGCGCCGCGCTCGGCG
>DGIZ01000013.1 GCA_002386585.1 Brevundimonas sp. UBA4609 | reverse complement strand
CGATGTCGGTCTTGGCGTCGGCCAGGGCCTGCGCCGCAGCCTCACGCTTCTGAAGCTCCAGCTCATACAGACGCGCACGCAGCATCTTCCACGCCTGATCGCGGTTGTGGTGCTGCGAGCGGCCCGCCTGACAAGCCACCACGGTATTGGTCGGAATGTGGGTCAGGCGCACGGCCGAGTCCGTCTTGTTGACGTGCTGGCCGCCCGCGCCGGACGCGCGATAGGTGTCCGTGCGGACGTCCGACGGGTTGATGTCGATCTCGATGCTGTCGTCGACGACCGGCGACACCCCGACCGAGGCGAAGGAAGTGTGCCGCTTGGCCGCCGCGTCATAGGGGCTGATGCGGACCAGACGGTGAACGCCCGATTCCGACTTCAGCCAGCCATAGGCGTTGGGGCCGGAGACCAGCAGGGTCGCCGACTTGATGCCCGCCTGTTCGCCGGATTCCTCTTCCTGAAGCTCGACCTCATAGCCGTGCGAGCGCGCCCAGCGGCTGTACATGCGTAGCAGCATTCCGGCCCAGTCGTTCGACTCCGTGCCGCCGGCGCCCGAGTTGACCTCCAGATAGGCGTCATTGCCGTCGGCCTCGCCGGACAGCAGGGCTTCCAGCTCGGCGCGCGCGGCGCGGTCCTTGATCGCCTTCAGCTGTTCACGGGCTTCGTTGAGAGTGGCTTCGTCGCCCTCTTCGTCCGCCATGTCGGCCAGCATGATCCCGTCTTCGAGACCCTGCTCCATGTCCTTGACGGCGCTGACCTGGGCTTCAAGACGCGAGCGTTCGCGGCTAACGGCCTGGGCCTGTTCGGGATTGTCCCACAGCGTCGGATCCTCGACCCGCGCATTCAGCTCATCGAGCTTTCTTAGAGCGACATCCCAGTCAAAGTCGCCTCCTGAGCAGAGCGACGCTCTGCTCGATGTCGGCCTTCATGGCCTCGACATCCGGTCTCATCGCAATCTCCAGCGATACGGGGGTGAAAGGGCGCGCCAGAGCATCCGGCGCGCCGAAGAGGGGTGTAACTAGAGCCTCAGTAGAGGTCGCTCAAGTCCTCGGCCGGCTGCTTTTTGGGCGGCGGCGGAGCCACGGGCGTCGGCGCGACCGGCGCCGGAGCCTGAGACCTGGCTTCCTGCTCACGACGGATGACGTCGTAATAGTTCTGCGGCCCCTCCGGCTGGACCGGGCGCGGCGCTTCTTCGCGCAACTGGCGTTCGGTGCCTGGTCGGAAGGCTTCCTCGATGCCGTTCACGGTGCGGAAGATGGCGTTCTTCGGCTTCACGAACGGCCGCGCCGGACGTTCCTTCAGCGCGTCTTCCATGAAGTCGATGAAGATCGGCACGGCGGTCGAGGCACCGGCTTCACCGCCGCCCAAAGAGCGGTTGTCGTCAAACCCGACGAAGACCCCGACCACGATGTCCGCCGAGAAGCCGACGAACCAGGCGGAACGGTATTCATTGGTCGTGCCGGTCTTGCCGCCGACCCAGGGGCCGAGGCTGCGCGCCCTGGCGCCGGTGCCGCGCTGAATCACGCCCTCCAGCATCGAGGTGATCTGATAGGCGGTGATCGGGTCGATCACCTGGGTTCCACGATCCTGCAGGCGCGGCGACTCCTGGCCGCTGAAGCCACGGCCGCAGTCGCGGCATTGGCGTCGATCGGCGCGATGGATGGTCTGGCCGTTCCGATCCTGAGCCAGTTCGATCAGATAGGGATCGATCCGCCGGCCGCCGTTGACGAAGGCGGCATAGGCCGCAGTGATGCGATAGGGGGTGGTCTCGCCCGCGCCCAGCGACATGGCGAGGTTCGGCGACATGTCATCGACCACGCCCATCTTCTTGGACAGGTCGACGACGTTCTTCATGCCGACCGCCTGGGCCAGGCGCACCGTCATGACGTTACGCGACAGCTCCAACCCGCGCCGCAGGGTTTGCGGGCCATAGAACTGGCGGCTGTAGTTCTGGGGCGTCCAGGCGCGGCCGCCGGGGCCGCCGGGGAAGCTGATGGGCGCATCCAGCACGATGGAGGCCGGAGTGAAGTCGCCTTCCAGCGCCGCCGCATAGACGAAGGGCTTGTAGGCCGACCCCGGCTGACGACGCGCCTGCGTCGCACGGTTGAAGCTGGACAGGGCGTAGGAATAGCCGCCGACCATCGCCAGGACGCGACCCGACTGCGGCTCGATGGCGACCAGGGAGCCGTTGACCGCGGGGACCTGTTTCAGGGCGAACTGTCCGCCCTGGCGCTCCACGAAGATCAGATCGCCGCGTTTCAGGGGACGACGTCCAGCGTTGGACCAGGCCACGTCGGCGGCGCGCAGCGCGCCCGTCTGATCGTCCCTGGCCGTGCGGACCCGAACCGTGCTTCCGCTGACGTTCTCGACGGCGGCGGCCTGCCACGAACGGCGCTCGGGCGGGGTCGTGCGCTTCTGGGCCTCGGCCTGCCAGCCGTCGGCGAAATCGGTCGTGCCCCAGGCGCCGCGCCAGCCATGGCGACGGTCGTAGTCTTCAAGGCCGCGCATCAGGGCGTCGCGCGCCGCCGACTGCAACTGCGGGTCCAGGGTGGTGCGCAGGTAGTAGCCGCCGCGATTGACCTCTTCCTGACCGAACAGGGCGATGGCGCGACGACGCGCCTCCTCCACGAAGAAGTCAGCGTCGGCGTACTCGGCTCGACGCGGCGCCGAACGGGTGTTCAAGGGACGCGCCAGCGCGGTCTGCAACTGCACGTCCGTCAGCCACTTGTTGTCGGCCATTTCGCCCAGCACCCAGTTCCGCCGTCCCAGCGCGGCCTCGGGGTAGCGTTTGGGGTGATAGTTGGTCGGCCCTTTGGGCAGGGCCGCCAGGAAGGCCGCCTCGTCCGGCGTCAGCTGATCAAGCGACTTGCCGAAATAGTTGTAGGCCGCCGAGGCCACGCCGTAGGAGCGATAGCCTAGGTAGATTTCGTTCAGATACAGCTCGAGAATCTGCTCCTTGCTCAGGGTCGCCTCCAGACGGCTGGAGAGGACGGCCTCCTTGAGCTTGCGGTTCAGACTGGTCTCGCTGGTCAGCAGGACGTTCTTGGCCACCTGCTGGGTGATGGTCGAGCCGCCTTCCAGGCGACGACCGGACAGCACGTTGAAGACGTTCTTGAACATGGCCCGACCGATGCCGGACACGTCGATGCCGCCGTGGCTGAAGAAGTTCTGGTCCTCGGCCGCCAGGAAGGCGTGAACGACCGTCTGCGGCACCTGGTCATAGGTGACGTAAATCCGGCGCTGATCCGAGAACTCGCCGATCAGGGTGCCGTCGCCGGCGTAGACGCGCGTCGCCGTCGCCGGGCGGTAGTCCGCCAGTTCGGACGCGTCGGGCATGTCGTGCAGGACCCAGGCGGCGTAGATCGCCACCACCACCCCAGCCACGGCGATGGCGCCCAGCAGGGCCACGCCCGCCATGACGAACCAGCGTTCGGCTATCTTCACCGTGAACTCCGCAAGACGCACCCCATCATCGCTCGTTTATCGCGCGTCGCGCGGCGCGCAAAGCGGAACCGCACTTATCCCTTGTCGCGCAGCAGGCGCGCCTTGTCTCGCTGCCAGTCCCGTTCGGCCGAAACCTCGCGTTTGTCGTGCAGCTTCTTGCCCTTGGCCAGGGCGATTTCCAGCTTCGCCTTGCCCGCCTCGTTCAGATACAGGCGCACCGGAACGATGGTGCGGCCGTCCCGCTGGACGGCGCCGATCAGCTTGTCGATCTGCTTGCGGTGCAGCAGCAGCTTCCGGTGGCGGCGCGGCTCATGGTTGAAGCGGTTCGCCATCTTGTAGGGCGGGATGTCAGCGTTGATCAGCACCATCTCGCGCCCCTCCGGCGAGACATAGCTTTCGGCGATGTTCGCCCGCCCGTCGCGCAGGGCCTTGATTTCGGTGCCCAACAACTGGATTCCGGCCTCGATGTAGTCCTCGAGGAAGTAGTCGAAGCGTGCGCGCCGATTTTCGGCGATCGTCTTTTGCTTGGGCGCGTCAGCGGCCATCAGGCGACCCCGGCCTCGGTCAGCGCCTTGTCGATGGCGGACTTCACGGCGTCGGCCGTCAGCGACAGCGGCAGCCGGACCTCTTCCTCGCATAGCCCCAGCCTGGCGAGGGCGTATTTGGCCGGCGACGGGGAGTTGTCGAGGAACAGCGCCTTGTGCAGGCCGATCAGGCGCTCCTGCCAGGATCGGGCGACGGCGAAGTCGCCGGCCTGAATCGCATCATACAGGGCGACCATGGCCTCCGGCGCGACATTCGAGGTCACCGAGATCACCCCGACGCCTCCGTGGGCGGCATAGCCCAGATAGCTGGAGTCATCCCCCGAGATCAGGTCGAAGGCGCCGTGGATATTCGCTCGCATCCAACTGGCCCGCGCCACATCCGCGCTCGCATCCTTGATGCCGACGATGTTCGGGTGCGCCGCCAGGGCCGCAACGGTTTCGTTCGACAGGTCCACGCCGGTACGACCGGGCACGTTGTAGAGCAGAATCGGCAGTTGCACCGCATCGGCCACGGCCTCGAAATGGGCCTGCATCCCGGCCTGCGAGGGGCGGTTGTAATAGGGCGTGACCACCAGGGCGCCGTCGGCGCCGACCGTCTTGGCGAAACGGGTCAGTTCGATCGCCTTGTCCGTCGCTGAAGAACCGGCGCCGGCGATGACGCGGATGCGCCCGGCGGCGATCTCCACGCACTGTTCAACCACGCGCTTGTGCTCGTCCAAGTGCAAGGTCGCGCTTTCGCCCGTGGTGCCCATCGGCACGACGCCGTGAACCCCGGCGGCGATCTGGCGTTCCAACAGACGCCTGAAAGCGGCCTCGTCCACGTTTCCGTCACGAAGAGGTGTGATCAGGGCGGTGATCACGCCCTTGAACAAGGGGGCGGTCATGGGAACAACATACCTGCGCGGAGAATGGGCGGCGGTCCGCCCGTCACTAATCGGCAAAGGGTAGGTTGCCCGCCGCTTGGCCGCAACCAAAGATGAATGAGGATCAGATATCTGATGATCGCGACGACCGTGGCCGCCGCCCTGGCGATACTGACTCCACCGGCTCAGGATGTGCTGAACAGCACGCCGGTCCCCTACTCCGCCAGTCAGGGCGGAATCATCAACAGCCAGGACGCCGCCCTGGTGCAGCAGGGCCTGACGGCCGCGCGGGCGCGCGACGTCGTCGGAACCCAGTCCATCATGGCCCGCATTTCCGATCCGACCGCACGCAAGCTGGTCGAATGGGCCCTGGTGGACACCTCGGACAAGCAGATGTCCTACAGCGACCTGGCGCTGGCTCAGACCGATCTGGCGAGCTGGCCCCGCGGCGATTCTCGTCGAGCGGCGGGCGAGCGCGCTCTGGACATGGCGGGCCAGTCGCCGGACGCCGTCCTGGCCTTCTTCAACGGAACCGCCCCCACCACGGCCCAGGGCGCCATCGCCCTGGCCGGCGCGCTGGAGCAGACGGGCCGCCGCCAGGAGGCCCAGGCCCTGATTCGCGACTGGTGGCGCACCCAAAGCTTTGAAGAAGCCCAGCAAAGCCGGATCTATTCGCGCTGGAGCGGCTGGTTGACCAGCGACGACCATGTGGCGCGGCTGGACATGCTGCTGCTGGGACCGCACGGCCCGGCGACGCGCGCCATGGTCGCCCTGGTTCCGGCCGACCGCCAGGCCGTCGCCAACGCCGTGATGTCGCTTCGAACTGCCTACGCCCCGGACGCCATCGTCGCCGGCCTGTCGCCCGCTCAGGCCAACGACCCGGCCGTGGTGCTGGAGCGGGTGCGCCTGCTGCGCTCCGCCGGTCGTCAATCCGAGGCCTTCCCGCTCCTGTCCGCCCTGCCCGCCGCCCCCTCGCACGCGGACGGCCAGAACACCCTGTGGAGCGAACGCCGCAACTATTTCCTCGACGCCCTGCAACAGGGGAACGCTCGCGCCGCCTACGCCGCGATGAACGGCCACGGCTTCCCTTCGGGCGAACGCAAGGTCGACGCCGAATTCTTCGCCGGCTGGGTGGCTCTCACCAAGCTGAACGACCCGGCGACAGCCGCCCAACATTTCGAGGCGCTGCGCAACGCCTCCTCGACCCCGATCACCCAGGGGCGCGCCCTCTACTGGCTGGGTCGTGCGGCCGAGGCGCGCGGCGACAGACAGGGCGCCCAGAATTGGTATCAGGCGGGCGCCGCGCACTGGCAGACCTTCTACGGCCAGCTTGCTGCGGAAAAAGCCGGCGCGACCACCCTGACCCTGCCCGGCGAGCCCACTCCCTCGCCCGAGGATGTCAATCGCTTCGAGGGCAATGAGGTGGTGCGGGCGACCCGCATCCTGGGTCAGATCGGCGAGAAGAACCTGATGCGGGTCTTCGCCTACCACCTGGATGATGCGCTGCCCTCGCCCTATGATCTGTCGCAGCTGTTCGACCTGATGCAGGGCTATGGTGATCAGTTCGGATCGATGATGGTCGGCCGCGCGGCCAGCCAGCGTGGCTTCGTCATGCCGGAGCGGATGTATCCGATCCGCCTTCCGCAGCAGGTTCCGGGCATGGCCCCCAATGAGTTCGCCCTGGCCATCACCCGTCAGGAATCCAGCTTCGACCCTCTGGTTCGTTCGGGCGCCGATGCGCGGGGGATGATGCAGCTTCTGCCAGCCACGGCGCAGGGGGTGGCGCGCCGCATGGGCCGCGCGTTCAGCGCCGAGCAGCTGTGGGACCCCGAGATCAACATGACTCTGGGCAGCTATCACCTGGGCGAGCTGATGAACAATTTCGGCGGATCGCCCTTGCTGGCCGCCGTCGGCTACAACGCCGGACCGGCGCGTCCGCCGCAATGGACCGCCCGCTGCGGCGATCCGCGTCAGGCCCAGGTCGATCCCATCGACTTCATCGAGTGCGCGCCCTTCACCGAGACGCGCAACTACATGATGCGGGTGATGGAGAACATGCAGGTCTATCGCGCTCGGCTGAACGGCGGCTCGGCCCCCCTGACCCCGTCGGCGGATCTGGCGCGCGGCACGCCGCCGAACGCAGGCCCGCGACCCTATCAACCCTGACTACAGGCGGCGGGCCGCCAGAATCGGCCCGTCCAACGCCTCCAGCCAAACGGCGTCGAGGTTGAAAACGGTCTTCAGAATGCGCGGCGACAGGGCCTCGGTCGGCGCGCCTTCAGCCGCAGTGCAGCCCTGATCCAGCACCACCACCCGGTCGGCGAAACGCGCCGCCAGGGTCAGATCGTGCAGGCTGACCAATATCCCGCGTCCAGCATCAGCTCGGGCCCGCAGGCGCTCCAGCACCAGAAGCTGGGCGTCGGGGTCCAGCCCCGCGATCGGTTCGTCCGCCGCCAGCAAGGGCGCTGGAGCCGTCAGGGCGCGGGCCAGCAGGACGCGCGCCCGCTCACCGCCCGACATCTCGGCGACGCCGCGATCCGCCAGATGGCCGACGCCCACCTCGTCCAGCGCGGCGCGAGCCCGGTCCAGGGCGGCGGCGCCCGCCAGGATCAGGGT
>DGIZ01000207.1:8094-8322 GCA_002386585.1 Brevundimonas sp. UBA4609 | reverse complement strand
GGCGTAGCGGCCCAGATTATTGTAGATGCTGGCGTTGAAGCCGGTATTGAGCGACGTACCCGTCCAGGTGAAGGGCGTCTGCGGCGGCTCCTCATTGGTGAAGTTGTTCACGCCGGCGAAGACGGAGAACCTGTCGAAGCGATACTCGGCGCGGATGTCGTGGGTGAGCCACGACGGGGACTTGTAGGGCTCATAGGTTCCCGGCTGGTCCTGATTGCTCCGGACCAT
>DGIZ01000207.1:0-7898 GCA_002386585.1 Brevundimonas sp. UBA4609 | reverse complement strand
GTCGCGCACGCTGGCGTCGCCTGGAACCGGGTCATAGGTCAGGTCCTCCAGGAAGCCGGCGGCCGCATTGAAGGACAGGGAGCCGTAATCCGGCAAACCCAGCTTGGCCAGATCCGTCCGGTAGGAGGCCGTCACGTCCCAACCCGAGTTGGTGTATTCGGCCACGTTCAGCACCTGGTTCAGCACGCGAGTGATGTTGCCGTCCGAGCCGCGCGATACGCTGGTGCAGAAGGGATTATTCAGGTCAGGGCTGTCGACGCAGTTGTTGATGATGTTCCGCCATCCGAGCGAGGCGATCACGTCGCTCATCTTGATGTCGTAGTGGTCGACGGTGACCGCCAGACCCGGTAGGAAGGTCGGCGTCAGGACGACGCCCAGGGTCAGGGTCTCGCCCTCTTCGGGCGCCAGGTCGGGATTGCCCTGGCTGACCACCGGCCGCGTGGCGGTGGACTGGACGAAGTCGGGCGACAGGCCCAGGGCCGCGCAGTTCGCCCGGCGGTTGGACGAGAAGTTGCCCAGGTTCACGCGCGTGGCGTCGCACGGGTCCTCGATCTGGCTGTAGCCCTCGCTGCCGCCGCCGAACAGTTCGTTGATGTTGGGGGCCCGTACCGCCTTGGCGAAGTTGCCGCGGAAGCGGATGTTGCGGTCGACCGTCCATTCCAGGCCGACGCCGTAGCTGCTGTCGCCGCCCGTGGTGGTGTAGTCCTGATAGCGATAGGCCGCCGTCAGATCCAAGTATTGCACGAACGGGACATCGGCCAGTAGCGGCACGTTGATTTCGCCGAAGATCTCCTTGGACTCATAGCGGCCCTCGGTGATCTGCTGCGAGTTCTGGAAGATCAACGCATCCTGTGAACGCTTGTCCGGCACCGAACGTGCGTATTCCTTGCGCCATTCCACGCCCGCGGCGAAGGCGACCGGCAGGCTGGTTCCGCTGAACAGAGACGGATAGGAGAACAGTTCGCCGTTGACGCTGGCCACCGCGTTCCACTGACGGGTCACGTCGTCCCGGACGGTGTAGATGTAGGAGTAATCGATCGCTTCCTGTGACGCGATGCCCGCTCCGAACAGGTTCAGCGGCTTACAGCCTCGGGCCCGCGCGTCCGCATCAGCGCAGACGATCTGCCCGTTCATTTCGATGGCGTCGATCGACTCGTAGAACTCCCTCTGCAGTCTGTCGAAGTTGGTGAACTGGGACTCGGTCTGGCCGTAGTTGACGTAGGTCTCGAACCGCCAGCCGTTGCTGAAGGCGCCGTCGAACCCGGCCACGAAGCGGGTGGTGTCGTAGACGCTCTCATAGGTGCGGATGCCGAAATCCCGGTCGTTCCGGGTAATGTCGAATTCCTCCACCCCCGCGGCCGTCAGCATCGCGCGCAGGTCCGCCGGCAGGAAGGCGTTGTCAGCCTGGATGCGATAGGCGTTGCCAGTGGCCGTGCCCGCGACGTCGCCTGCGAAAGTGCCGTTCTCGCGCTGGCTGTTCGCCTCGGTATGGAAATACTTGCCCTCGGCGAACAGGTTCAGTTCGGTGATGACGTCGCCGGAGGGCTGGAACTGATGGCGCAGCTGCAGCTCGCCCCCATAGCGCTCGACTGGAGTGCGCAGGGCGTCTTCGCGGAACTTGAAGCCGTCGCCGCCGATGGAGACCTTCTGCGGCCGCCCTGCGCCGTCGACGACGATCTGGCCGCGATCGAAGGGAACCAGCCGCCCGTCCTCGGTGAAGGTCAGGCTGTAGGCCGCGTTCGAGCCGATGGGCGTGACGATCACTGGGGTGAAGGAGTCGTTGGTGATGTTGGTGTAGACGTCCCGCGCGGTAATGAAGGATGGAAGGCCGTCGTCCGGGCTCTTCTTGTCCGGGTTCGGGATATAGGCCAGACCGCTCATGGCGTAGTCGCGCTCGTGCCGGTACAGTCCCTCTGTCTTGTCATAGGTGGCGGCGGCCATGACGTTGGTGCGACCGTCGTTGAAGTTCCGTCCGACGGCCACCGAGCCGTAGTAGGTGTTCGGGCCGTCGGCCGAGCCGTATTGGGCCTGGGCGGCGATGCCGTCGAAGTCCTGCTTGGTGATGAAGTTGACCACCCCGGCCACGGCGTCGGCGCCATAGACGGCCGACGACCCGCCCGTCACCGTATCGACGCGCGCGATCGTGGTCTTGGAGATGGTGTTGACGTCCACCGCGCTGGTGCCGCTCGACCCCGCCACATGGCGTCGTCCGTTCACCAGCACCAGGGTGCGGCTGGCGCCCAGGTTGCGCAGGTTCAGCGTCGCCAGCCCCTGTCCGGCCACCGTATTGGTGGTGCTGGAGGCCGATGCGCCGAGGCCGACCTGCGGCTGGCGCGCCATGGCGTCGATCAGGTTGGTGACGCCGATGTTCTCGATCTCCTGGGCGTCGACGACGTTGACCGGAGTCGAGGCCTCGACGTTCGGGCGTCGGATACGCGAGCCGGTCACCACGATATCGGCGACGGCGCTGGCTTCCGGCTCGGCGGCCGGCGCTTCGGATTGAGCCCAGGCAGGCTGGGCGGCGGCTGTGACGGCCAGACCGGCGATTATCGTCCCGGTCTTCAGGTACGCAGACAGTCTCATCGGATCACCCCTCGTTTTTTGATTTGAAATTGCGCCCGAAGACCCATCGCGGCGATGGTTCTCCATCCTGACGCGCCGGGACGGGGCGGATCGAGCGTAGCGTTCGTGAGCCCCGCCTGGCCTGCGTCGGCAGCTGGATCGACGCTCCCGTCAGCACCGGCGCAGACCGCGCGCGCCCGCCTGAAGGCAGCCTTCACCCCTGTCGTGGTCCGCAAGCCTCAATCCCTCCCAAGATCGGGGGCCGCGGCCCCTGCAAGCGTCTGTCGGCGCTTAGCCGACTCCTGAATCGCTAGCACTGAGGCGGGAGCAGGAGTTTCGGTTATTGTTCGTGAGGCGGAATGAAATTCACGCCGACGTCGAAAAACTGCGCCATCTTCGAAATGTGCGCCGAAGGCTCAATGGGAAATAGAAAGAATCATTTTGTGAGAAAAATGAAACAATAATCCAATATGCAAAATGGTCTTCGTCATACGTGGGTGGTTTTTTCCTATGTTGGTTGGCGTCTTCATCAGGAAGTCGTTCGCAACGAAGCCGGAGAAAGCGCCTATAATTTGAATGTCGTGCGGCAGTGACAATCCCCTTCAAGAGCGGATGCAGGTCCGCCTGAGCGCGGGATAGCGGCAAAGCTAGGCGCTTGAACCTGTTACGGCCTCTGACGGCCCTGGGCGTGCGCAGCGCCTCCCGCCCGCCGCCCCACGCGGCCGGATCGCGCGAGGGCGTTTCCGGACCATAGGGTTATCGCGCGCTGGCGATTAGGGAGCCGCAGTCCGCGTCTTCCGCCAGGCCGGGATCGATAAACCCGAGCAGCGCTGCGATGGGGCTGACGAGCGTGGCCAGGGCGCCGACGACGCCGCCCTGTGTGGCGACGGCCGACAGGTCCACGCCGAGATCCGGAGAGGCGAGGGGGCCGGTGATGGTGATCGGCGCCCAGACCCGCAGAAGACGAGGCTTCTTGGTTTCGCCGTCGATCTTCAGATTCAGCCTCTCGGCCCCCAGGTCGATGGTTCCCGATCCCTGGGCCAGGACCACGTCCGTGTCGATCACCAGGGTGCGGGCTGTAGCGACGCCGTCTGAGACCTTGAAATCGGCGACGGCGCAGCGGATGGCCGAAGCGGACTGATCGCCCGAAAGCAGCTTGCGCAGGCCAGCGCCGACGTTGATCCCCAGCAGTTCGGCGAAGGCTGAACGCATCCGTCCTTGAGGAACGACGAGGCTGATGCTTCCCTTCGAACGGGCCGCCAGTTCATGAATGGACGCGCCGGGCCCTTCCAGCTTCGCCCGGCCCAGGGCGCGGCCCGTCACGGTCGGCGCACCGTCCCGTGCGGGTATGATGGATTCCAGCGGATAGCCGCTGAGACGGAAGTCGACGGCGCTGTAAGGCGTGTCCTTCGTGGCGTCGATCCGCGCGGTTCCATTCAGTTCGCCGTGCTTGAAAGCGAAGGAGACCGGATCGAGCTTCAAAACGCCGTCTTTCAGATCCGCGCCGAGCCGGACCTGCCGGATGTCGAAGGCGTTGGCTTTCACCGAAGCGGCGCGATAGGCGAGGGTTCCGTCCATCACGCGCAGACGTTCTGTTCGCAAGGGCGCGTCGGGCAGCAGTTTGCCGGGCTCGCCCGAGGTCGCGACCGTGCCCGCAGTCGTGACCTGCGGGCGCGCGCCCAACACGGCCGCCAGGTCGTCGATGTCCAGGGCGCGGGACGCGAGCTCGGCATCGACGCGGCGGCGCCCTTCGACCCTGTTCACCTCCAGGGTCCCCGACAGGTCCGACGATCCGACCTGCCCGCTGAAGTCCGCGAAGCGGAACCTGGCTCCGTCGCGAGTCAGGCTTCCTCTCAGCCGATAAGGCGGCGTGTTGGGGGTCGTAATCCCGGTCAGAAGGTAGAGGTCGGCCAGATCACGACCTTGCAGCTCGAGCCTGGCGTTGAAACGACCCAGGTCGAAGGGCCGGGTGACGGCTCCAGCGGCGCTCAGCCTGGAGCTCGCTCCGGCCAATTCAGCCGTAAAGGCGTAGGGCCGGTCGCGGCGAATGTTGATGAAGGGACCGCCCGTCACGCGAAGCGTCAGGGGCTCGCCGTTCATGGTCCCCTTGCCGTCGAGCACGAAGCCGCTCTCTCCATCCTGGGGCGAGCGCGCCTCACGCGCCGTGACCACGGCGTCGAGCGTCATGCCGCGTCGCTGCTCGTTCAACGTCAGCCGGCCGTCGTGAATGACCAGGTGCTGTATGACGGGCAGCCTGGCGCCCCGCCCGTCATCGGGTCGGTCCGGCTCCAGGTCCCAGCTGCGCCGGCCCTGGCTGTCGACGACCAGGTGGACCCGCGGGCGGGTGAGGGTCAGCGAAGCCACTTCGATCTGGCCCAGAAACAGCCGTCGCAATCGTATCGAGACGTCGAGACGTTCGATCTCGGCGGTATTGCGCCCGGAAGACCATGTGGGCCCGCCGACGCTGAGACCGCGCACCGTCGCCGAGGGCGTCCAACTGAACAGCCTGACATACAGGTCCCCTTTCAGAGCCACCTCCCGGCCGGTCGAGGCGGAGGCGGCGCGACCGATAGGGCCGCGCACCCAGTTCCAGTCGAACAGAACGAGGAACAGGAGAAAGGCGGCGACGAGGCCCAAGGTGATCGCCGCCGCGATGAACTCGGGCCGGCCGGGACGACGAACGGCGAGCCATACGGGGTCCCGAGCGACCACATAGGCGCAAATGGCGTCGCGGCCGTCACCTGCGCGCCGCAGGGCCGCTTCCGCTCTCTGGCGCAAGCTGTCGATCGCCGATTTCGCTCCAGGCCTGTCGATCAAGATCGCCTCCGGTGAGGCTGATTAACGCCTCAACCGGCAAAGGGCGCCACGTGCCGGGTCGGCCTGCGCGGGTTCAGGCGCTCACCGGCCTCCCCGAGGCTCTCGCGTTCGAGCGCCTCAGACGTTCAGAACTCTACGCAGGGCTTGCTCGATGTCGCCGCCGCAATAGGCGTCGCCGTATTCGCTGCGCGACCACTCCGCTAGGCGGGCCAGGGCTGGCGTCCTTGAGAGGCGCCGTGCAAGACCCCCGGTCATGGGGGCGGTTTCTTCAAGCATTAATTCGATAGGGCGGAAGCGCTCGGTCAGGGCGGACCAGAGGGTCGCGGTGACGATGTCGGCCACGCCCGGTCTTTCTCCACCCAGCAAGAAGCCGGAATGCGCCGTCAGGCCATGGCGTCGGCCCAGGTCCTCCCACAACGCCATCCATTTTCCCAGACGGGGCGCGAAGCTCGACCAGCGCGCCTCGGTCCACATCTGTCGGCCGCCGTCCAGAGTGATCTCATCGATGACGTCGTTGGCGTCATTGACCACCTTCATCGTCAAGGCGCGTAGCTCTGGCGTGGAAGGCAGCAGTTCAAGGGTCTCCCCCAGATACAGAAGGATCGCGGGCATCTGGGAGATCGCCGCTCCGGAAAGGTGATCGACCAGTACGGGCGGCCCCATGAAAGGCACGGGCATCTCCCCTGGCGGCTCCTGCATGAGCGCGCTGATCGCCGCTTCGTTCGTCTCCGACCAGGTCCTGCCAGCATGGGCGAGAATGGCGCGAACGAATTGGCCCCGGAAGGGAACCGGCCAATAATAGAGGGTGAAGTCCGTCATGGAGCTCTCCAGCGCTTAGCTGATCGCGAACGCCAGCGGGGGTGGGTAAGCGAATTTGCAGAACAGGTCCGACCGTTTCGCGTTCCGCTTCCGATAAAGCGCATCAGGCGGTCGTCATGCGATCAGAGAATGCTCTCATTTTGTTCGAGCCTTGCCAGGCGTTGTCCATAGACGTGGCTCCCGCCTGCAAGATCACCCACTTGGAAATCGTCTTCGCTTTGTCGCTGGCGTCTCATCTTGGGGGAACGGACGATGGGCTAGGGAATGGCGCTGCTTGGAGTTGCAATAGGATAATCCGTCCCAGGCGTTTATCGCTCCCGACGGGTCGGTCCCGATGAAGCGAATGACAATGCAGCCTGTTGACCGACTACTCTTGTGAGCTGGGCTAGGAGGCTGGTGCATTCCTGGTCGCTTTCCAGGCTCTGCAGACGTTCGTTAGCCTCGGCGATCGCTTCGGCGGACTGTAGCGTCTCCACAGTCGGTTGAACTTATGAGCACAGCCCTTGCGTGCGGGAGCCGAAACCGGACGGCGGCGTTGCATGGGCATGACTTCGATGCAGGACGCCGCGCGGGCGGACGACAGCGCCTATATCCGTGATCTGGGCCGAGCCTTCGGCGGCGCGCTGCTGTTCAGCCTGCCCTTGCTGATGACGATGGAGATGTGGGCGCTCGGCTTCGCTGCGGAACCGGAGCGGCGTCTCGTCTTTCTGCTGGCGGCGCTGCCGGTGCTGTTCGGGTTGGCGCATTACGCCGGGTTTTCGGCTCGCCGGGGTCTGGTCAACAATGCGCTGGACACCCTGGTCGCCCTGGCCGTGGGTTTCGTCACCGCCGCTGCGCTTCTGCTGGTCTTCAATGTGCTGGACCTGAGTTCGCCGGCGTCCGCCGTGGGGCAGATGTCCCTGCAGGCGGTGCCCGCCGCGCTGGGCGCCCTGGCGGCGCGACGCCAGCTGTCGGGCGATCCGGACGAGGGCGATGAGGACGAGGCCTCCTATCCGGGCGAGCTGTTCCTGATGTTGGCCGGCGCCCTCTACTTCGCCATGAACCTGGCCCCGACCGAGGAGATGCGGCTGATCGCCTATATGACCACGCCGCTGGGCGCGTTGGGCGTGCTGGTCCTGTCGGTGATCCTGCTGCACCTGATCGTCTTCGAGGCGGGTTTCGCTGGGCAGGAAGAGGCGGAAACGCCGGTTCGGGCCTTCTTCGACTTCACCCTGCCGGGCTACGCCCTGTGCCTGCTGGCCAGCCTCGCCATGCTGTGGGTGTTCGGCGGAGCGGACGGCCATGGGCTCCAGGCGCTCATGGGCAATGTCGTGATCCTCGCCTTTCCGGCGGCGATCGGGGCCGCGGCCGCGCGGCTTCTGGTGTAGCCGTGACGGACAAGGAGAAGCAGAAAGCACAGAAGAAGGGCGTGTCGCGGCTGCAGTGCGCCTGCGCCCTGGCCGGATTTCTCATCACGCTCGGGGCGGCGGGCGTGCTGGCGCGAGCGGCTTTTTCGGTTCCGTCGCCGGCGGCGCTGACGATCAGAAGCGAGGCGGTTCGACCTTCATCCGGCGGATGGGTGGTCGACGTCGTGGTCGCCAACCAGGGCGACCTGGCCGCCGCCGCCGTGGATATCGAGGGCCAGGTCGGCGGCGAACGCTCCGGCGCCTCGCTCGACTATGTCCCCGGGCGGGGAGAGAAGAAGGCCAGCCTGGTCTTCT
>DGIZ01000142.1 GCA_002386585.1 Brevundimonas sp. UBA4609 | reverse complement strand
CGCGGACGGCGACCCTGCTGCATCCGCTCGGCGCCCTGATCGCCTCTGTCGGGGGCAAGGGAGCGGCCGGCGCGGTCGCTCTGGGCCAGGGGGCGGGCAACGGCCTGCTGGCGGTGGCCTCGGGCGTCCTGCCGCTGCATCTGTTCGGGCGCGAGAACTACGGCGCGCGCCAGGCTCTGGTGTTGACGCCCGCGCGCTTCGTCCAGGCGGCGGCGCCGGCGCTTTACGGCATGGTGCTGGACCGTTCGGCCAGCCTAGCCCTGCTGGTCTCCAGCGGCGCCTGCCTGGTCATGTTCGCCATGACCTTCGGCCTCAGACGAAAGCCGGACCTTTAAATCCTGGCCCAATGAGGCAGAAGGGGCGGCATGTGGATCCGTCGCTTCATTCAACTGCAGCTCGGCTTGTGCCTGTACGGCGCCGCCGCTGCCCTGATGGTGAGGGCGAACCTGGGGCTGGACCCATGGAACGTTTTTCATCAGGGGCTCTCCCTCCGCACCGGGATGAGTCTGGGAACGGCGTCCATCCTGATGGGGGTCGTAGTGATGCTGGCGTGGATTCCGCTGCGTCAAAAACCCGGGTTGGGCACTCTCTTCAACATCTTCGTCATCGGCCTTTCGATGGATGCGGCGCTGGCCGTCCTGCCGCAGGTCGAGGGGCTGCCCCTGCGGCTGGGGCTGATGACGGCGGGCGTGGTCCTGACGGCCATGGGCGGCGCAGCCTACATCGGAGCGGGCATGGGGACCGGGCCGCGCGACGGCCTGATGATCGGCTTCAACCAGCGTCTGGGCTTGTCGATCCGGGTGTCACGGATGCTGATCGAGGTCAGCGTCCTGGCTGGCGGCTGGCTGCTGGGCGGATCGGTTGGCCTGGGCACCATCGTCTTCGCCGTGGGCATCGGCCCACTGATCCAGATCTTCCTGCCCTGGTTTCAGGCGCTAGGGCGAACTGAGAGGCGCGTGGCGCAGGTCTGAGTGTGGGAGGATCAGTCCGCCGCCCCATCTCTCCCTGTCCCTGCTTCATGGGGATTGTTGGCGACGACGTCGAGCAGTTCGGCGGCTTCTTCGGCCTCGCCGCCCTTGGCGAGGGCTTCAGCCGCTTCAAGACGCAGGCGCATGACCTGGGGCGCGAAGGCTACCGCCAGGCGCCATGTCTCCAGATCATTGGCGTTGGGGTAGTCGGCGGCGTCGCGACGCGTACGGGCCAGGGCGGCGAAGATGCGGTAGTCGGTCGGGTCGGCGTCGAGCGCGCGCGCCAGATGGCCTCGCGCCTCTCGGACCAGGCGGCCGCGTTCCGCCGGATCCTGCTGCGCGTTCGCGGCCTTGAGGCGGGCGTCGGCCAGCAGCCTCAACGCCTCGGCGTCTTCCGGCGCGACCGCCAGGGCGCGGGTCAACGCGGCTTCGCCCGCTACGAGGTCGCCCCACTGCAGCTCCGCCCGGCCCAGGGTTACGAGGGCCAGACGATCCTGCGGATAGCGCGCCGCGTCCGACCGCGTGCGTTCCAGCAGGGCGGCGGCGTCCTGGGGCGACTGGGGATAGCGGCTGCGCAGGCTGTAAAGCAGCATCCGGTCCGCGCTGGGCGGCAGGGATTCTACCCGCACCTGGGGCTGAATGTCGGCCATGGAGAAGCGGACGTACTTCATCTCGCCGCGCAGATAGGCGCGCAGGGCGGCGGTCAGGCTTTCGGGGGTGTGGCCCAGACGGTTCTGCAAGGCCTCGACCGGCGCGACCCGCCGGCCCATGTCGGCCAGATAGGCGTCCAGGCCCCGCCGCCGCTCGGCGTCGGCCAGCAGGTAATGGGTCAACAGCCAGGACTGGGCGTAGAAGGCCCAACGCTGCTCGCGGGTGGTGAAGTCACGAGGCCGCTTGGACAGCAGGTCCTCGACCGGCAGCCAGCGCGACTGGTTCAACGTCTGAATCCGCCCCGGATTGAAGCCGCCCATCTCAACCCTTTCCGGATTGTCCACCCGGGCGGTCATGAAGAACTCGGCGAAGCCTTCCGTGAACCACCCCGGATAGAAGCCCGGGAAGTTCTGGTGCATGAAGTGGTGGGCGTATTCGTGGAACAGCAGATCGTCGTCGCCGCGCCGGTTCACCGCGGCGTAGACATCCGTTTCCGAGGCTGAATAGAAACCCGCGAACTTGGCTTCAGCCATAGCGGGGAACACTTCGGCCAGGTCGCGGCGCGTGTGCAGCAGATATACCGGCAGCTTGCGCACGTCTTCCAGCGCGGGGCGGTTGAACTGACGTCGCAGCAGGGCGTCGAAGCGTTCCAGCTTTTCGGCATGGGGACGCAGGTCGCCCTCGGAGCCTTCGCCATAGACGATGAAGTTGGCTGTTTCCGCACGACGCCATTCGGCTTGGGCCGGCGCAGTCGGCAACATCAGGCCAGCAGCCAGGAAAAGGGAGGGCATGATCCCGGCGCGGCGTCGGGCGGTAGCGCCATTACGTTGAAGCGGCATGGAAATCCCCCTGGCTCGCCGACAGGGTAGGCGATGTTCATGACGGTCGCAAAACGACGTTTCGTCGCTGCGTCGAAAGAGGCGTCCGAACCCCGCCAGACCACGCCGTGAAGGCATGAAAGGAAGACGGCCTCTTTCACGCACGAGGTCGTCATACCTGCACTCACCGACAAGGTCGCCGTCATCACCGGAGCCAGTTCCGGCATCGGCGCCGCCGCCGCCCGGCTGTTCGCGCGTGAAGGCGCGGCGGTGGTCGTCACGGCTCGGCGCGAGACAGAACTGTCGGCGCTGGTCGCCGCCATTGAGGCTGAGGGCGGCCGCGCTGTCGCCGTCCCCGGCGATATCCGCGACGAGGCTCTGGCTGAGCGGCTGGCAAGCACGGCGGTCGAGCGGTTCGGCGGACTCGACATCGCCCTGAACAATGCGGGAGCGACCGGCGCCAATGAGCCTACGCCCGAGATCGCGCTGGATCGCTGGCGCGACACCCTGGACCTCAACCTGACCGCCGCCTTCCTAGGCGCCAAGCACCAGATCCCGGCCATGCTGGCGCGCGGCGGCGGTTCGCTGATCTTCACCTCGACCTTCGTCGGCCACGCCATCGGCATGCCGGGCATGGCGGCCTATGGCGCAGCCAAGGCGGGGCTGGTCGGCCTGTCGCGCGTCATCGCCGCCGAGTTCGGAGCGCAAGGGCTGCGCAGCAACTGCCTGCTGCCCGGCGGCACCGACACCGAGGCGGGGCGCGAGTTCGCCCATACGCCCGAGATCATCGCCTTCGTCGAGAGAATGCACGCCCTGAAGCGGATGGCGAGCCCCGAAGAGATCGCCCGCGCCGCCCTGTTCCTGGCCTCCGACGCCTCCAGCTTCATGACCGGCGCGGCCATGCTGGTCGACGGCGGGGTGTCGATCAGCAAGACCTGAGGGTCAGCCCCGCTCCTTGGTCTTGGTGAAGGCCACCTTGGGGAAACGTTCGGAGACATAGCCCGTCTCCCAGGCCGACTTGGCCAGGAAGACCGGGTTCTGGTCGATGTCGGTCGCCATCTGGGGCCGATACTTCCCGGCGAAGTCCTCCAGGTCGGCCTTGGCGCCTGACACCCAACGGGCTTCGGCGTAGGGCGACGGCTCGAAAATGACGTCCAGGCCGTATTCCTCGCCCAGACGATCGGCCATGACCTCGAACTGCAGTTGGCCTACGGCGCCGACAATGAAGTCCGCGCCCAGTTCGGGGCGGAACAGCTGGGTCACGCCTTCCTCGGCCAGACCGACCAGCGCCTTCTGCAGGTGCTTGGCCTTCAGCGGGTCCTTGACGCGGACGCGCTGCAAGATTTCCGGGGCGAAGTTCGGCAGGCCGGCGAACCGCACCAGACCGCTCTCCGACAGGCTGTCGCCGACGCGCAGCACACCGTGGTTCGGAATGCCGATGACGTCGCCGGCATAGGCCTCTTCGGCCAGTTCTCGGTCCGAGGCGAAGAACATGATGGGGGCGTTCACCGACAGCTGCTTGCCGGTGTTCTGCACCTTCAGCTTCATGCCGCGCTTGAAGCTGCCCGAGGCCATGCGGAACATGGCGATGCGGTCGCGGTGGTTGGGGTCCATATTGGCCTGGACCTTGAAGACGAAGCCGGTGACTTCGTCCGTGCTCGGCTCGACCGTGATGTCTTCGGGCGCGGGGGCGTTGCGGGTCTCGGGCGGGGCTTCCTTGCGGGCCTTCTGGGTCTTGGGCGGCGGCGCCCATTCGCCGATGGCCTTCAGCAATTCCTCGATGCCGAAGTGACGCAGGGCAGAGCCCCACAGCACAGGCGTCATGTGCCCTTCCAGGAAGGCCTGACGGTCGAACGGCTTGTATCCCGCCTCGACCAGCTCCAGCGCATCGACCATGTCGGCCCGTTCCGTCCCCTCGAAGTAGGAGGCGGCGTCCTCGAAGGGCAGGGGGGCGGGGTGCTCGCCGTCGTTGTCGGCGGTCTTGCGGGTGTAGGGCTGGAACCGGCCCTGACCGCCGACCTCGGCCAGGCCGCGCAGGCGGTTGCCGCTCTCGGCCGGCCACCAGATGGGCGAGGGGTCCAACTGCAGACGCGATGCGATCTCGTCCAGCAGGGCCATCGGGTCCTGCGCCTCGCGGTCCAGCTTGTTGATGAAGGTGATGATCGGGATGTCCCGAAGACGACACACCTCGAACAGCTTCAGCGTCTGCGGCTCGATGCCCTTGGCGGCGTCCAGCACCATGATGGCGCAGTCGGCGGCGGTCAGGGTGCGATAGGTGTCTTCCGAGAAGTCCTCGTGCCCCGGCGTGTCCAGCAGGTTGAACATCTTGCCGTCGTGCTCGAACGTCATGACCGAGGCGGTGACCGAAATGCCCCGCTCCTTCTCGATCTTCATCCAGTCCGAGCGGGCGCGGCGGTTCTCCCCGCGCGCCTTGACCGCCCCGGCCGCGCGCACGGCGCCGCCCGCCAGCAGGATGTGCTCGGTCAGCGTCGTCTTGCCCGCGTCCGGGTGAGCGATGATGGCGAAGGTCCTGCGGCGCAGGGCCTCCTGGGCGAGAGTCAGTTTGGACATGGAGCTTCCTTCAGGACGCGCGACCTAGCGCGCCACGGCCCGATTGTCGACGTTCACGATGCCGTGAGAGACCCTTCGCGTATGAGGGTTATTCGAGGCATGCTCGTTTTCGGGAGACGGCGGGCCATGAGTCCGCCGCACTAGGGAAGGGAAACATCATGGCTCTGGTCCACCCAGGCAAGTCCGCGCCCGTACAGAACGAGCGCAAGATTCACCCGCTGGTCTGCTTTCTGGCGGGGTTCGCCCTGATCGTCCTGGCGGCGGCGTTGGTGCACACGGTGTTCGGCATCCTGCTCTAGGGCGTTTCTTCGCCTGTATCTTCGACCGTCGCGTCGCTGGCGTCTTCCTGCGGCGCTTCCTCACCGCGAGCCCGAGCCAGTAGAGAACGTACTGCGGCTGTGCTGCCGTGCGGGTGGTTGGCCAGGGGTTCCAGCAGAGTGATCGCCTCGGCGTTGCGGCTCCGAGACAGCAGGGCTTGCGCCAGGGTGAATCGAGCTTCGCCCAACTGCGGCGCCAGGGCGAAGGCCTGCTCCAGAACGGCGATGTCGTTGTCGTTCGGATAGCTGGCGGCGGTACGCCGGTTCCGTGCGGCCAGCATCAGGGTGATGTAATTCAGATCGTCCAGGCGGTGGGCCCGCGCCAGAAAGCCGCGCGCCTCGGCGGTCAGGCGGTCGATCTCGTCTGGATCCTCGACCTCTTCGATGGCCTCCATCCGCGCGCGGGCCAGGTATTGCAGGCCCTCCACATGGTCAGGCTGCAGCGCCAGCAGTCGCTGCAGGGGGGCCTCGGCGGCGGCCGGGTCGCCGAAATGCAGTTCGGCGTGGCCCAGGGCCAGCAGGGCCAGGGGATCGTCGGGATGGCGGGCGGCCATGCGGCGCACCTCGGCCGCAGTGGCGGCGCGCGCGTCCTTGGGCACGCCGATCTTGAGGCGCTGGTTCAGCAGGAGCAGGTCGTCGGCGGATTCCGGCAGGGTGGTGATCGTCATGGGCGCGGTCGGAATGGCCGCCGTCACGATCTGGAAGGAGAGGTTTCCCGTCGCATAGCGCCGCAGAGTGTCGCGCAGCCGGATCATGGTCAGGCCGGTAGCCCGCTCCATCGCCTCGACCGAGTCCGCGCCTGCCCCGACGTCCAGAAGATAGGCCGCCAGCATCTGCTGCCGTTCGGGGTCACTCATGAACCAGTGAGTCAGCAACCAGGCCAGTGGATAGTAGGTCTCGCTGTTGGCGGCGCGTTGCTGGGGTCTGAGCGACAGCAGATCCTTCATGTCCATCCACGGCGCGGACATCAGCCAGGAGGCGCGGTTTTCATTGAAGCGGCCGACGGTGAAGCGATCAGCCTTGATCTCGACCGTGGCGTAATATTCCGCGAACCCCTCTACGAACCAGCCGGGATAGGCGTAGGAGAAGTTGTGCATCATGAAGTGATGCGCGTACTCGTGTTTGAGGGTGTCGACGTTTCGATCGCGGATGGCGACGCCGAAGATGTCCTCATCGGTGGCGATGTAGAAACCGGCCAGGGAGTTCCCAGCGCCGTGGCGAACCTTGGCCAGCTCCGCAGAAGACCCCACCAGATAGATGGGCAGCTTGCGGAGGGTCGGAATGTCGCCGGGCAGACCCATGCGGAACCGCAACACGCGGTCGTAGGATTCCAGGTCCTGGACGAAGTTGCGCAGCTGGCGTTCGCCCACGTCGCTATAGACGATGAAGCGGTCGCTCTCGGCTTTGCGCCATTCCGCCTGGACGGGCGTGGCCGCCGACAAGACGCCCGCCATGACCGATGATGCGACAATCGACGTTATGTATTTGAAAAACATGCTAGGCCCCCTGGCGACTCGAACGGCGACGCTTAGCAAACGCGATTAGGCGACAGAAGGGGGCGTCGTTCTATGCCGCCATGCGGCCCCAGACCGCCTTGTCGGCGACGGCGGCGTTCAGACGGCCATGGGCGGCGCGGGCGTGAAGCTGGGCGATGATCGGTTCGGGCAAGGCGCAGAAACGCGGCTCGACCAGTTCGAGCGCGCAACCGGCGTCCGGGGCGGCGAACAGGGCGGCGTTGACGCCTTCCGCTTTGTGCGCGATCAGCCAGGCTAGACGACGCGCGCGGGCCGGGTCGGTCCGGTGCAGCAGCGGGTCTTCGGCGAACAGCTCGCAGCCCATCTCCAGCACATAGTCGAAGGACAGGCTCTCGAACCGACGCACGTCGTGGCTCGGGGCCGGACAGGCCTCGTCCAGATCGAAGACGACATCGTTCAAGAGAAACAGCATGGACCGCGTCCGCTCGCAGGACCGTTCTGGCCCCAGGCGTCGGGTTGTAGGGCGCCTGCGCTTGCGGTCCGGTTCACGAACGCGGTGAACGGGCCGGTTACCATTTTGAGCGGCCCTAACGCGCCTTGCGCTGCTTGAGGGCGGTTTGCGCGATCCTGTCGCCCAGCGGGAGCAGCTTCAGTCCTGCGTCTTCTCGGTCAGGAAGTGTCGTCCCTGCCGGTCCTCGATCTCGACGATCCAGAGGTCGGGGTCATAGCGGCGCTGGCGATCCAGATAGGCGTCCAGTTCGCTCTCGGTCTCGCTGGCGACGGGTTGGATCCACAGGGGCTCGCCGTCCTGGCCGGTCGCCTCGGTCCACAGGCGGGCGGTGCGGGTCGCGGTGTCATAGGCCTTGACGATGACGGCCCCGGCGCGGGCGTCGCCCTTCTTCACCACCACGGCGTGGGCGCCCTCCAGCTCGGCGCGGCGGATCAGGGCGCCGACCCAGACGTCAGTGGAAAGAAGCAATTGGTTCACCCTGTTTGGACACGGACCCGGAACCGGCGGCGGCTAGGGTGGAGCCATGAAGATAGCGCCGTCGCCCCGCATAGTCAGCAGAACGCTGGCCGCGATCGTCGCCCTGACCCTTGCGGCGGGGACGGCGACCGCGGCTGGCGACGTCTATTATGAGCGCGCCTTCGTGCGGGCGGCGCAGGACAAGTGCCGCCTGTTCGAGCCGCGTCTGACACAGGCGCTGGAGGCGGCGACCCTGCAGGCGCGCGGAGCGGCCCTGCGCGCCGGGCGCCCGGCGACCGAACTGGCCG
>DGIZ01000262.1 GCA_002386585.1 Brevundimonas sp. UBA4609 | reverse complement strand
CAGGGCGCGCGCCGCCTCGGCCTCGACCAGACCCGCGCCCGCGCCTTCGGTGTCTTTGGCGTGCAGCGCCGCGCTGTCCTGCGGCGACAGGGCCGCCGCCATCCCGCCCTGCGCCCAGGCCGAGGAGCAGGCGTTCAGCAACGGCTCGGGCGTCACCACCAGCACCTTGCCGTCCGGGCCGAGCGCCCCGGCCGCCTCCAGCGCCGCCGACAGGCCCGCCAGCCCACCGCCTATGATCAGAGGACCGTCATGCCGGATGCGCGCCATTCGCCTAGCGGCCTCCCAAGCCGAAGAACCGCAGGCCCATCTCGAAGGCCGGTTCGACCGCCCCGCCCGTCAGCGGCAGCAGAGCGCCGATCGCCGCCGCCGCGCAGACCACGGCCGTCAGCAGATACAGCCCCAGACTGCGCCCCGCCTCGGGCCAACTCAGCTGTCCCCACGCCGCGCGCCAGACGCCGCGCTTCAGATGGCCGAACACCGCCAGGCCCAGAAAGACGGCGAGGATCAGCCGCCCCGTCGACAGTCCCCACCACACGGCCAGACCGCCGACGACCAGCAGGGCGACCTGCTCCAGCCGCGGATGCACCCGCGTCAGCACCGGCCCCAGCGCCTTGGACCCGTCCAGCGGCGGCGCAGGCAGCAGGTTCAGCAGATTAATCATGGCGATGAAGAAGGCGCCCATCAGCCATTCCGGCGCCTTCAGCGCCAGGCCCGCCGCCACGAAGGGGATCATGGCCAGCAGGCCGAACGCCGGTCCCGCCAGCGACACCAGCACCCCGTGCCACTCGCTCTTCGGCTCGCGCTGGCCCTTCGCCAGTCCGCCCAGGAAGGGGATGATGTAGATGCGCGCCGGGCCCATGCCGACCCGGTTCATCGCCAGCACATGCCCGTACTCGTGCACGAACAGGCCGAACAGAACGGCCCCCGCCACCACCCAGCTGCCGGTCAGGAACCACAGGAAACCCGCCATCAGCAGGGTCGAGACCACCGCCCAGACCGGGTGCTGCCCCTTGTCCTCCTGCGGCGTTTCATGGCGCGCGCTGTAGCGCGGCGTCTCGCGCGCGGGCGCAGGCGCCGCCTCTTCCGGACGCGGGTCCCAGGGTCCGGGCCTGCGGCCGCCGGGGGGAAGGGTGTTGTCTGTGTCGCTCATGGGTTCGAACTGGGCGCGCGGCGACAGACCCGCAACGGGCCGCGTCGCCGCAGGGCCGTCAGATCAGCTCCACATCGACATGATGCCGCGCCTTGACCAGATCATACCGCGCCGGCTTCGACGGCGGCGGCAGGTCGATCATCCGCTGCACCGCCAGAGCCGCCTTCTCCAGCATCTCGTCCGGCACCGTCACCTCGAACTGCATGTGCAGCAGGCAGTCGCGGATGTTCTCCAGCGTGATGCGCTTCATGTGGGGGCACAGGTTGCACGGGCCGACGAACTCCACCTCGGGCACGTCGCCCTTGATGTTCGAGGCCATCGAGCATTCGGTGATCAGCACCACCCGCTTGGGCCGACGCTGCTCGACATATTCGGTCATGGCGGCGGTCGAACCGGCGAAGTCGGCCGCGCGCAAAATCTCTTCGGGGCATTCCGGGTGAGCCAGCACCTCGGCGTCCGGCCAGGCGTCGCGCATGTCGGCGATGTCCTGCGTGGTGAAGCGCTTGTGCACCTCGCAGTGGCCCGCCCAGGCGATGATGCCCACCGTCGTCTGGGCCGCCACGTTGCGCGCCAGATATTCGTCGGGGATCAGGATGACCTTGTCGACGCCCCATTCCTTGGCCGCCCATTCGACGACCTGAACGGCGTTGGCGCTGGTGCAGCAGATGTCCGTCTCGGCCTTCACATCGGCCGTGGTGTTCACATAGGTGACGACCGGCAGGCCCGGATGCCGCTCCTTGATCAGCCGCACGTCCGCCCCCGTGATCGAGGACGCCAGCGAACATCCCGCGCGCAGGTCGGGGATCAGCACCGTCTTGTCCGGCGACAGGATCTTGGACGTCTCGGCCATGAAGTGAACGCCCGCCTGAACGATCACCCTGGCCTTGGACTTGGCGGCCTCCTTGGCCAGCCCCAGGCTGTCGCCGACATAGTCGCCCACCCCGTGAAAGATCTCGGGCGTCATGTAGTTGTGGGCCAGGATGACGGCGTCGCGCTCGCGCTTCAGCCGGTTGATCTCGCTGATCAGCCGGGCCTGTTCGGGCCATTCCAGCGGGGTGACGTGGTCCTTGACCTTCTCCCACACCGGGGCGGTCTCTTCCGCCAGTTCCTTCGACAGACCGAAAGCGCCGTCCGCCATCGTCCCTACTCCCTATCGGCCGTCTGCGCGGCCCCGACTTATGCTCAAACTTAGCATAAGCGAAAACAATGTAGGCTCTTCCGCACCCGGCGCAAGGGAAATCAACGACGCGCATCCTTCTCCCCTTGCGGGAGAAGGTGGCTCGCGCAGCGAGACGGATGAGGGGTCTCTTTGCGCCTTCCATTAAGCTAAAGCCCCGCGCTCAAGGTTGCGAAACCCCTCATCCGACGACCTTCGGTCGCCACCTTCTCCCGCAAGGGGAGAAGGACAGGCGCGCAATTTTCATTCTCATGCGCCGCAGCATCGCCTAGACCGGGACACGCTTCATCCTCCCCTGCGCCGCCTGACCGAGATCATCGTGCAAGACACCGTCCGCCGCATCCTGACCGCCCGCGTCTATGACGTGGCCGAGGAGACTCCGCTTGATCCGCTGAAGCGGCTGTCGGCCCGCATCGACCGCCCGGCCCGGCTGAAGCGCGAGGATCTGCAGCCGGTCTTCTCGTTCAAGATCCGCGGCGCCTACAACCGGATCGCGGCCCTGAGCGAGGCCGAACTGGCGCGCGGCGTCATCTGCGCCTCGGCGGGCAATCACGCGCAGGGGGTGGCGCTGGCGGCGGCCAGGCGCGGCGCGGCGGCGACCATCGTCATGCCGACCACCACGCCCGGCATCAAGGTGGCGG
Source organism: Brevundimonas sp. UBA4609 (assembly GCA_002386585.1). Lineage (GTDB taxonomy): Bacteria > Pseudomonadota > Alphaproteobacteria > Caulobacterales > Caulobacteraceae > Brevundimonas > Brevundimonas olei. The sequence continues at coordinate 3,007 of DGIZ01000262.1, read as the reverse complement.
CGGTCCAGGGTCTGGGCGGCCAGGTGGTGCTGCACGGCGAAAGCTTCGACGACGCCTACGCCCACGCCCGCGCGCTCGAGACGCAGACCGGCGCCGCCTTCGTCCACCCGTTCGACGACCCCGATGTCATCGCCGGCCAGGGCACGGTCGGGCTGGAGATCCTGCGCCAGCACCCCGATCCGATCGACGCCGTCTTCATCCCCATCGGCGGCGGAGGGCTGGCGGCGGGCGTGGCGGCCATCGTCCGCTTCCTGCGCCCCGAAACGCGCCTCATCGGCGTCGAACCGGCCGAGGCCCCGACCATGAAGAGCGCCATCGAGGCCGGGCGCGTCGTCGATCTGGATCAAGTCGGCCTGTTCGCCGACGGGGTGGCCGTGCGCCGCGCAGGCGACGAGACCTTCCGCCTGTGCCGCGATCTGCTGGACGAGATCGTGCTGGTCGACACCGACGCCATCTGCGCCGCCGTGAAGGACATCTTCGACGACGTGCGCGCCGTGGCCGAGCCGTCGGGCGCCGTCGCCCTGGCCGGGCTCAAGGCCTGGGCCGCGCGCAACCCCGGATCGGGGACGCTGGTGGCGATCAACTCGGGCGCCAACGTCAATTTCGACCGCCTGCGCCACGTCGCCGAGCGGGCCGAGATCGGCGAGGGCGCGGAAGGCTTGTTCGCCGTCTCCATGCCCGACCGGCGCGAGGACTATCACCGCTTCCTGCAGAGTCTGGACGGCCGTTCGATCACGGAATTCAACTACCGCTGGTCCGGCGACGGCACCGCCCAGATCTTCGTCGGCGTGGCCCTGCGCGACGGCGCCGCCGAGCGCGAAAGCCTGCTCAGACATCTGACCGCCGGCGGCTATTCCGTCGTCGATATGAGCGACAACGAGACCGCCAAGCTGCACGTCCGCCACATGGTCGGCGGGCGCACCATCGGCCTGCCGCACGAGCGGCTGCTGCGCTTCGAATTCCCCGAGCGGCCGGGCGCCTTTCTGCGCTTCCTCAACAGCCTTCAACCCGCCTGGGCCCTGACCCTGTTCCACTATCGCAACCACGGCGACGACGCGGGCCGGGTGCTGGCGGGCGTCAGCGTCCCGCCAGACCAGGCGGCGGCCCTGACGAAGGCGCTGGACGAACTTGGCTATCCTTACGTCGACGAGACCGACAACCCGGCCTGCCGCCTGTTCCTGGACGGGGCGGCCTGAACGGCTACGCCCGGCTGATCGCCTCGGCGATCTCTTCGGCCGGTCGGCCGGCCAGGGCCTTGGGAATTTCGCCGACCAGCAGGCCTTCCAGCGTCTTGTGCCAATGCTTGCGCAGCTGGCCCAGGGTCTTGGGCGCGGCGACGACGGCCAGGGCCTCGATCTTGTTGGTCAGGGCCATGTGGTTCAGCGCCTCGGCCACGCCCATGGCGAAGCCGTCCTCGGCCTGGGTGTCGTTGTCGGGATTGGCGTCGCTGGAGCGGCGGCCCGGGGCGCCGGACAGGCGTTCGGGGATCTCGGGCGTCGCCATCGGCTTGAGCTGGATGTCGAGGTTGTGGCCGGTGTTGCGGAACAGGCTCAGCTTCTCGCCGTCGGCGACGGCGACCAGGGCCCCGTTGGGCAGGTTCATCATCAGACTCCAGAAATGAGCGCCGAAAGGGAGGGCGCTGTCAGTCCAGCGCAAACGCCCCCTGTCCCGTTCCATCATCAGGGCCGTCCTGCGACGCTTCGTGCGCCAGCAGCCAGCGCTTGCGCTCCAGCCCGCCCGCATAGCCGGTCAGGGTTCCATTGGCCCCGACGACCCGGTGGCAGGGCACGATGACGCCGATCGGATTGGCGCCGTTGGCCAGCCCCACGGCCCGCACGGCGGCGGGCTTGCCGATGGCCTGGGCCAGTTGACCGTAGCTCCAGGTCCGTCCCGCCGGAATGGTCCGCAGCGCCGCCCAGACCGCGCGCTGGAAGTCCGTGCCGCCGGTCTTCACGGCGAGGCCGTCCAACGCCGTCAGATCGCCGTCGAAATAGGCGGCCACGGCGTTCCGCACCGCCTCCGGCGCCCGCCCCGGCGTCAGCCGCGCCTCGCCGTAGTGACGGGCCAGCAGCTTCATCATCCGCGCCTCATAGTCGGTGAAGTCGAAGGCGCGCACGGCGCCGTCCGCATCGGTGACCAGCAGCACCTCGCCCACCGGCGTGGCGATGCGGTCCAGGGTGAAGGCTTCAGGCTGCGTCTTTTTCATCGTCGTTCTCCATGATCGTCATGCCGTCGATCCCCGCCTCGTGCAGGTGCAGCACGCCATAGGCCCGCCAGGGCCGCCATCGCTCGGCCCGCTCCGCCAGCCGTTCGTCCTCAAGCCGGTCGCTGGCCATGTCGGCCGCCTCATCGCTCCAGACGCCCGGCAGGCGCAGCCCCGACCGCGCCTCGACCAGCGGCGCCAGCACAGGGTCAGCCGCCAGGTCGCGCCGGATCGCCTCGGGGTCCGCCGACAGGTCGAACAGCCGCCGCACCCGCGCCAGCACGCTCGGCAAGGCCTTCAGATCGTCCAGCGCCGCCGTCACCGCCAGCCGGTGGCCCGCCTCGAACCGGGCCGAAACCTCGCCCGTCGCCCCGTCCGTCGCCGGGGTCAGGACGCGGCGCCAGACGCCTCTTTCAACCGTCTCTCCGCCCGCCTTCAGGGCGGCGAGCATGGCCTCGACCTCATAGGGCGGGCGATAGGGCAGGTTCAGCCGCACCCCTTCATTCGATTTGGCGTCCCACGGCCGCTCGGCCCGCGCTCGCAGCGCCGACGGCGGCCGTCCATAAAGAGCCTGAAACGTCTCATTGAAGCGGCGCACGCTGCCGAAGCCGGACGCCATGGCCACCTCTGCCATCGGCAGGTCGGTCTGGTGGATCAGAGCCTTGGCCAGCAGGACGCGGCGCGTCTGGGCCACGCTGACCGGGGCGGCGCCCAGGTGCTGGCGAAACAGGCGGCGCAGGTGCCGCTCGCCCACCCCCAGCCGCGCGGCCAGGGCGTCGACGTCGCCCTCATCGAGCGCCCCCG
>DGIZ01000109.1 GCA_002386585.1 Brevundimonas sp. UBA4609 | reverse complement strand
ACCGCATCCCCCGCCGCCCGGCGGGGTCACCGGCGGGGTGATCGGCGGCGAAGGCGGCAAGATCGGGGGGTTCGGCGGCGGAGGCGGCAGGCAGCTCGAAGGCCCGCACTGCGCCGCAGCCGTGTCCGCGAGCGCCATCAGCCCCATGAAGGCCACGGTGCCCGCCAGCATTTTCGTAATCCCTATCCGCATGGGATCGGACTCCTGCATTGATCGTCGGCAGGACCGATGCAAGCGCCGGGCCGTTTCAGGCGTCCGACATTGGGCGGTTTCATCCCCTCCGACGCGAGTTTGCGCCGTTCCGGCTCGCCCATCCCCAGGGCTGTCCCATTGTGAGCCGTGCCATTGTGGTGCGACGGCTCAGCCGATCGGCTTCAGGCCCGTCACATAGCGCCGCCAGTTCTGGACATAGTGCTGCGCCGACATCCGGAGGCCTTCGATCTGTCCTTCATCCAATTCCCGCACCACCTTGCCGGGCTGGCCCATGACCAGGCTGTTGTCGGGAATGACCTTGCCTTCAGTGATCAGGGCGTTGGCGCCGATCAGGCAGTTCTTCCCGATGCGCGCTCCGTTCAGAACGACCGCGCCGATGCCGATCAGGCTGTTGTCGCCGATCTCGCAGCCGTGCAGCATGACCTTGTGCCCCACCGTCACCCCTGCGCCGATAGTGAGCGGAGAACCGATGTCGGTGTGCAGAATGCTGCCGTCCTGAATATTGCTGTCGGCTCCGATGATGATGGGATCGTTGTCGCCCCGCACCACGGCGTTGAACCAGACGCTGGCGCCCGGATGCAGAATCACATTCCCTAGAACAGTCGCGCTGGGCGCGATCCAGTATTCGCCCTCGGGCGGAAGCTGGGGCCTGCTGTCTTCCAGACTGTAAACACTCATCCGTACACCGCCTATCCTTATCGAAATGAAGGCTTTAACCCTTCAGAAACCACGTTAGCATCAGTCTGTTGATGCGATTCGGACGGCCCCATTCGCCCCCGGATCCGAAGCCGGATCAAGCCCGGTCCGGTCAGACGCTGGAGAATACGCTTGGCGTGTTCACGACCCGTCCGGGGACGGCGACGCACCTGCTGCGGCGAAGACCCTGCGACCGTTCGGGACGGCTGCGCGACTTCGGCCCCCACCTCCCCCACCGACGACCAAGGCGAGACCCAGCCGGGCTCGCCTTTTTTCATGCCCTGGAGGCGTCCATGAGCAAACGATCGGCCATCAAGCGTCAGCTGCGCGAAGGCGTGCTGGATTCGCCCGAATTCATTCAGGACGCCAAGGTGCGGCGATTGCCCACCCGCGTCGGCGGCTGGTCGCCCCTGCCCTCGAACGACGAGCGGGACCAGGGCTATCTCAAGACGCTGAAGCCCAAGTCCGACGGCCAGGCCGAACTGATGGAGGCCGTCGACCACGCCAATCTGGTGCTGGCGCTCGGCCCGGCAGGCACCGGCAAGACCTATCTGGCCGTCGCCAAGGCGGTCGAGGCGCTGGAGGCGGGCAAGGTCGGCCGCATCGTCCTGAGCCGCCCGGCGGTCGAGGCCGGGGAATCGATCGGCTTCCTGCCCGGCGACATGGAGGACAAGCTGGCCCCCTATCTGCGGCCGCTCTACGACGCCCTGTCGGACCGTCTGTCGATGAAGCGGGTCAAGGCGCTGATGGCCGAGGGCCTGATCGAGATCGCCCCCATCGGCTATATGCGCGGCCGCACGCTGAACAACGCCTTCATCGTCGTGGATGAGGCGCAGAACTGCACCTACGTCCAGCTGAAGATGCTGCTGACCCGACTGGGCTGGCACTCGACCATGGTCGTGACGGGCGACCCGCATCAGTCGGACCTGCTGCCCGGCGTGTCGGGCCTGTCGGATATCGCCGACAGACTGGAGGCCGTGCCCGAAATCGCCGTCGTCCGACTGGCCGAACGCGACATCGTGCGCCATCCGCTGGTGGCCAGCATGATCGGAGTGCTGTGACCCCTTTCCGCCTCTGGTGAGAGAAGGAAAAAATAGAGTCCAATTCGTCTGAATCGTCTGAAATCCCCTCTCGGCCCCGCGCGCAGTCTAGCACAGGGGCCGAGGGGGATGGTCGATTGTGATCAAGCGACACCGTGCATCATCCGCTGGTGGCGGGCGTGATCGGGGGATTGTGTTCCTTGTCCTTCTCCCCTTGCGGGAGAAGGTGGCAGGCGAAGCCTGACGGATGAGGGGTTGCGCGACACCCGTCTCGCAACCCCTCATCGGATTTCGGAGAAACCCCTCATCCGGCCCTGACGGGCCACCTTCTCCCACAAGGGGAAAAGGAAGATCGGTTTACGCTCGAACCGCCCGGCTGGCGTCGACGCCCAGGGCTGTCACGGCGGCGGCGGCGATGTGTTCGGCGTTCAGGCCGGCCTGGGCGTACATGGCCTCGGGCTTGTCCTGATCCTGGAAGATGTCGGGCAGATGCAGGGTGCGGATCTTAAGCCCGCCATCCAGCGCCCCCTTCTCGGCCAGAAGCTGCAGCACGAAGGCGCCGAAGCCGCCCATGGCGCCCTCTTCCACCGTGATCAGCGCCTCATGTTCGCGCGCCAGCCGCAGGATCAGATCGGCGTCCAGCGGCTTGGCGAAGCGGGCGTCGGCGACGGTGGCCGAGACGCCGCGCGCGGCCAGCATGTCGGCCGCCTTCAACGATTCCTGCAGGCGGGTGCCCAGCGACAGGATGGCGACCGAGGTCCCTTCGCGCACAATGCGGCCCTTGCCGATCTCCAGCGGGGCGGCCAGTTCGGGGATGTCGACGCCCACGCCTTCGCCCCGCGGATAGCGGAAGGCGCTGGGGCGGTCGTCGATGGCCAGCGAGGTCGAGATCATCGCCGCCAGTTCGGCCTCGTCCGAGGCCGCCATCAGCACCATGCCCGGCAGGGCGCCCATATAGCCGATGTCGAACGACCCGGCGTGGGTCGCGCCGTCGGCCCCGACCAGACCGGCCCGGTCCATGGCGAAGCGCACCGGCAGGGACTGGATCGCAACGTCGTGGACGACCTGATCATAGCCGCGCTGCAGGAAGGTCGAATAGAGGGCGCAGACCGGCTTCATCCCATCGGCGGCCAGGCCGGCGGCGAAGGTCACAGCGTGCTGCTCGGCGATGCCGACGTCGAAGGTGCGGTCGGGGAAGGCCTGGCCGAACAGGTCCAGCCCCGTGCCGGACGGCATGGCGGCGGTGATGGCCATGATGGTCGGGTCGGCTTCAGCGTGCTTGATCAGCTCGGTCCCGAACACCTTGGTGTAGCTGGGGGCGTTGGAGACGGACTTGGCCTGCTTGCCCGACACCACGTCGAACTTGACCACCGCGTGCAGCTTGTCGGCGCTGCTCTCGGCCGGGGCGTAACCCTTGCCCTTCTGGGTGACGACGTGGACCAGGACCGGGCGGTCGGTGATGGCGGCCGCATTCTTGAGGATAGGGACCAGATTCTCCATGTCGTGACCGTCGATCGGCCCGACGTAGTAGAAGCCCAGCTCCTCGAACAGGGTGCCGCCCACGATCATGCCGCGGGCGTATTCCTCGGCCTTGCGCGCGGCGTCGCGGAAGGGGCGCGGCATATGGTCGACGAACTTCTTCCCAACCTTGCGGATGTTCTGATAGGCGCCACCCGAGACTTGCTTGGCCAGATAGGCGCTCATGCCGCCGACCGGCGGAGCGATCGACATGTCGTTGTCGTTCAGGATGACCATCAGCTGGCCGCTGGTGGCCTCGGCGGCGTTGTTCATCGCCTCATAGGCCATGCCCGCCGACATGGAGCCGTCGCCGATGACTGCCACGACGCGGTTGTTCCCGCCCTTGGCGTCGCGCGCGGCGGCGAAGCCCAGCGCCGCCGAGATGGAGGTCGAGGCGTGGGCTGCGCCGAACGGGTCGTATTCGCTCTCGGAGCGCTTGGTGAAGCCCGACAGGCCGCCGCCCTGACGCAGGGTGCGCATCCGATCGCGACGCCCGGTCAGGATCTTGTGCGGGTAGCACTGGTGGCCGACGTCCCAGATCAGGATGTCGTCCGGCGTCTCAAACACGTGGTGCAGGGCGACCGTCAGCTCGACCACGCCCAGACCGGCGCCCAGGTGCCCGCCGGTGACGGACACGGCGTCGATGGTCTCGGCCCGCACCTCGTCCGCCAGCTGTTTCAGCTGGGGAATGTCGAAGCCCCGCGTGTCGGCGGGAAACTTGACGGTGTCGAGAAGCGGGGTGTGGGGCATGGGGATCGGGGGCCTTCAGACGACGGAGCGTCAAACAGTAACCCGCTGAGGGCGGGCGCGTTTCCTATCAGGACCGGCGTTTAAGCACAAAGTCCACGCTGGCCTTGAGGATTTCGGCCTCATGACCGAACAGGTCAAGGTGCGAGCGGGCCTGATCGGCCAGATGCGCGACCCTCTGCCGCGCCGCATCGACGCCCAGCAGGGTCACGAAGTTGGTCTTGCCCAGCGCCGCGTCCTTGCCGCCCGCCGCCTTGCCCATCTCTTCGGCCGAGCCTTCGGCGTCCAGAACGTCGTCCACAATCTGATAGGCCAGACCGATGTCGTGGGCGAAGCTGGTCAGGGCGTGCCACGCCGCCTCATTGGCGTCGGCGACGATCAGCGGGATCTCGAAGGCGTAGGCGAACAGGGCGCCGGTCTTCAGACGCTGCATCCGGGCCACCCCGCCCAGATCGTCGCGCACCCCCATCAGGTCGATCATCTGGCCGCCGGCCATGCCCCGCGCACCGGAGGCGAAGGACAGGCGCCGCGCCAGTTCGCACCGCACGGCCGGGTCGTCGTGCGTCTCCTCGTCCAGAATGATGTCGAAGGCCGCCGTCTGGAGGGCGTCGCCGGCCAGGATGGCGGTCGCCTCGTCATAGGCGATGTGCAGGGTCGGACGGCCGCGCCGCACGTCGTCGTCGTCCATCGCCGGCAGGTCGTCATGTACCAGCGAATAGGCGTGGACGCATTCCAGGGCGCAGGCGGCGCGCAGCACGGCGCACTCCTCGACCTCCAGCATCCGCCCCGCCTCGATGGCGAAGAAGGGACGCAGCCGCTTCCCCGGTCCGAGTGCGGCATAGCGCATGGCCTCGGTCAGCCGGGCCTCGGGCCCGTCGGCGCGCGGCAGCAAACGGTCCAGGGCGACGGTGACCAGATCGGCGATCTCGGCCACCCGGTCGATGACGGCCTGCTCGGGCGAATTGGCGGCGAGCATGGTCAAAACAGCCTCCCGCCCAGCGGCAGGTCGCGGTCGACGCCGACCAGGACGACATTCCCCTCGGCGTCGGGGAAGCCGAGCGTCAGCACCTCGGACATCACCGGCCCGATCTGGCGCGGCGGGAAGTTGACGACGGCGGCGACCTTGCGGCCGTCCAGCTGGTCCAGGGTGTAGTGATGGGTGATCTGGGCCGAGGACTTCCTGACCCCGATGGCGTCGCCGAAATCGATGGTTAGCTTGTAGGCGGGCTTGCGCGCCTCCGGAAAAGGCTCGGCCTTGATGATCCGGCCCACGCGGACATCGACCTTCATGAAGTCGTCGAAGCCGATCTGCGGCGCGATGGTCGCGATGTCGGGGACGGACATCAGCCGAACTCGGCCGGTTCGACGCCCTTGGCCTGGCCGTCGGCGCCGACGACGATCTTCTCGACCCGCAGTTGGGCGGCCTTCAGCCGCGCCTCGCAATGGGCCTTCAGCCGTGCGCCCTCTTCATACAGGGCGATGGATTCCTCGAGCGGCGCCTGACCCGATTCCAGGCGCGAAACGATGCCCTCCAGACGCGACAGGGCGTCCTCGAAGCTGAGATCGGCGGGCACGGCGGGGGAGGCGGATGCGTCGGTCATGATGGGCGCAACCTAGAGAGGCGCGCGCGCCGCTTCAACGGCCTTCCTGAGGCCGCGACGTCAGCGCTTCACGAAACGGCGCTGGGACCAGTATTTGAAGCCCTGATTGTGCGCCAGACGCCAGCCGTGCGCCTTCAGCCGCTGGCCGACCATGTGGTTGAAATAGCCGTGCGCCAGCACCAGCACGTCGTGGCCCTCGGAGGCGCGGGCGATCAGGACGCGCGCAGCCTGATCGGCGCGGACCTCGGCCTCGGCGCGGGTTTCCTGGCCCTCGTGGTGGTTGAAGGCGTGCCACCAGACCCGCGAGATCACGCCCCAGTAGCGCGGCGACAGCTTGATCCAGGACGGAAAGCGCGGCGGCGGCAGGGGGGCCTCGATGAACAGGGCGTCGACCAGCACGTCGCGGCCCGGCGCCACGGCCTTGGCGGTTTCCTGGGCGCGCGGGCGGGTGGAGGCGTAGATGGCCCCCGCCCCTTCGGCGGCGGTCAGCAGGGTCTGCGGCGGCGTCTGTCCCGCGCGAAGCCCGCCGATCTCATAGCGCCCCCACCAGTCGCGATACTGGTCCGAAGTAATCATGCATTTGCGCGACAGGGCCGGCTCGCCGTGACGGGCCAGGGTGATCGCGCCGAAACGGACGCCCGCCTCGACGGCCTGAACGGCCGCGACCGGCGTCTGAACTGCGGATTCGGAATGAGTCATGAGCGCAGGAGAAGTCATAGCACGGGATCAGCCTGTGAAACCAAGGCCTTGGCGTCCCTATACCTCCCCGATTCCAGCATTGGCGCACGCCGCGAACGACGCACATTGGACAAGGGTGGTAGCTCTCGTCGCGCGGCCCTGCAACCACGCAAAGATGACGAGGCCGTATTGAACGGGGGGCCAGGCGTCGAGGCGCGCCTTCTCCCGGCCCTCTCGCGGCGCTATGGGTCGGCCGATGAGCGCTCCCGTGATCCGCCCCGCCCGCCCCGAAGACGCCGCCGCCCTGGCCGTGCTGGGGCGCCAGACCTTCATCGACACCTTCGTCACCGGCTTCGGCATTCCCTATCCGGCCGCCGACCTGACCGCCTTCCTGGACGCCAACTTCAACACCGAGACGCTCACCGCCAAACTGGCCGAGCCCGGCGCCGCCTGGTGGGTGGCCGAGCGTGACGGAGAACTGCTGGCCTTCGCCAACGCCGGGCCGAACACCCTGCCCCACCCTGACGGCCGAGCCAGCCACGCGGAGCTGCGCCGCCTCTATGTCGGCAAGCCGGCGCAGGGCCTCGGCCTGGGCACGAAGCTGCTGAAGATCGCGCTGGAGTGGATGGAAGCCCACACCGACGGCCCCCTGTGGATCGGCGTCTGGAGCGGCAATGAGAAGGCCCAGAAGCTCTACGCCGCCTACGGCTTCGAGAAGGCGGGCGAGTATCAGTACCCGGTCGGCGCCTGGATGGACGACGAGTTCATCTTGCGGCGCGGCTAGGCCGGGGCCAGTCTGAGCCCATGCTCCTGCCCTTTTTCACCGCCCTGCGCGAGGCCAAGGTGCCCGTGTCGCTCAAGGAATGGCTCCATCTGATGGAGGCCATGGACAAGGGCGTAGCCGGGCGCGACGTGGAGGGTTTCTATCACCTGTCGCGCGCCGTCCTGATCAAGGACGAGAAGCACTACGACCGCTTCGATCAGGTCTTCGGCAAGGTGTTCAAGGGGCTGGAGGGCGTCGGCCCCGGCGAGGAGATCACCGCCGACATCCCCGAGGACTGGCTGCGGCTGCTGACCGAAAAATACCTGACCGACGAAGAGAAGGCCCAGATCGAGGCGCTCGGCGGTTTCGAGCAGCTGATGGAGACGTTGAAACAGCGCCTCGAGGAGCAGAAGGAGCGCCACCAGGGCGGCAACCGCTGGATCGGCACGGGCGGAACCAGCCCCTTCGGCCACGGCGGCTACAACCCCGAGGGCGTCCGCATCGGCGGCCCCGGACGTCACGGCCGTGCGGTCAAGGTCTGGGAAAGGCGCGAATACAGGAACCTCGACGACACGGTCGAACTGGGCACGCGCAACATCAAGGTGGCCTTACGCCGCCTGCGTCGCTTCGCTCGCGAAGGCGCGGCCGAGGAACTGGACATCGACGGCACCATCGACGGCACGGCGCGTCAGGGCTGGCTGGACATCCACATGCGGCCCGAGCGGCGCAACACCATCAAGGTGCTGCTGTTCCTGGACGTCGGCGGCTCGATGGACGGCCATGTCCAGCTATGCGAGGAGCTATTCTCGGCCGCGCGGACCGAGTTCAAGAACCTGGAGTTCTTCTACTTCCACAACTGCCTCTACGAAGGGGTGTGGAAGGACAACCGGCGCCGACATAGCGAGCGCATCCCGACCTGGGATCTGATCCACAAATACCCCGGCGACTGGCGCGCCATCTTCGTCGGCGACGCGACCATGTCGCCCTATGAAGTGACCATGCCCGGCGGCTCGGTCGAGCATTGGAACGAGGAGGCGGGCGCCGTCTGGCTGAAACGCGCCCGCGAACAGTGGGACAAGTCGGTCTGGCTGAACCCCGTCCCCGAACGGCACTGGAGCTACACCCCCTCGGTCAGCCTGATCGGCGAGGTGATGGAGCATCGCATGTTCCCCCTGACGCTGGAGGGACTGGAACGGGCGATGCGGACCCTGGCGCGCTAATCGACGCTGAGCGCGCCGAAGGCCGGCCGGATGCCCGCTGCGGTCTCCTGACGGAAGAAATAGCGGCCGGGGTGAAGAAAGAACGTCGCCTCCGACGCGCCGGGCGCCAGCAGATAGTGATCCGACGGCAGACCGGCGGCGGCTTCCGCCATGGGCAAGGCCTGGATCAGAGCCTGTTCGTTCAAGGGCGGGACCTTGATCAAGACGCGCCGCCGCTCAGGATCAGCCGTCAGCCATCCCGGTCGCCCCGCCACGGGCGCCATCCGCGGGTGGAAGACCGACAGATCCATCTTCCCGGCATAGTTGGGCGAGGCGATGCTCTCGCCATTCTTTGACGCCACGATCGGCGCTTCGGGCGCAAAACGGGTCAGAACAGCGGCCACGTGCGGCGCGTCATTCTCCCGTGCGATCGCGGGCCAGTTCATCGACTGCTCAATAGTCAGTGGATCGATGCCCGTCTTGGCCTTCAGGCGCCCCGCGAACCACAGCCCGCCCCGCCCTTCCTTCTCCATGGCGTGACTATAGCCGACGAAAACGAAGACACGCGCGTCAGGATTGGCCGACAGAATGTTGGCGATCAGGTTGTCGGCCTGCGCCTCTTCACGCGCGGCGATCTGCGCGGCGGCGTCCGCGCCCTCAGGCGCCCTTTGGTCAAAGCGCTGTTCATAGTCCGAGAAGCGGTAGCCGAGCCGGGCCGCCTCGCGCACCATCTCGGCGAAGACCGGATCGTGGGTGTAGTAGCCATAGCTGGCCAGGAAGGGCGCGCCCCTCGCATAGGCGCCGATCCGAACAAGGGGGTCGGGCTGAGGCGGGGTGAAGGTTTCGGCGGCGAGCCAGTCATACCCCAGCGGGCGCAGCGCCCGCATCACCCGCGCGGCGAAGGCGCGGTGCCCTGAAACATTATGCGCTTCGTTCAGGATGACGATGCGGGTATTGCGAGCGGCCTCGGTAATGGCCTCGATTGCATCGCGGGCCACGGCGCCGTCGAGATCGGGCGGAACGACAGACGGCCGAGGCGGCCGTTCATCCAGACCGACGGCGGTGTCCTCATCGCCCAGAAAGGACGCGAACTGGCTGAGCATCTGGCGCGCGGTCTCGTCGCCCGCTTCGGACCTAGCCCTGAGGTCCAGATAAGTGGGCAGATAGCGGCCTTCGCTGAAGAAGAGTTCGTGATTCGACAGCGCCTCTTGCGGCCAGACAGGCGTCGCGTGCGCCACGCCCGTCCCTGCAGCCCCTAACAAGATCGATCGACGCGACCACATCCGCTTGCTCCCCCAGCAGCAACTGACATGACATTGATACTTGAAATAGATTTCGGCAGGACTATGGCCGCGACCGCCGCCCAGCAAGGGCGGCGGCCAGGACGAAATCAGTCCTTGTCGCCCTTCAGCGCGTCCTTGACGCCGCCGACGGCGTTCTGAACCTTGCCCGCCACCTGATCGGCGCGGCCTTCGGCCTTCAGCTTTTCGTCGCCGGTCAGCTTGCCGGCGGCTTCCTTGAGTTTGCCGCCGATGTTCTTGGCGGCGCCTTCGATGCGATCGTGGTCGGGCATGGGGAGCTCCCTGTAGGGCGAGCCGCCGGGAGTGGCGGCCCCTCAGGGAAAACAACCCTTTCTGCTCAGCCGGGTTCCGAGGCGGCGGCGTGACGATCGCGCAGCCAGCGGGCGACGGCCCAGCTGTGGGCCTCATGGCGCAGGCTGAACAGGGCGCGCATCGGCTCCAGCCAGACCAGTTCATGGTCGGCTTCCTGCTTGGTCGAGGGATCGGCGCCGGTCACACTGACGATCCAGACGCCGCCGACGTTGTTGACCGGCGTGCCGTCCGACCTAAGGAAATACTGCGCCGCCTCGGTCAGGCGGTCGACCGGCTGGATGATCAGGCCCGTCTCCTCGGCGAACTCGCGCACCAGGGCCTGCTGCTCCGTCTCCTCGCCGTCCAGGGCGCCGCCGGGCAGGTCGAAATAGGCGTGTCCGTCGCCGCGATCCACGCGCACGCAGGCCAGGCGGCCGTCACGCTCGGCGATGCCGAAGACAGCGGGGCGGTGGATGTAGTCGAGACCGGGGCGGGCTGTGCCGAACTGAAGCTTCATCTCGCGGAGACTAAACCCGCCGCGACGCCGGACGAAACCCCCAAAAGCGTCGCCTAGAGGTCAAACGCCAGGCGAGCGCGCACGCCGTGATGGGAGGGATCGACCTCGATCGCCGAGCGCAGGCCGCCGGCCATGGCTGAGATGATCTTGGAGCCCAGACCCGTGCCCTTGGGCTGGCCGTCGCCCAAGCCCGGCCCGTCGTCCTCGACCGTCAGCAGGGCGCGGCGTCCGTCCTCCATCCGCTCAAGGATCACCCGAATCTCGCCCGCCGCGCCGGGCTCATAGGCGTATTTCACGGCGTTGGTGACCAGTTCGGTGACGATGACGCCCAGAGAGACGGCCTGGTCGGTCGTCACCTGCAGCGCCTCGGCGCGCAGGGCCAGTCGCGGTCCATCGTCGTCGGGGCCGATGGACTTGCCCAATTCCTCGACAAGGCCGGCGAGATATTCGTCCATCTGCACCCGCTCGACATCGGCCGAGGTGTAGAGGCGGCGATGGACATGGGCCACGGCCTCGATGCGGACCTGGGCCTCGCGCAGGGCGTCGCGCGCCCCCTCATCGACAAGCTGGCGCAGCTGCAGGGAGATGAAGCTGGACACCAGTTGGAGGGAGTTGCCGACGCGGTGGTTGACCTCGCGCAGCAGGGCCTCGGCGCGGTCGCGCGCCTGGCGGACTTCCTCATGCGCCTCTTCGTTCTCGCGCTCCAGGCGGCGGCGCAGCAAGGCGTCCTCGACAGCCGAACGCAGAAGGGCGGTGAAGTCCTCGGACACGTCCTTGATGACGTAGTCGGCGGCCCCGGCGCGCAGGGCGGCCACGGCGATGCGGCCGTCCTGGGCCCCGGTGACATAGACCACCGGCGGCGGCGTCGGCAGGGCCAGGATGTCCGGCAGGACGTCCAGCCCTTCGCGGCCGGGCATATAGTGATCCAGGGCGCAGACGTCGAACCGGCCGGCCTTCAGCGTCTCATAGCCGGTGTCGGCGTCGGGCGCGCAGGTGACCTCATAGCCGTGGCGGCCCAGTTCCTTCTGGACCAGCCGCGACAACCCCCGGTCGTCGTCGATGTACAAGAGACGGATTGAAGCCCCCGGTTCCGTCACGGCGTCAGATCTCGGGCGCCTGCATGACGGACAGGAACAGACCCAACTGGCGGATGGCGCCCGCAAAGGCCTCATAGTCGACAGGCTTGGTGATGTAGACGTTGCAGCCCAGATCGTAGCAGCGCTGGATCTCGACCTTGTCGTCCGTGGTGGTCAGAACGACGACAGGCGCGCGTCGCAGATTGTCGTCGGACTTCACCTTTTCCAGGATATCCGTGCCCGACATGTCCGGCAGATTCAGGTCCAGCAGGATCAGGACCGGCCCGTTGTGGCGGACCTCTTCGCTGAACAGATAGTCCAGGGCCGCCTCGCCGTGATCGAAATGAACGATGTCGTTGGCGATGTTCGCCCGCCGGATGTTCTTTTCAATGAGCTTGGCGTGCCCATGGTCGTCCTCGACCATGACGATCTTCACCGAGTGGCTCACAGGCGATCTCCTTGGTAGTCACCCAGCATAGTCAGACGTTTCGGAAATTTCAGGTGAAAAGTCGACCCTTGGCCCAATTCTGATTCGATTTCGATCGAACCGCCCAGGCGCCGCACGATGTTGCGCACGAAGGCCAGGCCCAGACCTTCGCCCGGCTTGTCCTGCTTGCCCGAGCGGCGGAAGAGCTCGAAGATGCGCTCGTGATCCTTGGGCGACACGCCCCGGCCGTTGTCGATGATGCGGTATTCCACCCAGCCGTCGGGCGTCTCCTGCCCCTGGACCTCGATACGGATGGGGCGGTCGGGCTGCTGATACTTCACCGCATTGTCGATCAGGTTGCCGAAGATCTGCTCGACCGCCAGACGGTCGCTCTCCAGCGGCGGCAGGGGGCCGACCACGATTTCGCCGCCCGTTTCGGCGACCTGATGGTGGACGGTGTCGGCGATGGTCTGGGCCACGCCGGTCATGTCCAGCCGTTCAGGCGCCAGGGCGCGCCGTCCCTCGCGCGACAGGCGCAGGATGGCGTTGATCAGCCGGTCCATCTTGGCCGTCGAGGTGCGGATGAAGCCCACGGCCTCGGGCGCGTCCTCGCGCACCGCGCGCAGGACGTCGGGGTCCGTCAGACCGGGGTGCGCCGCGTCGACCGCCGTCAGTTGCTCATCCACCATCCTTGAGACCTGCTCGAGTTCGGAGGTGTAGCCCATGACATTGACCAGGGGCGCGCGCAGGTCGTGGCTGACGATATAGGCGAAGCGCTGGATTTCCTCGTTGGCGCGGGTCAGTTCGGCGGTGCGATCGCGGACCTCGTTCTCCAGACCCGCGTTGACGCGATCGAGCTCGAAATGCGCGGCCTCGATCTCCGCCACATAGCGCCGCACCAGCCAGACGCTGATCCCCGCCAGCACCAGGATCAGCACCCCGGCCAGGGCGTTGACCGCCACGGTCACGGCCTGGGCCCATTCCGACTGGTGGGTGCGCTCGGCCAGGCGGCGCGCCTCGATGGCGTCGATCGCCGCCAGTTCGACCCGCATGGCGTCCATCAGCGTCTTGCCCTGGCCGCCGCGAATGCGCGCGACGGCCTCGCCGATGCGGCCCGTCCGGGTCTGGTTGATGGTTTCGTCCATCAGCGCCAGACGCTCACGAGCCATCTGCTTGACCTTGGCCACGCGTGCGGAGGACTCGGGATCGTTCTGGACCAGGGTCTCAAGGCGTTCGAGCACCGCCGGCAGCTTGGCGACGGCGTTGTCGTGTACGCCCAGATACTCGGCCCGCGCCGTAAGCATGAAACCGCGCTGCCCGGTCTCGGCGTCGGTCAGCAGCATCACCGTGTCCTTGGCCGCCAGGCGCACCTGCTGGCTGTGGTCGACGGTGTCGTTGTAGTTGGAGGTGCGCTGGATCATCACCAGCGTCGCCGTATTGACGGCCAGCAGCAGCAGCAGCGCCAGGGCCAGAAGGGCGATGATCGAGCGACTGAGGGTCGGGGTGCGCAGGAAGATTCCGAAGGTGCGCAGAGCCGGCCGGAAACGTTTCATATCCCGAACCTTATTCGCCGCCGAAGCCGTGTCCAGCCCCTACCGCAGGGTCTAGACCGAACCGACCGTCCGGAGCCGCGCCTTGGGATGAATTTCATTCTGGCTCATCACCACCGTCTGGCCGCGGAAGCGTTCGATGATGGAGCGGACGTAAGGGCGCACCTGCGGCCCGGTCAGCAGGACCGGGTTCTCGCCCGTCATGGCCGCGCGCTCGAACACCTCGCGCACGGCGCGGATGAAGTCCTGAAGGCGGCTGGGCGCCATGGCCAGCTGCTTGTCCTCGCCCGGACCGACCAGGCTCTCGGCGAAGGCCTGCTCCCACTCAGGCGACAGGGTGACGATAGGCAGGGCGCCGTCGTCGGCCTTGTGCTGCCAGCACAGCTGGCGCGCCAGGCGGCTGCGGACGTGTTCGACCAGGGTGGCGACGCTGGTGGTGTGCGGCGCGGCTTCGGCCAGGCCTTCGAGGATGGCGGGCAGGTCGCGGATCGACACCTTCTCGCGCAACAGGGCCTGAAGCACGCGCTGCAGCGTCGTCACGGTGACGACCGAGGGGATCAGCTCCTCGACCAGCTTCTGCTCCTCGCCCTTCAGCTCCTTCAGCAGCTTCTGCACCTCGGCGTAGGAGAGCAGCTCGGCCATGTTCTCCTTGAGGATTTCGGTCAGGTGCGTCGTCAGCACCGTCGAGGGGTCGACGATGGTGTAGCCGCGGAAGGTCGCCTCTTCCCTCAGCGACTCGTCGATCCAGGTGGCGGGCAGGCCGAAAGCGGGCTCGCGCGTGTGCTCGCCCGGCAGTTCGACCTGACGGCCCGCCGGGTCCATGGCCATCAGGGAGGCCAGACGCACCTCGCCCGATCCTGCGTCCATCTCCTTGATGCGGATGGCGTAGCCCTGATTGGGCAGGCGCATGTTGTCGAGGATGCGCACGCTGGGCATGACGAAGCCGTATTCCTGGGCCAGCGAACGGCGCAGGGCGCGGATCTGGTCCGTCAGGCGCCGCCCCTCCAGATCGTTGATCAGGGCCAGCAGGGCGTAGCCCAGCTCGATCTTCACCTCATCGATGGTCAGGGCGGTGGAGATCGGCTCCTCCACGTCCTCCTTCGGCTTCAGATCGACCGGCTCGGCGGGCGGCGGTTTCAGCCGGTCGCGGCCCAGCTTCCACGCCATGAAACCGGTGGCCAGCGCCAGCGCTGCGAAGGGCAGCAGCGGCATTCCCGGGATCAGGCCGATCAGCCCCGCCGTGCCGGACACCACGCCCAAGGACACCGGATTGGTCGCCAGTTGCGCGGCGAAGGCCTTGTCGGCCGAGCCCTCGACCCCGGCCTTGGTCACCAGGAAGCCGGCCGCGACCGAGACGATGATGGCCGGGATCTGCGTCACCAGACCGTCGCCGACGGTCAGCTGCACATAGGTGTTGGCGGCGTCCATGGCCGGCATGCCGTGCTGCAGCACGCCGATCAGCAGGCCGCCGATGACGTTGATGAAGGTGATGATCAGACCCGCCACGGCGTCGCCGCGCACGAATTTCGAGGCGCCGTCCATGGCGCCGAAGAAGGTCGATTCCTGCTCCAGCTCCTTGCGGCGCAGCTTGGCCTGATCCTCGTTGATCAGGCCCGCCGAGAGGTCGGCGTCGATGGCCATCTGCTTGCCCGGCATGGAGTCCAGGGTGAAGCGGGCCGAGACCTCGGCGATACGGGTGGCGCCCTTGGTGATGACGACGAAGTTCACCACCAGCAGGATGGCGAAGATGATGACGCCGATGATGAAGTTGCCCCCCATCATCAGCTCGCCGAAGGCCTGGATGATCTTGCCCGCGCTGTCGTGGCCTTCCTGACCGTTGCTGAGGATCAGCCGCGTCGAGGCCAGGTTCAGCCCCAGCCGATACAGGGTCGAGACCAGCAGCACCGTGGGGAAGATGGCGAAGTCCAGCGGCCGCTTCATCATCACGGCCGTCATCAGGATCAGCACGCTGGACACAAGCGAGATCGCCAGCAGCAGATCCAGAAGCATCTTCGGGATCGGCACGATCAGCAGCATGATGACGGCGATGACGCCGACCGCCATGCCGACCTCGCCGCGCATCAGCCAGCCGAGGGCCTCGCGCCCCGTGGGGCGCGCCAGCCCGTCCTTCATCAGGATCGGCGCATCAGCCATGATGACGTGCGAAGGTCATGCCGCCTGATGACAGGATTCGGCGGCCGTCAGCCATGCCCCAGCGCCTTGAGCGCCTGCCGGGTCGCGTCGGCTATCACCGCCTCGCGCTGGGCGTCGGTCGAATCCTTCGTGGCGTGGAAATAGACCGCGATGGCGATGGGCGCGCCGGTAGGCGGCAGGATCAGGCCGATGTCGTTGACCGGGCCATAGCCGCCGGTGCCCGTCTTGTGCGCCACGGTCCAACCGGCGGGAACGCCCGCCTTGATCCGCCCCTGTCCCGTCGGCGTATCGACCAGCCAACGCATCAGCAGGGTCTTGGACGCCGTATCCAAGGGCGTGTCGGCCGCGACCAGCAGCCGCTGGATGTTCTTCACGGACTGGTCGGGGGTGATGGTGTCCTTGTCGCCGTCCTCCCGATTCATCTCGGGCTCGAACCGGTCGACGCGCGTGCTGTCATCGCCGATGCCGCGATAGAAGGCGCGGAAGGGCTCCAGCCCGCCCATTTCGCGGATCAGGATGTTGGCGGCGGGGTTGTCACTGACCTCGACCGTGCCCTTCATCAACTGTTCGATCGTCAAGGTCGA
Source organism: Brevundimonas sp. UBA4609 (assembly GCA_002386585.1). GTDB lineage: Bacteria > Pseudomonadota > Alphaproteobacteria > Caulobacterales > Caulobacteraceae > Brevundimonas > Brevundimonas olei. The sequence goes on along the minus strand of DGIZ01000109.1, from coordinate 808 downwards.
GCCGACCGCCGGCTCCGTGACCGGGGCGTGGCTGATCATGTCGGCCTGCGTCACCGGGATCGCCCGGTCCAACCGCTCCTGTCCCGCCTGAACCCGCAGCAGGGTCGCCGCCGCCAGATACATCTTGAAGGTCGAGCAGTAGACGAACCGCTCGTCGCCGCGCCAGGCGGCCTGCTTGCCGTCGGTCGCGACCGAGACGCCCAAACGGCCGCCGTGGCGGGCTTCCAGCGCCGACAGATCGAGATCGAGCACGGCCGGTTCGACGGCCGGAGGCTCCGTCGCTCGCGTACAGGCGCCCAGGGCCATTCCCCCAAGCATCAGGGTGCCCGCGCCGATCAGCAAGGTGCGACGGTCAGCGCGCACCGGATCAGCCCGCCGCGCCGTAGGCGGCCGCGACGCCCGACTGGGGCGCCGGGATCGGCGTGCCCTGGTCGGCGTATTCGTTCAGCTTGTTGCGCAGGGTGCGGATGGAGATGCCCAGGATCGTCGCCGCATGGGTGCGGTTGCCCAGGCAGTGGCTGAGCGTGTCCAGGATCAGGGTCTTCTCCATCTCGGCCACAGTCTGGCCGACGAAGCTGCGGGTCACGGCGTCGGCGACCTGGGCCGCCTGACCGGCCACGCCGGCGTCATAGGTCGAGGCGGCGGGCGTCGAGGCCCCCTCCCCCCCGCCCAGCAGCGGGCGGCCGTCCGGCAGGCGAATGGCGTCGACGTCGATCTCGGCCCCCGTCGCCAGCAGAACGGCGCGGTGCATGGCGTTTTCCAGCTCGCGCACGTTGCCGGGCCAGCGGTGGGCGACGAGGGCGCGCCT
>DGIZ01000264.1:768-24262 GCA_002386585.1 Brevundimonas sp. UBA4609 | reverse complement strand
AGCGCAGGAAGACGACTGGATGACGACGCCGCGCATCTTCAGCGTTTCCACTCAAGGAGACGGCGGCGTCCTGGTGCGCGGCGTGGCGGCGCCCCGCGCGCGCGTCATTCTCAGCGGGACGGACGGACCGGCCGTGGCGGCGGGCGCGGACGCCCAGGGCCGGTTCGAACTCCATGTCGGCGCCGCAGCGACAGGCCAGGTTCTGACCCCGGAGATTCAGATCGGCCAGACGGCGACGCCTGGGCCTCAGCGACTGCTCGTGGTGGGGGAGGGAAGGCGGGCGGCCGCGCTGCTGACGGATGGCGGCCCCAGCCTGCGTCTGACGCCGGGGCCGGCCTTGGACGCCCTGGATGGCGACGGTCGAGGTCTGATCGCCTCCGGCCGCGCAGATCCAGGCCAGAAGATCGTCGTGCGCGCCGGCGGGATGTCAGCCCAGGGGGTGGCGGATTCGCGCGGGCGCTGGGTCGCGCCTGTAGCGACGGCCAGCGATCGTGCGGGCGATATCGAGGTCGATGGAACGGTCTTTCACTACCCTGGGCCGGGCGCGCCCGCCGCCTACGCCGAACGGGCGGGCGAGGGCTGGCGAATTACGCGTGGGCTGTCTGGCTCCGCCTATCAGACGACCTGGTTGCCAGACTGAAAACAGCGTTAATGGCCCATTAACCAAACCGGTTGATCAAGGGCCTGTCTTCTTTCTTCGAGGACACCCACCATCACCAAATGACTTCAAAAGCCCGATGCCTCGCGTCGGGCTTTCTTTTCTCTGGTCAGGCGCGGGGATGCATGGCGAGGAAGGCTGGCAGCAGGCTGGCCACGACCCTGCGGCTGGCGTCGTCCGATTGGCCCAGCATCCCGCGCAGAGGGGCGCCGATCAGCGCGTCCCCGAAGGCGCCGAGCGCAATGAAGAGGACGGCCGAGCCGATAGTCTCGTCGGTCTGATCCCCGCCCAGGCCGAGTTTCTCCTGAATGGCGACGACCAGATTCTGAACGGCTTCGCGCACGGGTTCGAGGTGCGACAGGTCGCCGGACAGGGCGATCCAGGCCGCCAGTCGCCCGGCGCCGCCGGTCGAGAAGGCGTCAAAGACGGCGTTGATCAATTCCAGCGGCGCGCCTTCGTCCGTCCTCAGACGGGCCACTGCGGCGTCCAGAGCATCGCTGAGATCGGCCACCATCGATCCCATCAGCGCCGACTGCAGTCCTGCGGCCGAGCCGAAATGGTGAATCAGGTTCGCATGGGTGACGCCGATCTCGCCGGCCACGGCGGCCAGGGTGACGGCGTTGGGACCCCCTGAGAGCAGGAGGTCGCGCGCCGAGGCCAGGGCCTCGCGACGGGCTTCTTCAGGCGAACGGCGCCGGCGGCGCGGCTTGTCGGCGATTTTAATTGACATCGGTGTAAATGACATCCATGTAGGTAATGTGTCTTACGAGCCGTCCAAGGAGACTGCAAGCCATGGCCGCGACCGCGCTGGATCATAGTGGGGCCATAACGGGATTTCGCGAAGCCTCGCGCACGCTGAGCCGTCGGGTTCAGCCGGTGCGGGCTGCGCGCGCCATGAGCCGACTGGTTGCGGACAAGGACGACACCGAACAGGTGTTCGAGATCATGAACGCCTTGGCCGGGCGTTCCGTCGACTGGGGCTACGCCAAGTTGATGAGCAGTCCCGAAGGCGGGGTTCAGGCCTATCGCCGCCTGGAGCTGGCGGACCGGTTGCAGGATCGGGAGTGGCTGAAAACCATGCCGGAAGGCAGCGTCGGCGCGGCCTATCTGGACTTCATCGTCGCACAGGACTTCTCCGCCTACGGACTGGCTGACGAAAGCCGCAAGGTGGCGGACAGCGAGATCGAGGCGGCGCATCCGCGCGCCTGGTATGCGCGCCGCCTGCGCGACGTGCATGACATCTGGCATGTGTTGACCGGCTATCATACCGACGCCTTGGGCGAAGCCTGCGTGGTGGCCTTCTCTCTGCCGCAGACGCGCAGTTCAGGGTTTGGCCTGATCGCGGCGGCGATTGCGGTGCAGTTCGCACGCGCGCGCACCGGCTATCCGTGTGCAAGAGCGGTGTTTCAGGCGTGGCGCGACGGTCGTCGGGCGGCCTGGCTTCCGGGACAGGATTACGAGGCCTTGCTGGCGGAGCCTCTGGATCAGGCCCGGCGTCGTCTGCGCATTCCACGGCCCAAAATCTATGAGCGCGTGCCGGCGGAAGTCCGCAACGCCTATCGCGGCGGCAAGGGCTGAAGTGAGGGGCTGAGGGAGCGCGGACGGGGGCGGCCGCGTTCCTTCTTTCATGAATGAACTGATGAGCGGCCGTGCGACTGCGCCCGTCGCCGGGGAGGAACAGCGTTGATGTGGGTTTGGATTGCGGCGGGGGCTGTTCTCGCCGTCCTGTTGGTCATGCTGACGGTCGCGCCGGTCCGTCGCGCCATGCTGTCACGCCCGGCGATGGACGCTTTCCGTCGCATCATGCCGCGTATGAGCGCCACCGAGCAGGCGGCGATCGAGTCCGGCAACGTCTGGTGGGACGCGGAAATCTTCTCCGGGCGGCCGGACTGGAAACGCCTGCTGGCGACGCCCGCGCCGCAGTTGACGGACGAGGAGCAGGTCTTCCTCGACGTTGAGACGGAAAAGCTGTGCGACCTGTCCAATGACTGGGACAGCACGGCGGTGTGGCAGGACCTGCCGCCTGACGCCTGGGCCTATGCGCGGGATAAGGGCTTTCTGGGCATGATCATTCCCAAGGCCTACGGGGGCCTTGGCTTCTCGGCCTACGCGCACAGCCAGGTGATCCAGAAGCTGTCGACGCGTTGCTCGGCGGCGGCGGTGTCCGTGATGGTGCCCAACTCCCTGGGGCCGGCTGAACTGCTGCTGCACTACGGCACGGAAGAACAGAAGAACCACTATCTGCCGCGTCTGGCGCGCGGTGACGAGATTCCGTGCTTCGCCCTGACCAACCCGTTCGCAGGCTCCGACGCCGCGTCGATCACCGACACGGGCGTGGTCTGCAAGGCCATGTGGGAAGGACGCGAGACCCTAGGTTTCCGCATCACCTGGCGAAAACGCTACATCACCCTGGCCCCCATCGCGACGGTGATCGGCCTGGCTTTCCGTGCGGTCGATCCGGACGGGCTGCTGGGCGAAGGCGAGGAGCCGGGGATCACCTGCGTCCTGATACCGCGCGAGCATCCGGGGGTGCGGATCGGGCGTCGGCACTGGCCGCTCAACGCTGTCTTCCAGAACGGGCCGATCGAGGGAGACGACGTCTTCGTGCCGATGGAGATGGTCATCGGCGGGCGCGAGCAGGTCGGAAACGGCTGGCGGATGCTGATGGAGTGTCTGGCGGCCGGTCGAGCCATCTCCCTGCCGTCCTCCAACGTGGGGATGTCCAAGCTGGCTGTCGGCATGGTCGGGGCCTATGTCGCCATCCGGCGTCAATTCAACCAGCCGATCGGCGCCTTCGAGGGCGTGCAGGAGGCTTTGGCCCGGATGGCGGGGCATCTTTACGCCACGGATTCCGTGAGGCGGCTGGCGGCGGCGGCGCTGGATCAGGGCGAGAAGCCTTCGGTCGTCTCGGCCATCGCCAAATACCATGTGACCGAACGCGCCCGCATCATCGTCAATGACGGCATGGACGTGATCGGCGGCAAGGGGGTCTGCATGGGCCCCGGCAACTTCCTGGCCCGCGCCTATCAGCAGATCCCGGTCGCCATCACGGTCGAGGGCGCCAACATCATGACGCGCACCCTGATCATCTATGGCCAGGGCGCGATCCGCTGCCATCCCTATGTCCTGCCGATGATGCGCACGGCCGAGGCGCAGGAGCTGAAAGCCTTCGATCGCGCCCTGTTCGGCTACGCCGGTTTCGTCCTGGGCAATATGGCGCGGGCGGTCGGCTTCGGCCTCACCGGCGGCGCGTGGATTTCGGCGCCACGCGACGCGGCGCCCGAACTGCGGCGCTATTACAAGCTGGCGACGCGGCTTTCGACCCTGTTGGCCCTGGCGTCGGATATTTCCATGGCCACGGTGGGCGGCGCCTTGAAGCGCAAGGGCGCCCTGACCGGGCGGCTGGGCGATATCCTGTCCCAGCTCTTCATCCTGTCAGCGACGCTGAAGCGGTTTGAGGACGAGGGACGTCCGGCCGAAGACCTGCCCTTCGTGCATTGGGCGGCGCAGGATGCGCTGAACCGCGCGGCCACGGCGTGGCGGGACGTGCTGGCCAATCACCCCAGCCGGGGCGCGGCCCTTTTCCTGAAACTGGCGGGGACGCCGTTCGGGCTCAAGACGCCGACGCCCGGCGACGCCTGCGCCGCCCAGGTCGCCGGCCTGATCCAGCGTCACGGTCCGGCGCGGGATCGACTGGTCGCCGGATCGTGGAGCGCCAGCCTGGAGGTGGATCCCATCGCCGCCGTTCTGGTCGCGTTCGATCTGTATCCTCGGGTGGAAACCATCGAGGCGCGGCTGAAACCGGCGATCAAGGCCGGACGTCTGCCGCGTGCGCCGCAGGACCTGACCCAACTGACCGCCTGGGCGAGCGAGGCCGAGGCTCAGGGCCTGGTCGACGCCGAGGAGAGGGCTCTGATCGCGCGTTACGCCGAGGTCGCGATACAGGCGATCCAGGTGGACGACTTTCCGCAGGATTTCGGCCTGGCTGAGGGGTTGGCGCGGCGCCGGGCGGCGTCGGCGGGCAAGGGAAGCAAGGCGGCCTGATGTCGGACCGTTATCTGGACTTCGCCAACAGCGGCGTGGGCGGCTGGCTGACTGGAACGCTGGGTTTGCCGCGCCCGTTGCCGTTGCGTCGTCGCGCCGAGGCGGGCGCGGCGCCGGTGGGGCCGTTGCTGCTGGGCGGAAGCGCGCGCCTCTCGCCGCTGTTGCATGATCTGGCCGAGCGTTGGGGCGTCGAGCTCCATTCGAAGGCGCAGGAGGGCGCGCGTTACGGGGGGCTGATCTTCGACGCCTCTGACATCGCCGATATCGCGAGCGCGACGGGCCTCTATCGCTACTTCCACGAGACGGTGCGTCGGCTTGATCCTCATGGGCGCATACTGGTGATCGGCCGACCGCCCGAAGACACGGCGACTGTCGAGGGCGAGGCGCTGCAGCGCGGACTGGAAGGCTTCGTCCGCTCTCTGGCCAAGGAAGCGCGCGAGGGCGGAACGGCGCAACTGTTGCGGGTCGCGGCGGGCGCGGAAGAGGCGGCGGCGTCCAGCATGGCCTTCTTCCTGTCGCCGCGCTCGGCCTATGTCTCTGGGCAGGTGGTGACGATCAGCGGAACGGCTGCGCCTGCCTCGACCGAGCCGAGGCGCGTCCTGATCACCGGCGCATCGCGCGGCATCGGCGAGGCCATGGCGCGGCTGTTCGCGGCCGAAGGCTATGCGGTGACGGCGCTCGATGCGCCTGGGGCGGAGACGGACCTGCGCGTGCTGGCCGACCAGATCGGCGCCGAAGCGCTGAGCCTCGACATCACTGCGGCCGATGCGGCGGAGCGACTGGTCAGCGCGGCGCGGGCGGCGGGCGGATACGACGCGGTGATCCACAACGCCGGGATCACGCGCGACCGGACCCTGGCCCGGATGTCGGCCACCGAGTGGGACAGCGTCATGGCGGTCAATCTGGGCGCGCCGCTGGCCCTGACGCGCGTGCTGCTGGAGGCGGGGCTGATCCGGTCCAACGGACGGCTCGTCGCGGTGTCCTCGCTCAGCGGCATCGCGGGCAACAAGGGACAGGCCAACTACGCCCTGTCCAAGGCCGGCTGGATCGGGGCGGTGCGGCGATTGGCGGCCGAGGCGGGCGACGGGATCACGGTCAATGCGGTCGCGCCGGGCTTCATCGAGACGCGCATGACGGCCGCCATCCCCTTCGCCATCCGCGAGGCTGGACGGCGGATGAACAGTCTGGGGCAGGGCGGCCGGCCGATCGACGTGGCCGAGACCGCCCTGTGGCTGGCCGAGCCGGAGAACGGCGGGGTGAACGGGGCCGTCGTGCGCGTTTGCGGCCAGAGCCTTCTGGGGGCGTGACGGATGCGAGGCGCAGAGGCGGCGACGCCGATCACGATGCTGCAACTGGCGGGCGGCGCGGCGCGGGGGCTGTTGCGCGGTGAAGCCAGGGCGCGGGAACTTCCGAGCGTGGTGCTCGAGGCCGACGTCGTTCAGTTGAAGGCCGAGGCGATCGCCGATTACAGCCGGCTGTGCGGTTTTCAGGCGGGGCAGGGCGTGCCGCTGACCTGGCCGCACATCCTGGCCTTTCCGATGCATCTGCGTCTGATGATGCGGCCGGATTTCCCCCTTCCCTTGGCGGGCCTAGTTCATCTGCACAACCGCATCCGCCAGCACGCGCGCCTGACGCCGGGGGAGGCGCTGAGCCTGAGCACGCGCTTCGGGGATCTGATGACGCATGACCGAGGCCAGGCCTTCGGCATACTCACCGCCGCGCGCCGCGACGGCGTGATCGTGTGGGAGAGCGAGAGCGTCTATCTGAAACGCGGCGATCGCGGGCTGGGCCGCCCGGCGCCTGAGATGGAGCAGGCGTCCGGCATGGCGCGCGACCAGGTCTGGTCGCTTTCTGCTGACCTGGGGCGCCGCTATGGCCGGGTGTCGGGCGACGCCAACCCCATCCACACCTCGGCCCTGGGCGCGCGGTTGTTCGGCTTTCCGCGCGCGATCGTTCACGGGATGTGGACCAAGGCGCGGGCGTTGGCCGCCCTGACGCCGCCGGGCGGGTGGGAGGCGGCCGAGATCGAGGTTTCCTTCCGCGCGCCTCTGTTTCTGCCCGGCGAGGCGGCGCTGTTCATGGCTCCGAAGCATCGCGATTTCGAGGTGCGCGATCCGACGGGCGAGCGCGTTCACTTGCGAGGACGTCTGAGCGTCCCCCCTCCATCGGAGATCATCGTCTGATGCTTACCCTGTCCGCGCCGCGTCGGGTCGCCATCGTCGGCGCCAACCGCATTCCCTTCGCCCGGTCGAACACGGCCTACGCCGAGGCGTCGAACCAGGACATGCTGACAGCCGCCCTGCAGGGGCTGATCGACCGCTTCGACCTGCATGGGCTGCGACTGGGGGAGGTGGCGGCGGGAGCTGTCCTGAAGCTCTCGCGCGACATCGCCCTGACGCGCGAAAGCGTCCTTGGCGCCACTCTGGGCCGGGATACGCCGGCTTATGACGTCCAGCAGGCTTGCGGCACGGGACTGGAGGCGGCCATTCTGGTCGCCAACAAGATCGCCCTGGGCCAGATCGAGGTCGGGATCGCCGGCGGAGTGGACACCACTTCGGATGCGCCGATCGCCCTGAATGAAGGTTTCCGCCGCGCCCTGCTGGCGGCCAATCGCCAGAAGTCGACGCTGGGGCGGCTCAAGGCCCTGTCGCGAGCGGGCCTGACCGCGCCCTTCCGGCCTGAACCGCCGCGCAACGCCGAGCCGCGGACCGGCCTGTCGATGGGCGAGCATTGCGAACTGATGGCCAAGCATTGGGCCATTCCGCGCGAGGAGCAGGACGCCCTGGCGATCCGCAGCCATCGCAATATGGCGGCGGCCTATGAGGCGGGGCTGTTCGACGAGATGATCACCCCCTTCAACGGGTTGAAGCGCGACAACAATCTGCGGCCCGATATCGATCCGGCCAAGGTCGCGACGATGAGGCCGGTTTTCGATCGCGAGAACGGCACGCTGACGGCGGCCAACTCCACCCCGCTGACGGACGGCGCCTCGACGGTGCTGTTGGCCAGCGAGGAATGGGCGAAGGCGCGGGGACTGCCGATCCTGGCCTGGATGAGGGCGGGAGAGACGGCGGCCGTGGACTTCGTCAGCGGCGAGGAAGGTCTGCTGATGGCGCCCGCCTACGCCGTGCCGCGAATGCTGGCCAAGCTGGGGCTGACGCTTCAGGACTTCGACTTCTACGAAATCCACGAGGCCTTCGCCGCCCAGGTGCTGTGTACGCTCAAGGCCTGGGAAAGCGACGACTATGCGCGCACCCGGCTGGGGCTGGATCGGGCGCCCGGCGCCATCGACCGGGAGCGGCTGAACATCCACGGCTCGTCCCTGGCGGCGGGGCATCCGTTCGCGGCGACGGGCGGGCGCATCCTGGGCAATCTGGCGCACATGCTGAACCGGGCGGGCAAGGGGCGCGGGCTGATCTCCATCTGCGCCGCCGGGGGGCAGGGCGTCGTCGCCGTGATCGAGAAATGAGCGCGACGCTGGATGTGACGAAGACCGAGGCCGATCACCTGTGGGCCGAGCGCTTCTGGACACGCGCCTATCGTTCCGACGTGCCGGCGACGATCGACGACGAATTGGTGCAATGGGCTTCGGTCGGCGACCTGTTTGCGGCGGACGCCCGCAAGTATGCGGAACGCGTGGGATTCGTCAGTATGGGCTCGGGCGTGACCTATGGTCGGGCGCTGTCGGAAGCGCGGGCGTTCGCCGCCTGGCTGCAGGCCCAGGGCGTGCGGCCGGGTGATCGCGTGGCGCTGATGATGCCGAACTGCCTGCAGTATCCGGTGGCGCTGTTCGGCGTGCTGTTCGCCGGGGCGGTGGGGGTCAACGTCAACCCGCTCTACACGCCGCGCGAGCTGCAGCATCAGCTCAAGGACAGCGGCGCGGTCGCCATTGTCGTGATGGAGATGTTTGCCGCTGCCCTGGAACAGGCGATCGAAGGCACGGATGTCCGCCATATCGTCGTCACCGCCATGGGCGACATGATGGGGCCGGTGAAGGGGACGGCGATCACCGCTCTGCTGCGCCATGTCGAAAAGCTGGTGCCGAAGTGGCGCATCCCTCAGGCTGAACGCTGGCCCGCCGTGATGCGTCGGGCGCGGCGACTGTCGCTGAAGCCGGTCGAGACGAAGGCGGAAGACCTCGCCTTCCTGCAGTATACAGGCGGCACCTCCGGCGTGGCCAAGGGGGCCATGCTGACCCATCGGAACATCATCGCCAATGTGCTGCAGGGGCGCGCCTGGATCATGGCCCAGATCCCGCAGGATCAGGTGGTCGGCAACGTCACCATGCTGCCGCTCTACCATATCTTCTCCCTGACGGCGAACCTGCTGATGTTCGTGGGCGTGGGGGGGCGCAACATCCTGATCGCCAATCCGCGCGACGCGAAGCGGGTGGAGTGGGTGCTGAGAAAAGAGCGGTTCGCGGCCTTCACCGGCCTGAACACCCTGTTCGCCGGCCTGCTGAAGAATGAGGCCTTCCGCGATCGCGACTTCACCGATCTGCGCCTGACCGTGGCCGGGGGCATGGCGACCCAGGCGTCGGTGGCCGAGGCCTGGCAGACCCTGACCGGCGCGCCGCTGATCGAAGGCTATGGTCTGACCGAAACCTCGCCGGTGGTCTGCATCGGCTATGTGGATATCGAGCGGCCCGAGACGATGGGCTTCGACGGTACAGTCGGACTGCCGGTGCCCTCGACCGAGGTGCGGATGCGGCGCGATGACGGAAGCTGGTGCGGGATCGACGAACCAGGCGAACTGTGCGTGCGCGGCCCTCAGGTCATGCGCGGCTATTGGAACCGACCGGAGGAAACGGCCAAGGTCCTGTCGTCCGACGGCTGGCTGGCGACGGGCGACGTGGGCGTCATGCAGGCGGACGGTCGGGTGAGGCTGGTCGACCGGATCAAGGACATGATCCTGGTGTCCGGCTTCAACGTCTATCCGAACGAGATCGAGGATGTGGTGGCGGCCCACCCCCTGGTGGACGAGGTGGCGGCTGTCGGCGTCCCCGACCCGGTGCAGGGCGAGCGGATCAAGGTGGTCATCGTGCCGCGCTCGTCCGAGCTGACAGAGGCGATGATCGTCGCCCATTGCCGTGAGCGGCTGACCGCCTACAAGGTGCCGCGTATCATCGTCTTCCGCGACGAACCCCTGCCCAAGACCAATGTGGGCAAGGTGCTGCGCCGCGACCTGCGTGACTAGGCCCGGCCGAGCTTTCTGCGCGTGATCAGGAAGCCGAAGCCCGCCGCCAGCGGGAACATCAGCACGCCATAGACGGCGCCGGGCAGGGTCATCTCGGGGCTGTTCAACACCGACTGAGCGATGACGATGGCCAGGGTGGCGTTGTGCAGCCCGACCTCAAAGGCGCTGGCGACGGCCTGCGGGCGCTCGATCCTGAGCAGGCGCGGCACGCCGTAGCCGACGCCCAGGCTGAGCAGGCAGAAGGCCACGGTCACGCCGGCAAGTCCGCCGATCTGGCTCATCAGGACGTGGAAGCTGGAGGCGGCGGCGCCGAGGATCACCAGCACGAGGATCAGAATGGAGGCGATGCGCACCGGCTTGTCCATGGCGGCCGCGAAGGCGGGCCGCCATCCGCGCACCAGCATCCCCAGCGCCACCGGAGCCAGCACGATCATGAAGACCTCGATCGTCTTCCTGAACTGCAGGCCGACATGCAGGTCGCCCGGCTGAAAGAAGGCGATCGCCAGATTGACCACGACCGGCAAGGTCACGACGGCGATGACCGAGTTGATCGCCGTCAGGCTGATGTTCAGCGCCACATCACCCCGGAATAAGTGGCTGTAGAGATTGGCGGTCGTCCCGCCGGGGGAGGCGGCCAGCAGCATCATGCCGACCGCCAGAACGGGCGGCAGGCGGAACAGCAGCACCAGCCCGAAGCAAATGGCCGGAAGCAACAGCAACTGGCAGGCCAGGGCCACGCCGGCCGCCTTGGGCCGCTGGGCCACGCGGGCGAAGTCTGCGGGCGTCAGTCCGAGGCCCAGGCCGAACATGATGATGCCCAGCGCGACGGGCAGGCCGATGGTGGCCATTGCGGAATCCATGCGTCGTTTCTCCCCGTGCGCCGGATGGCGGCGCGATTGTTCCTCTTAGGCCTGGCCCGCCAGCGCGCGCCCCGCCGCCCGTCCCGAGAAGATGCAGCCGCCCAGGAAGGTGCCCTCCAGCGCATTGTAACCATGCAATCCGCCGCCGCCGAAGCCCGCAGCTTCGCCTGCGGCGTAGAGTCCTTCCAGCGGCGTTCCGTCCGGCGTCAGCACGCGGCTGGAGAGATCCGTCTGCAGTCCGCCCAGAGACTTGCGCGTCAGGATGTGCAGCTTGACCCCGATCAGCGGCCCGGCCGTCGGGTCCAGCACCCTGTGCGGCGTCGAGGTGCGCGCCCAGCGGTCGCCGCGATAGCGCCGGCTGTTGTGAATGCCCTGAACTTGCGCATCCTTGGCGTAGGGATTGGCCATCTGGGCGTCGCGGTCCTCGATCTGGGCGCGGATCAGGGCGGCGTCCAGCAGCGGTCGGTCGGTCAGGCCGTTCATCCTGCCGACCAGGGTCTCCAAGTTGTCGGCGACCACGAAGTCGGCGCCCTTGTCGCGGAAGGCGGCGACTTCTCGAGGCGCGGCCTTGCCCAGGCGCGAACGCAAGACGCCCAGAAGGTTGCGGTTGGTGATGTCCTGGTTCTGCTCCGAGCCCGACAGGGCGAACTCCTTGGCCAGCATGGTCTCGGTGACGATGAACCAGGAGTGGTCGTGCTCGATCAGGTCGGGCGTCGTGCGCAGATGTTTCAGCGTGGCGATGGTGTCGTAGCCGGGTAGGGCCGGGAAGGGCAGGCGCCGCCCCAGGGCGTCGAACCACAGCGGCGACGGTCCCGGCAGGATGCGGATCGCATGGTCGGGCCAGATCGGAGCCCAATTCTGCACGCCCTCCACATAGTGCCACATGCGGTCCCGGTTCACGAGGCGCGCGCCGGCCCCGGCGGCGATGTCCAGCATTCGTCCGTCTACATGGGCGGGCACGCCGGTGATCATGGTCTTCGGCGGCGCGCCCAGTCGTTCGGGCCAGTAGCGGCGGACCATCTCATGGTTGCCGCCGATGCCGCCGGTCGCCAGGATCACTGCGTCGGCCTTCAGGGTGAAGTCGCCGATGACCTCGCGATTGGAGGGGGCGCCTCGCGTCGCGTCGTCGGGCGCCAGCACGGCGCCTGCAACGCCGGTTACCCGCCCGCCTTCGACCAGAATCTGATCGACTCTATGCCGGTGGTGAAAGGTCAGCCGCCCGGTTCTCGCTGCTTCTCTTGCTCGGTGCGCAAACGGCTCCGACACGCCTGTTCCCGTGCCCCAGGCGACATGAAAGCGAGGAACCGAATTGCCGTGGCCGAACGCCTTGCCGGCGCCTCTCTCCGCCCAGCCCACCATGGGCGTCAGCTTGATGTCATGCTGACGCAACCAGTCGCGTTTTTCACCGGCGGCGAACTCAACATAGGCGCGGCCCCAGCGCATCGCCCATTCGTCTTCGGCCAAGGGGCCGTTCAGGCGATCCCAGCCCGCGCTGCCCCGCCAATCCCGCCAGGCAAGGTCGAAACTGTCGTGGACGCCCAGGCGTCGTTGCTCGGGCGAGTTCACCAGGAACAGGCCCCCGAACGACCAGAACGCCTGGCCGCCAAGATTGCTCGCGTTTTCCTGATCCACCAGCAGAACGCGACGGCCTGCCCTTGTCAGTTCGTGCGCCGCAACCAGGCCTGCGAGCCCGCCTCCAACGACAATGACGTCCCCGTCCATCATGTCCTCCCAAAAAAGCGAATGCAGCATGATTTCACTAACAATTATGTAAATACAAGTGCGGCGTTCGCATTCGTCCAAACAAATCCGGGACATGGAGCGGACGTGGAGGGAGAGAACAATGAGTGCGCTGCGGGAGAAGATGAAAAGCTTCCGTAAGGTCACAAGACATCCATGTAAGTAAGCTGTTGACATGGGTATGAATAGGTGGATCGATAGCGTCAGCTTTCGGCGCCATCCGCCTCGTCGTCAGCTCAACACAAAGGCGGGAGGAAGCATTCGGTCCAGCTGGGGAGCAGGGCCGTGCAGGGGAGGGTTTTCATGGCTTCAGCGGCCTGTAATCGCGCGCGTCTGGCTGTCACCGCGTCGGCTTTCGCTTTGGTTGTCGCGGCTGGCCCTGTGCTGGCTCAGGATGCAGCGCCTTCCCAGGACGCAACGTCGGTCGGCGACATCATCGTCACCGCTCAGAAGCGTGAGGAATCCATTCAGGATGTGCCGATCGCCGTTACAGCGCTCTCAGCCGAGAACCTGGACGCCATGAAGATCGAGGGCGGTTCGGAACTGATGCGGGCCGTTCCCAACGTCAGCTTCTCCAAGTCCAATTTCAGTATGTATAACTTTGCGATCCGGGGGATCGGCACGAAGGCGATCTCGGCAGGGTCCGATCCTGCCGTGGCGGTTAGTTTCAATAACGCGCCTTTAATTCGGAACCGACTGTTTGAACAAGAGTACTTCGACGTCAATCGCGTTGAGGTGCTGCGCGGTCCTCAGGGCACCCTGTTTGGGCGCAATGCTACGGCTGGCGTGGTCAACATGATCCCCAATCTGCCGGGGCCAGATTTTACCGGCATGATGAAGGGTGAAGTCGGCAACTACGGTACCGTGCGAGGGCAGGGGATGATCAACATCCCGGTCGCCGATACCTTCTGGGTGCGTGCGGCGGGTGCGTTCACCAAGCGCGATGGCTTCGACTACAACACCTTTACCGAGCGTAATGTGAATGACCGGGACCTGTGGTCCACTCGCCTGTCGGCGGCATGGCAGCCGACGAATAGCCTGCGGACCAATCTGATCTGGGAACATTTCGAGGAAGATGATCAGCGATCGCGGACCGGCAAGCAGCTATGTACCCGTGATCCGGGCCCTGAAAGCGTCGGCTCCTTCGTCTTCTCGCCCGGGGTGGCGCGGGGAAGGCTAAGCCAGGGGTGCCTTGCCAAAAGTCTCTATGAAGATGCAGCATATTCCGCCCCAAATGGTGGAGGGTTGAGCCAGATATTCATGCTTAGCCAGATTGCTATGGGGACCTACTTCGACGGATCCAATTTTATAACCCGTTTTATCGTGGATGAGGGTCTTGATCCCTATCTTGGTGTTACGCAATCCAGAGATCTTCGCGAAATATCGGCTACATTTGATCCAAAATACAATGCTATAAATGACGTGTTTCAGTTTAACCTGGAGTATGATCTAGGTGAATCTTTAACGTTGTTTTCGCAAACGGTATATACAAAAGACAAATTTGAATCATCTCAGGATTACGCAAGATACGTATCCAATCCCATTTTCAATAGCAGGGATGGTCTTACGGATACGAATGGCGATCCGTTGGGCGACGATCTTCCATTCCTCAATGGTTTCTACCTGGATCCTCAGCTTGGCGTGTCAAATCGCATGGAGTCGTCTGACCTGAGCAGGTCTGACAACAGGCAGTTCTATCAGGAATTCAGGGTCCAATCTGAAAATGATGGACCATTCAATTTTGTTGTTGGGGTCAATTATATAGACTTCAAATCTCAAGATGACTACTTTGTATTTAACAATACGTTCACGGCGCTTGCCGAGATGCTGTACAATGGTGTTTTTGGTCAGAATCTTGTGACAAATAACTGTAGCGATGGTTCTCAAGGGGAGTGTGTTTACGTAGATAAGTCGTCCATCAATGATTTGGCTGGGGACGGGCATAATTATTTTAGAAGTAAAAATGCAATCCACACAAAATCGTACGGACTGTTTGGTGAAACCTATATAGATTTTTCCGACACCCTAAGTCTGACGGCGGGGCTGCGTTACACTAAGGATAAAAAGGTTTTCACTCCCTATCCTAGCCAGCTTTTGTTGGGGTCGTGGGACCTTATGGGGTATGGCCCGGCATCTGGCGGCAATGTTGTACGCGGATACCCGGCCATGCCTGATATCAAGCAGTCTTGGGACGCCATGACGGGGCGGTTGGTGCTTGATTGGAAGCCGACCGACAGCATGATGTTTTATGCTTCCTATGCGCGGGGCTACAAGGGCGGAGGGGCTAATCCTCCGCGAGCAGACCTCAACCCCTCAGTCGTGCAATACCAACCTCTTCCGGACACGTTTGACCCTGAGTATGTGAATGCATTCGAGGTCGCAGCCAAAACTCAGTGGATGGATGGCAGGCTTCGGTTCAATGCCACGGCCTTCTATTATGACTATAAGGACTATCAGGTTTCTCAAATCGTAGATCGTATTGCTCTAAATGAGAATTTTGATGCAGAATCCATGGGGCTGGAATTTGAGACGGTCTATTATATCACGGACAGATTTAGAATTGACGCCAACCTCGGGTTCCTGAAAACTCGTATCGGTGATGGCGAAAGCTCTATTGACGTCATGAACAGGACACAGGGGAACGAGGACTGGATGGTTGTCCGTCCCTGGGTCCAGGTTCCTTCTAATTGCATCGCGCCCAAAAAGCATGTGGAAGCGATCATGAGTGATCCGCTGGTCGGATCGTCATCGTCTCTCTACGTTAACGCGCTCGCTGTTCTCTGTGGTGGCGCTCAGAGGCTTGGAAGTTTCGATCCAGAATTCGAGGGGTTGTTCCCGTTCTGGCTGTTCCTCGGATTTGAATACAATCCTTTGACAGACGCGCCGAACGGAGGGCGCGGATTTGCAGCCGACCTGAGTGGAAATGAACTACCTAACGCCCCGCGCGTGACGGCAAACATTGGCGCCCAGTACGAGATGACCGTCGGTGAATTCGATGTCGTAATAAGAGGTGATTATTATAGGCAGTCGTCTAGCTATTTTAGAATCTACAATACAGAATACGACAGACTTAAGGGATGGGATAATCTTGGTGCATCCTTGTCTATTCGACACCAGAATGGTTTGGAGTTGCAAGCTTACGTAAAAAACATCTTCGATGATGCTCCAATTGTGGACGCTTTCACAAATAGTGACGATTCGATGTTAACTACTAACGTATTTACTCTCGATCCCAGAACATTCGGGTTTTCTGTCAAGAAATATTTCTAATATCTATCAATCACAGATTGAATTCTGTTGTATTGTTTGGCAAGGTGTTATTGCCCCGATCCGGGGAAGACAAATAAGGGAGGTTGATTATGGTTAAATTCATGACTGGCTTGACCGCTATTGCTGCGGTTGCTCTTCTCTCTACTCCTGCTTTTGCTGGAATTGCGCCGAATGGCGGCCTGACGCTTGGCGGAACGCTTGATCTGAAGCAAGGGATCACCATCAACGGGTGCCCCGTCAATACTATTCCGGTGACGGTGACGGCCGGTGTCGGCACGACTACGGCGAGTCCTCTGCCCTATGCTCTGTGCTCGTCGGGTCTCGGCTCCAACGTCAAGTTGCAGTCTCAGTGGACGATCTCGTCGACCGGCGCCAATGCCTTGCTGATCTCGGGTATTCGGATCAAGTCCATTACTGGCGAGTGCGGTCAGGCTGGCGATGACTCGGTCACTGCAACATACGATCCGACTCCCTCCACCGGTTTCCCCAACGGGAAGATCACCATTCCGGTGCAAACGATCTGGGGTAAATCGAGCCTGGGGTTTGTTGTTCGTTGCGAGTTGAAGGGTTTCGTGTCGCCTAGCGTCGCGCTCACCATCACTTAAGTCGTTTTCTTTTATTGGCAGTCAGAGATTTATTTCTGGCTGCCAATTTAATTGACTATAATTCATAATGCTTGATGTTGTTGACATTAGCAAATCTTACAAAGAAAGCCCTAATGTATTGTTGGGCGTGAATCTGTTCGTATCTGAGGGAATGTTTGTATCTATTGTTGGGCGATCGGGCTCTGGAAAGAGTACGTTGCTCAGAATTATTGGCGCCTTGGATCGACCGAGTTCAGGTAATGTTCTCATAAATGGATGCTCTCTTGCTTCTTTGAATCCTGCTGAGGCGGCATTTCTTCGCAATGAACTAATCGGGTTTGTATTTCAGTCCTTCCATTTGCTGCCGCGCATGACGGCTTGGGAGAATGTGGCGCTGCCTCTATTTCATCGTGGCGTCGGTCGAAGTGCGCGTAAGGCTAGGGCCTTGGCGATGCTCGACCGAGTCGGGCTGGCTGATCGCGTCTGTCATCGCCCTGAGCAATTGTCGGGAGGGCAGCGCCAGCGCGTGGCGATCGCGCGCGCCTTGGTCGGTGAGCCGCGTCTGGTTCTAGCGGACGAGCCTACGGGCAACTTGGACAGCGGAACGGGGGCCCAGGTCATGAACCTGCTACGCGCGCTCAACAAGGACTTGGGCGTCACGATCCTGATGGTCACGCATGATCGCGCCATGGCTAGGCTTTGCGATAAAATCATTGAAATCAGCGATGGACGAATTCTGTCGCCAGACGAGATGGCGGGGTGAGGGGGCGGGGGGCCAGTCTCGCAGAGCTGTCGCTTGAAGCCGTTGCCAATCTGCGTGGTCAGGGCCGGCGTTCAGTATTGGCGTTGCTGGGCGTTGTTATAGGCTCGGCCGCCATCGTGGCGCTCATGAACGTCGCCCATATCGCCCAGATTCAGGCGCTCGAAAGTTTTCGGCAGACCGGGGTCGACATGCTGTCGATACAGATAGAGGGGAGCGCCGGAGAGGGGTTGGACGTGGCGGGGTTGGATACGCTCGCACGCCAAGATCGCGAAGTCGTTTTGGCGGCCCCTTTTGCGGTGACCGGTCAAGCGGTTCGGTTGAGCGCGACGAGCGCGGGTTCCACCGTGGCGGGAATTACCCCGGTCATGAATGACGTCGCCGGTCTTTCAGTCGTCGAAGGACGCCTGCTGCGGGAAGTGGACGGGTGCAGTCCTGTGGCGGTTCTTGGTCACAAGCTGGCGCAGACCCTGTCGTCACCGGGGGGCGCGGCTGTACCGGGCAGTGTGGTGCATCTCGGCCCCTATGGGTACACCATCGTTGGTGTCCTGGCCGAGGTGCCGCCGCAGGCGCTGAGTCCTATCCGATATGATGACTCCGTCCTGATTCCTCTCGCCTGCACTCGCCGGGTCATGCCGCACGAAGGCGCGACCGGGGCGCTGATCCGGTTGGTCCCTGAGGCCGACACGGCGGCGGCCGTGGCGCGCTACACGGCGGCTTTGACCACACCCCAGGCGCCGGTGCGGGTGCTCGACGCCAAGACTATGATCCAGGCCATGAAAAAGCAGATGGCCATGCTTGGCGGGGTGCTGATAGCGGTCGGTTCCATCTCTCTTCTGGTGGGCGGGGTCGGGGTGATGAACGTCATGCTGATGACTGTGATGGAGCGGCGTCGCGAGATCGGCCTGCGCGCGGCCATCGGCGCGACGCCTGGCCAGATCCGCATGATGTTTCTGATCGAGGCCATGGTGCTCGCCTTAGGGGGGGGGCTTCTCGGTGATGTACTCGGCGTGGTGCTGACCTGGCTTGTGACTTTGTTTCTCCCTTTTGACTTTGCGATGAATTGGACGGTTTTATTGCTGGGTGCGGGGGTGGCGGGGAGTGTGGGGCTGGTGTTCGGTCTCTACCCGGCCATCGCGGCGTCGCGCATTTCACCAATCGAGGCTCTGCGTGGGGACTAGAGTTCTTTTGTGCATGGGGCTGTCGAGTTTACTGGCAGCCGCGACATCGGCGCAGGCCCAGATCGGACCTAGTCCGGTGACGTCGGTCGTTGTGCCCTCTGGTGCGCCAATCCCGACCGGCGCGCCCCTGGAACTGACGCTGGACGAAACTGTCGCCCTGGCCCTGCGCCACAATCGCGGCATCCGTTCGGCCTATCTGCAGCGGGTGGTCCAGCGGTTCAATCTGCGTGTTACGGAACGCGCATTCGTGCCTCAGGGGGAGATTGGCCTGTCGGTGGTGCAAAGCCGCCATGACGATGACACGCAAGCCGGAATGGTCATCAGCCCATCGGCGAATTGGCGCACGCCATTGGGCGGCTCGGTGAGCTTTGTATGGGCCCGATCCGACCCGCTTCAGGGCGGAGGCGCTGCGTCTGAAAGCGCGGGCGTCAGTCTGAATCAGCCGCTGCTCCGCGGAGCCGGTCTGGCGGTCAACATGGCGCCGATCCGCATTGCCCGCTTGCAGGAGGAGATCAATCGGTTGCAACTCGAGGCGACGGTCGCCGGGACTGTCAGCGCCGTCATAGCCTCCTACCGCGGCCTGATCCTGGCTCAGGAACAGGTGCGCTTGGCTGAAGAAGCCCTGGAGCGAACGCGTGCCCTGCTGGAAACCAACCGTGCTCTGATCCAGGCCGGACGCATGGCCGAAGCCGACATTGTTCAGACGGAGTTTGGCGTCGCCAATCAGGAGGTGGCGGTGCTTCAATCGCGCCAGCAGGTGGTTTCGGCCCAGCTGGCGCTCTTGCACCTTCTGGCCTTGGCGTCGCGAACCAATGTGGTGGCTGTCGATCCGATGCAGGCGGATCGTGTCGATGTCGATCTGGAACGTGCGATGGAGACGGCGTTTGCCTCGCGCATCGACCTGCTGGCCCAGCGCAAGTCGCTGGAACAGATGCGCCAGTCGATGATCGTGGCGCGCAACCAGCGGCTTTGGGACGTGTCGCTGGTGGCCTCGGCCACGCGAGACGATGGTCCCAGATTCTGGGGGCGCTATGATGAAACGGACACCACAGTCGGTTTGCAGTTGAGCATTCCCATCGGCGATCTTTCGCGGCGGCAGAATTGGCTGACGGCCGAGACCGGCATGCAGATCGCCGAACTGGCCTTTGAGGAAATGAAGCAGTCGGTCGAGAGCCAGGTTCTGGACGCCGTCCGGTCGGTTGAAGCCAGTTGGCGCCAGGTCGAGGCGGCGCGCCGCGCGCGCGCGTTGTCCGCACGTGCGCTGGATATCGGCCAAGAAAAGCTGCGCTTCGGCCGGGCCTCCAACTTTGAAGTCTTGTCTCTGCAGGCGGATCTGCGCGCTGCCGACGCTCAGGAGCTGTCGGCTAATATCACCTACCTTAATGCGTTAACGGCGCTGGACCAGCAGATCGGGAGCACGCTCGAGACATGGCGCATTTCCTTGAACGACTGAAATCTCGCAAAGTGCAGGGCGCCTTGGCTGTCGTGGCGGTTCTGACCGCTGGAGCCGCGTTCGGCTTGATGCGCGGCGAGGCGGACGAGGGTGCGATGGAGGAGCAGCGCGCCACGATGACGCGCGCGCCTTTTGTTGTTTCCGTCAACTTTTCGGGTCGGGTGACGCCTGGCGAGCGTATTGATCTGAGCGCTCCGTTCGACGCCCGGGTGACCCGCGTCCTGTTTGAATACGGCGATCAGATCGATGCCGGGCAGCGTTTGCTGGAACTTGACGCCGCGGATGTCCTGCGGAGTCGGGCGGAAGCGGAATCTGCCTGGCTGAAGGCGGACGCCGAGGCTGACCGAATGGCCGGTTGGGAAGGAGGCGTAGAAGTGCGTCGCGCGACCCGTACGATCGCCGCAGCCGAAGCTGACCTGAGCGACCTTGAGACGAAAATCGCGGAAACCCAGGCCTTGCTCGAGCGAGGGCTTGTGCCTCGAAGCGAGCATGAGGGGCTTCTACAGCAACGGCGCCAGCGCGAAGCCGCGCTTGTTTCCGCGCGCGAAGATCTCGCTGAAACGCTCAGGCGAGCCAGCGCTGGAGAGAAGCGTCTCGCATCGCTGCAACGCGCTGTCGCTGCGACGCAGTATGATGCGGTGCGAGACGGGGGCGACGGCGTCATCATCGCGCCGCAGGGCGGCGTGATCGTCCGGCCGGAGTCGCAAGGCGAAAGCGCCGACAAGGTCGTGCGGACCGGCGGGCGTGTCGCCAAAGGGCAATCATTAGCGGTGATCGCCAGCACAGCTGCGCTTGACGTGGTTTTCACGCTCGACGAGCAGGACCTCAACGCCATTCAGCCCGGACAGAAGGCCGTCGTCACCGGGCCTGGCTTCGGCGGACAGACCTTGACGGGAGTTGTCACAGGCGTTGCGGGCGAGGCCAGCACGGACGCTGGCGCGAACAAGGCGGTGTTTGAGGCGCGCGTGAGACTGGATCCCCTGTCGCCCGAAGCCGCGCGGGCTGTGCGGATCGGCATGACCGCCAACATCTCGATCGTGGCCTATGAAAATCCGAGCGCCCTGGTTGCGCCCCCTGAAGCGGTCCAGGGAGCTGCGCCCAACGCCTTCGTCATGGTTCGGGCGCGCGGCGCCGAGCCCGTCCGGCGCGATATTGTCGTGGGCCAGGTCGGTCCGATGGGCGTTGAGGTGCTGTCGGGGCTCAAGGCGGGCGACGTCGTCGTTTGGACGCCGCCGCCGCAGTCCTTGCAGCCTTAACGCAGAGGTTGGCCCGTGCGCAGGCGGGCGATGATGGCTTCCAGCTGGGCTCGCGGCATTCCGCCCGGGATGAGATAGCCGTTGATGATGAAGGCGGGGGTGCCTTGCAGACCCATGGCCATGGCTTCCTGCATATTGAGCATCAGCACGTCGTCGATCTCGGCGCGGTGCGTCGCCAGATCCTGGTCTAACTGCGCCAGATCAACCCCGGCGCCTTGAAGCAGGCGGCGTATCTCATCGTCAGTGACCCGCGAGGGATGCTTCATGAACGCGGCGTGGACCGCGTGATACTTGCCTTGATAACCGGCGGCCAGGGCGGATCGGGCGGCGTTCTCCGATACGGCTCCGAAGATGGCCCAGTCTTTATAGAGAACCCGGAGCTTGGGATCCGCCTTTAGAACTTCGTCAATTTCGACGTACATCTTCTTGCAGTAAGGGCAGTTGTAGTCGACGTACCCGATGATGGTGACGTCAGCGTTCTCGGCGCCTAGGAACGGCGTGGCCGGATTGTGCAACAGATCGTCGAAGCCTGTCCTGGCGATGGGCGGCATGTCCTGAACGACCGCTGTCCCGGCGGCGCCGTTGTCGGCATCGGCGGGGCTGCAGGCGGCCAGCGCCGCCGCGGCAGCAGCGAGGGCGGGGACGAATTTGCGGATCATGGGACTTCCTTTGAGCATGGCGGGCTAGCTCAGACGCGCGATTTCGGTCGCGATCTGCTCGGGGGCGATTTCACCCAGATGAGCCTTGGCCAGACGGCCGTCGGCGTGAAGAAACAGGGTCACGGGAATGCCGACTGTTCGATAGTGGCGCGGAACCTCCATCGCCGTGTCGAACAGGACGGATTGAAGGTTCAGATCTTCATTCGTCAGGAAGCGACGCACGACGACATCGCCTTCGCCCTGATTGATGAAAAGGAAGCGTACGTCCGGGTGTTCGATCTGGGCCTGCGCCAGGGCGGGCATTTCCCGTCGGCAGGGCGGGCACCAGGTCGCCCACAGGTTGATCACGGCGGGACGACCGTCGACAGCCGACAGGTCGATAGACGGCCCCTCAAGCGCGCTCAGGGTGAGATGGGGCGGAGGCAGGGGCTCGGTGGCGGAGACCAGTTGATAGGCTGTCGTCCAAACGAGCGCGCCGACCGCCAACGGCGCCAGGGCCCAGGCGCGTTCTTGCCTGGTCCGCAGCAGCACGACCATCGCGGCGATGATGACCGGCACGGCCCATATCCAGCTGAAGCCGCCTTGCCAGACCGCCAGGGCGCGCCACGGATCGTCCTGGAAATACTCCCAATGGGTCAGGACATGACCGAGGCGAGCGGCTGCGATACCGCCGAAGGCGACGACGCTGCTCCAGAGATTGAAGCGAGGGCTGACGCGAGTGGCGAGAAGGCCCGTTCCAATGATGAAGACGAAGACGCTGGCCAGTATGGCGAAACGTTCGCCTGACAGGACCAGCGGGCCCAGGGAGACGGCGTTCATGACCTCGCCCCGGCGTGTTCCAAAGCCGTCTGGACCTGTTGAGCCGTCATGTCGCCGATCAGGCGGGCTCTGGTCGCCTCGGTGGATGAAGCGGTCAGGAAGATCATGGTCGGTGGCCCGGCCACCCCGTAGCGCTTCATCAGGTCACGCGTCTCAGCCGTATTTTGGGTAACGTCGACCTTGATCAGGTCTGCTGCGGCGAACGCGGCGATCGTCGCCGGATCGGCCAGAACGCGACGATCAACGGCCTTGCAGATCGTGCACCAGTCGGCGGTGAAGTAGAGGACGGCCGGACGGCGGACATCGGCGGCGCGAGCCAGGGCCTGCTCCAGCGTCGCCTGATCCTCGACGATGGCGGTCGGGACGACAGATGGCGTCGCGGCCGCGCCTGAATTGGCCGACATCAGGGGCGCAAGCGGCCGCCAGGGGTCGACCGCGCCGAGACCGAGGCCGATCAGGATGAGGGCGCCCCATAGGCTCGCCGCCAGTCCGGCGCTTCGGGCGAGGTTCGAGATCAGATTGTTCGTCGCGGGGCTGAAGAGCCCGAGCACGGCGGCGGCGGCGAAGCTGAGCGCCGCGCCCGTCGCCAGGGTGACGGCCGGCGGCAGGATACGTCCGCCCAACCACCAGGCCATGCCCAGGAAGGCGAAGCCGAAAGCCGTCTTGACCCGGTCCATCCAGGGACCCGCCTTCGGCAGGAAGCGAGCTCCGGCGGTGCCGAACACGATCAGGGGCACGCCCTTGCCCAGCCCCAGGAAAAACAAGGCCGCCGCGCCCAGAACTACGTCTCCCGTCTGGGCGATATAGAGCAGAGCTCCGGCCAGCGGTGCGGTGACGCAAGGGCCGACGATCAGGGCTGAAACGAAACCCATGGCGGCGGCGGATGGCGCTGAACGCCGCCCCTGTCCTTCTTCGCGCGAGAAGCGACTGGTCCATGCCGAAGGCAGTTGCAGCTCGAACCCGCCGAGCATGGAGATCGCCAGGGCCAGGAAGATGAGGCTGAGGCCGCCGACG
>DGIZ01000264.1:0-443 GCA_002386585.1 Brevundimonas sp. UBA4609 | reverse complement strand
GGCGAAGGCGGCGGCCAGACCAATAACATAGGCGATCGACAGGATCAGGCCTCGCCTTGTTCCTCGGCCGTCCACGCCGCGACCGATGACGCCCGCGAGGATCGGGTACATGGGAAAAACGCACGGGGTGAAGGCCAGCAGCAGGCCGAAGCCGAAGAAGGCCGCCAGCACCCACACAGCGCCGCCTTTCAGCGCCAGGCTGTCGATCAGGCCGTCCGGGGTCGGAACCGCCTCAGACGGTGCGAGAGGCGACGGCTCAGGGGCTGCCGGTTCGACCAATGGCCCGGTCGGCTCGGTCGAGACGTCCTTCGGCGGTTGAACGACGGAGACGATAGGCGTGGCCGGCGCGGGCGTCGTCGGCGCCGATGCCGGCGCCTCCGGTTTCGCGGGCGTTTCGACGGTCCGCGTCGTCGGCGGGTAGCAGATGGCGTCCTCAAGACAGC
>DGIZ01000147.1:739-3827 GCA_002386585.1 Brevundimonas sp. UBA4609 | reverse complement strand
CGCGCCCGACAAGCCGGACGCGACCTTCACCGATCCTTCAGCCTACGAGGGGGCGAGAGGCGGGGCGGCGGTCTGGCGCGGGGCGGCGGACGATCTGACGAAGGCCGTCGCCTTCCTGCGCGAGGCGTTGAGCTAACCCTCGGCGGTCAACTGTCATGTCGGCGTGTTTCCACCGTCTCGCCAAGGTCACGGTTTTCCGCTAGAGGAAGCCATGACAGACAAGATGACCCCCCAGGCGGCGCTGGACCGCCTCGAAACCCTCTACAATCAATCCGTCGCCAACCTGCGCCAGGCCGTAAAGACCTTCCTGGCGACCGGCGAACGCGCCGACCCCGAGGCGCGCGCGCAAGGCCTGTTCGCCTACCCCCGCCTGACGGTGACCTGGTACGGCGACCGCCCGCAGAACCTCGAGACCCGCGCCTATGGCCGCCTGTCCTGGCCCGGCGTCTATACGACCACCATCACCCGGCCCGACCTGTTCCGCACCTATCTGCTGGATCAGCTGACCCTGCTCGCGACGGAGTATGGGGCGACCTTCGCCGTCGAGCCGTCGGATCAGGAGATCCCCTTCCCCTATGTGCTGGACGGCTCGGACGTGGTGCTGGACCGCACTATGACGGCGGCCATCGCCCGCTGGTTCCCGACCACCGAACTGGCCCATATCGGCGACGAAGTCTCCGACGGCCTGTGGGAGCCGGGCGAGGAGCATCCGCTGGCCCAGTTCGACGCCTTGCGGACCGACTTCTCTCTGGCGCGGCTGCGGCACTACACCGGCACGCCGGTCGAGGACGTGCAGAGCTTCATCCTCTTCACCAACTACCACCGCTACGTCGACGAGTTCGTGCGCTGGGCGACGGCCCAGATCGCCGATCCCGACAGCCCGTATGAGAGCCTGTCCTGCGCCGGGGGCGTGGTCGTGACGCGCGCCACCGACGACCCGGAAGCGGCCATCATGGACGCCGCCTGGCGCAAGCATCAGATGCCCGCCTATCACCTGACGCGGCCAGACGGCCAGGGCATCACCCTGGTCAACATCGGCGTCGGCCCGTCCAACGCCAAGACCATCTGCGACCACCTGGCGGTCATGCGGCCGCACGCCTGGATGATGATCGGCCACTGCGGCGGCCTGCGCGGCAGCCAGACCATCGGCGACTACGTCCTGGCCCACGCCTATCTGCGCGATGACCATGTGCTGGACGCCGTCCTGCCCGCCGACATTCCGATCCCCAACATCGCCGAGGTGCAGCGCGCCCTCTATGACGCGACCAAGCAGGTCTCGGGCGCGCCGGGCGAAGAGGTGAAGAAGCGCCTGCGCACCGGCACCGTGGTCACCACCGACGACCGCAATTGGGAGCTGCGCTATTCCAAGTCGGCCCTGCGCTTCAACCAGAGCCGCGCCGTCGCTATCGACATGGAAAGCGCCACCATCGCGGCGCAGGGCTATCGCTTCCGCGTGCCCTACGGGACGCTGCTGTGCGTCTCGGACAAGCCGCTGCACGGCGAGATCAAGCTGCCGGGACAGGCCAACCGCTTCTACGAGGGCTCGATCTCCGAGCACCTGCAGATCGGCATCCAGGCCGTGGACCTGCTGCGGGCCGAGGGAACCCGCCTGCACTCGCGCAAGCTGCGCGCCTTCGACGAACCGCCTTTCCGGTAAGAGGGCGCTATCGCCCGCGACGCGGGCGCGGGCTGCTTGAGGGCGGCTTCTCCCTCCCCTTCATGGGGAGGGGCGTCGGCCCTTCAGATCTTCCGGAAGAGGTAGAGGCCGAAGCCGAAGTAGGGGGCGCCGAAGTCGAACATCATCTTGATGCGGTTCGCCGTGGCGGCGATGGTCGGCGCATCGGCATGATCAGGATGGGCGTCCAGCCAGTCGGCGATCGCCGTCTCCATGCCCGTGCGATAGACCGCCCATTCCGCCTCATCGGAGATTTCGGCCGAAACGACCTCCAGACCCGCAGCGCGCGCCGCCGCCTGCCATTCGTCGTGACGGACATAGTAGCCGGACGCTTCCACCAGCTGGCGAAGCGGCGCGGGCGGTTCGTCTTTCCAGAACAGGTCGCCCCACAACAGCGCGCCGCCCTGAGCCAGGCGTTCGGCCAGGGCGGAAAAGACGGCGACGGGTTCACGCAGCCCCTTGCCGGCCGGTTCCGTCGAGCCGATGGCCACGATCAGGTCCAGCGGCGCATGATCATCGAGAGCGGCGGCGGAAGTCTCGCGCCGCAGGGTGATCCGGTCCAGGAGGCCCGCCTGCGCGATACGCGCTGCGGCGCCGTCAGCCATGACCGGGTCCAGCTCCACCGCCGTCACGCGGGCGTCGAAGACGCGGGCCAGACGCATGGAGACTTCTCCATAGGCGCAGCCGATGTCCATGACCGTCGCGCCGGACCTCAACCCGGCACGCGCGACGGAGGCCTCCAGCCGCTCCATCGACAGGGCGTTGCAGATGGCCAAGGGTTCATAGGCGATGTGATGAAAGGCGACGCGCATGGCCAAGGTCTAGGCCGCCCAGCGCGCTCCGTCTCAGAAAAAGAACTTTACATTATAAAGTTCTTGGCTCACCTTCTGCACAACAGGCAGGGAGAGACGCCATGACCCGCGACCAGGTTCAATCCGTTCACGACGACATCGCCTATATGAAGGCCCTCGCCCAGGAGGGACGGCGAGCGCCCCTTCTGGGCGGATCGGTGCTGGTCGCTGCGGCCGTAATCTTCGGGGTCGCCACGGTCGGCCAGTGGATGATGGTGCTGGGCCGTATCCCCAACGGCGGCTGGGAAAGCCTGTCGCTGTGGCTGGGCGCGGCCGCAGTATTCGTGATCGCCCTGATCGTGCTCATCCGCCGCATCGAAAGCGCCTGCGGCGGCGCCAGCGCCATGAACCGGTCGGTCGGCGCGGCCTGGTCGGCCATCGGCTACGGCATCTTCGTCACCTGGACGGCCCTGATGGTCTTCGGCTGGCGCACCGGCGACTGGGGCGTGATGGCCCTGATGCCGACGGTGGTCATGGGCGCCTACGGTTCGGCCTGGATGGTGGTGGCCGCCATCAGCCGCAAGGCTTGGCTCAACGTCGTGGGCCTGATCTCCTACGCTGG
>DGIZ01000147.1:0-586 GCA_002386585.1 Brevundimonas sp. UBA4609 | reverse complement strand
GGGCCTGATCTCCTACGCTGGCGCCGTGGTGCTTGCCGGACTGGGCGATCCCCTGCTCATCTATCCGGTCTATCTGGTCCTGCTGATCGCCGTCGCCCTCGCGCCCGGACTGATCCTGGTGCGCGGCGCAACGAAGAAGGCGGGCTGAGATGAACGTCGAGGACGAGACCTCGAACTTCGACATCGGCCGCATCGACGAGGTGATCCACGGCCGGGTGCGCCTGGGGATCATGGCCTGTCTGGCCGGTGTGGAGAGCGCCGACTTCGGCGAGCTCAAGGCTCGACTGCAGACGACCGACGGCAATCTGTCGGTGCATTTGCGAAAGCTGGAGGAGGCGGGATTCGTCGCCGTGTCCAAGAGCTTCCAGGGCCGCAAACCCCTGACGCGGGCCAGCATGACCGAGACGGGCCGCGGCGCCTTCCTCGCCTATCTGGACGCCATGTCGGCCCTGGTGGCGGGGCGCTAGCCCGGACTGGCGCCCCCCGTCGAACAGTCTAAGAAAGGCGGTCATGAGCGACCGCCTTTCGCCGTTCGAGGCCATCGACAATTTCCGCGACTACGGCGGCTACGCCGTGGACGACCGCC
>DGIZ01000196.1:6279-6887 GCA_002386585.1 Brevundimonas sp. UBA4609 | reverse complement strand
TCTCCTGAACGCGCAGTGTGCAGGAGATTCGCTGCAGGCGCGGGAAGGCCTCAAATGCGGCGGCGGCGGCCAGGCGGCGGCGCGCGCCGGGGTCGGCGTGATCGAAGCGGCGGCCGAGCACCAGGGCGAAGTCGCGATCATCGGCGAAGGCGACCTCGGCCCCCGCCAGCATCCGGCCCAGGGTTCCGGGGGGATCGCCGTCCCACTGTTCCCACAGCTTGCCGCGGAAATTGCCGTCGTAGCTGATGCGGACGCCCTTGCGGACGGCGGCTTCGACCAGTTCGACAGCCGCGCGCGAGCCGTTGGGGCCGGTGGCGGGCGTCACGCCCGAGACGTGCAGCCATTCATAGCCGTCCAGCAGGGCGTCCCAGTCGAAGGCGTCGGCGACGCGTTCGACGAAGGCGGAGCCGGCGCGGTCATAGAGGACTTCCGACGGTCGCCGCACGGCGCCGGGCGTCAGGAAGTAAAGCCCCATGCGGCCGGGCGAGAAAACGATGGGGGAGGCGTCCACGCCATAACGACGGACTTCGTCGCGCGCCGCCTGTCCCAAGGCGTTGTCGGGCAGGACCGTCGCCATCGCCGCCGGCGCGCCGAAGCGAGCCAGGGCG
>DGIZ01000196.1:5842-6052 GCA_002386585.1 Brevundimonas sp. UBA4609 | reverse complement strand
CGGCGACATTGGCCTCGGCCCCGCCCGGACGCACGGTCAGGGCGGGGGATTGAAGCAGCAGCTCGTTCTGGTTCGGGCTGAACCGCAGCAACATCTCGCCGAAGCAGAGAATCTTGCCGCCGTTCGCGGTTTGAAGCCCGGGGGCTGCTGGGTGGTCGTCGCTCATGGTCTGGACGCTAGCGCGGGATCAGCGCGCCAGCCAGCCGCCGT
>DGIZ01000196.1:0-5693 GCA_002386585.1 Brevundimonas sp. UBA4609 | reverse complement strand
AGCGCGCCAGCCAGCCGCCGTCGACCGGCAGGGTGATCCCCTGCACATAGTCGCTGGCGCGGCTGGCCAGGAAGACGGCCGCGCCGCCCAGGTCGGCCGGATCGCCCCAGCGGCCGGCCGGAATGCGCCCGAGGATCTCCTTGGAGCGCACCGGGTCGTCCTGCAGCGCCTGGGTGTTGTCCGTGGCGAAATAGCCCGGTGCGATGGCGTTGGCGTTGATCCCATGCTTGGCCCACTCATTGGCCATCAGCTTGGTCAGCCCCGCCACGCCGGATTTCGACGCGGTGTAGGACGGGACCCGGATGCCGCCCTGATAGGACAGCATGGAGGCGGTGTTGATGATCTTGCCCGGACGGTCGCCCGCGATCATCCGCTTCACCGCCGCCTGGCTGAGGAAGAAGAGGACCTTGAGGTTGACGTTCATCACGTCGTCCCAGTCCTGCTCGGTGAAATCCACGGCGTCGGCGCGGCGGATGATGCCGGCGTTGTTCACCAGGATGTCCACCGGGCCGAGCGCGGCCTCGGTCTCGTCCAGAATCCGCTCGATCGGCTCCATGGAGGTCAGATCGGCCTGGACGGAGACGGCCTTTCGGCCCTTGGCCAGGACCTTGCCCACGGTGTCGTCTGACGCCCGGCGGGCGACCGAGGCGACGTCCGCCCCGGCCGCAGCCAGGGCCAGGGCGATGCCCTGACCCAGGCCGGTGTTGCCGCCGGTCACCAGGGCGACCTTGCCCGTCAGATCGAAAGGATCAGCCATGCCCTGGTTCCCCTTACTTCAGTTGACAGATGTCGAGCTTGTTCATGTCAGTGTAGTCGAGGTTCTCACCGCCCATGCCCCAGATGAAGGTGTAGTTCGACGTGCCGGCGCCCATGTGGATCGACCACGGCGGGCTGATGACGGCCTCGCCGTCGGCCATGATGATGTGACGCGCCTTGTCCGGCTCGCCCATGAAGTGGAAGACGCGGTCGTCTTCGCCCAGGCCGAAATAGAGATAGGCCTCCGAACGACGATCGTGCAGGTGCGGCGGCATGGTGTTCCACACCGAGCCCGGCTTCAGCACGGTCACGCCCAGCAGCAGCTGGCAGGACTTCACCTTGGCGGGGACGATGTACTGATAGATGGTGCGTTCGTTCGAGGTCTCGAGCGAACCCATCTCCAGCGGCACAGCCTCGGCGATCGAGATCTTGGCCAGATCGTAGCGCGTGTGGGCCGGGGTCGAGACCAGGTAGTACTTGGCCGGATTGGCGGCGTCCTTCGAGGTGAAGGAGACGTCGGCGGCGCCCATCGGGATGTAGAGGCCGTCACGGAAATCCAGGTCCAGGGTCTCGCCGTCGACGGTCACCGCGCCGGCGCCGCCGATGTTGACCACGCCCAGTTCGCGCGCGACCAGGAAGGGCTGGCCGGCCAGCGACGGCGGCTCGGAATGGGTCGGCAGGCTCAGCGCCGCGTCGGTCGGCATGGCGCCGCCGATGATCATGCGCTCGTTGTGCGAATAGTTCAGGCTGATCCGGCCCGCCTGGAACAGGCCGCCGACCAGATAGCGGTCGCGCAGCTGTTCGTTGGAGGCGCCCTCCATCATGTCCGGATGGGTCGCGTGATAAACCTTGTCGTACACCTTGTTCCTCCAGGATTCCGCAGGCCGGAATCATTCATCGGCGGGATGATCCGCCTATGTCGTGTCCAGTTTGGTAACCGGTGTCAGTGCTTTGGGCAAGAGGAGGCCTTTTGTCGCGGGCGCGTCGGCTGCGCGCAGGCGGACGGCCTAGACCTGGATGGCGGAGCGACGCACCACGAGGGAAGGGCGGATTTCGGGTTGCTGCAGCCTGGCGGGATCGACGCCGCGCATGGGCGCCAGCAGTTTTTCCGCCGCCATCCGACCCATGTCGCGGATCGGCAGGCGCACTGAGGTCAGATTGGGCCAGATATGCGCCGCCATCGGCAGGTCGTCATACCCCACCACCGACAGGTCGCGCGGCAGCTCCAGCCCCCGTTCGCGCGCGGCCTGCATGACGCCCAGGGCCATGTCGTCGTTCAGGGTGAAGATGGCGGTGGGCGGTTCGGGCAGGGACAGCAGGGCGTGGGCGGCCTCGCGTCCCGAATCGAAGGTGTAGGCGCCCTGGATGTCATAGGCGGGCGGCAAGTCCACGCCGCGTTCCTTCAAGGCGTCGATGAAGCCCTGGCCGCGCACGACCGATGAGCGGAAGGAGGCCAGGCCGCGCACCAGGGCGATGCGCCGATGGCCCAGATCCACCAAGTGCCGGGCGGCCTCGGCGGCGCCGATCCAGTCGTTGGTCACCACCATGTTCTGGGGCTGGTCCAGGGCGATCGAGGCGATGCGGACATAGGGGGTGTCCAGCTCGCGCAGCAGTTCGATCACCGTCTCGTCCTCGGACACCGAGGGCGGCATGATGACGCCGAACAGCCGCTGGCGTTCGACGAAGCCGCGAATGTCCTTCAGCAGGGTGGGAGAGGTGCGGCTGCACGGATGCACCACCAGTTCCAGGCCAGATCCCTTCAGGGCGTCCAGGATGCCCTGCTGCATGTTGACCACATAGGTAGGGCTGGGCTGATCGTAGATCATCCCGACCAGGAAGGACCGGCGGAAGGCCAGGCCTCGCGCCTGCGGATCGGGCACGAAGCCCAGTTCGTCGATCGCCTCCTGAACGCGGGCGCGGGTTTCCTCGCGTACGAACGGAGACTGGTTGATGACGCGCGACACGGTCTTCTTGGAGACCTGCGCCACGCGGGCGACGTCATTGATGGTGGCGCGCTTGCCGGATTTCGCCGGTTGCGAATCCCGTTCTGACAAAGGCGTCCCCCTTTCCTGGTTCCTGGACCAGCCATAGCCGCGCCGGGCGTCAGACGCCACGGTTCATTGGCGATGAATGATTGACACCGGTTTCCATGAGCCGCCATTATCCGGAGCTTTCAATCGGGGCGTCACATTGATCCATCAGATTCTATCTTCGGAGCGCGGCCTGTGACGGCGGCGACGGACCCGGCCGCCGACCTGGCCGTAGCGCAGGCTTTCGTGGACCATCGGCTGGCGGCGCGAGCCCTGCCGGATTATCCGGGGGCGACGCCTGACGCCCTGAGCCGGTCCTACGCCATTCAGGATCAGGCGATCGCCCTGTTCCCGGACCAGGTCGTCGGCTGGAAGGTCGGCGGCGTCCCGCCGGCGCAACAGGCCGTGCTGGGCGCGCACCGGGTGGCGGGCGCCATCTTCGCGGCCAACGTCTGGACCGCAGGCGGGCAGCCGACGGACCTGCCGGCCATCGAAGGCGGGTTCGCCGCCGTGGAGGCCGAGTTCATCGCCCGCATCGGCGCCGACGTCGATCCGAACCGCATGGACTGGACGCTGGCGGACGCGGCCGATCAGATCGACGCCGTCTTCATCGGGGTGGAGCTGGCCGGCAGCCCGCTGTCCAGCATCAACGACCTGGGCTCGGCCGTGGTGGCGTCGGACTTCGGCAACAACGGCGGACTGGTGATCGGTCCCGAACTGACCGACTGGCGCGCGCGGATGGAGACCATTGAGGTCGAGACCCTGATCAACGGCCAGAGCGTGGGACGGGGCGGCTCGGCTTCGCTGGCCGGGGGCGCGCTGGAATCGGTTCGCTTCCTGCTGGAGCACGGCGCGCGCCGCGGACGGCCGTTGACGGCGGGGACTCTGATCTCGACAGGCGCGGTCACGGGCGTCCACCGCGTGGACATCGGCGATGAATCGGTCTGCCGTTTCGCCGGCGCCGGCGAGGTTCGCTGCCGCATGGTGAAGGCCCGCCCGCAACGCGATCCGAGAGGCTGACCGATCGGCTGACACAGGAAATCAGGCGCCCACCCGTCCGCAGAGGGATGCAGAAGACGGGACGCGCCGAGGAAAC
Source organism: Brevundimonas sp. UBA4609 (assembly GCA_002386585.1). Lineage (GTDB taxonomy): Bacteria > Pseudomonadota > Alphaproteobacteria > Caulobacterales > Caulobacteraceae > Brevundimonas > Brevundimonas olei. The sequence goes on along the minus strand of DGIZ01000196.1, from coordinate 1,811 downwards.
AAACGGAAAAGGACGCCTTCGATGACCGAGGCTTCGCAGACCGCCGAAAAGGGAGGGCCGATCCGCGTGACGGCCCCTCCGGCCGGCAAATACCGCTGGATCGTCATGTGGCTGTTGTTCGCCGCCATGGTGATCAACTACGTCGACCGTCAGATGATCGGTTTCCTGAAGCCGACCCTGTCCGCCGAGTTCGGCTGGTCCGAGACGGATTACGCTGACATCGTTTTCTGGTTCCAGGCGTCGTACGCCGTCTTCTACCTGATCTTCGGTCGGGTCATGGACAAGATCGGCGCGCGCTGGGGCCTGGGGGTCGCCTTCTTCATCTGGCAGATCGGCCACATGATGCATGGCGCGGCCCGCGACCTGTCGCACTTCATCATGGCCCGCATGATCCTGGGCGTCGGCGAGGCCGGCGGCTTTCCCGGCGGCATCAAGGCCGTGGCCGAGTGGTTCCCCAAGAAGGAACGCGCCTTCGCCACGGGCCTGTTCAACGCCGGCACCAATATCGGCGCCATCGTCACGCCGTTGCTCGTCCCGGTTCTGGTGCTCAGCTTCGGCTGGCAGATGGCCTTCGTCATCACCGGCCTGCTGGGCCTGATCTGGCTGCCGATCTGGCTGATCGTCTATCGCCGTCCGCGTGAAGTGAAGAAGCTGTCGACGGCCGAACTGGAGTGGATCGAGCAGGACCCCGCCGACCATGTCGAGAAGATCGGCTGGAAGAAGCTGCTGACGGTCAAGGAAACCTGGGCCTACGCCGCGGGCAAGTTCCTGATCGATCCCATCTGGTGGATGTTCCTGTTCTGGCTGCCCGACTTCCTGGGCAAGACCTACGGGCTGGATCTGAAGACCTTCGGCCCGCCGATCGTCGCCATCTACCTGCTGTCCGACGTCGGCTCGGTCGGCGGCGGCTGGCTGTCGGGACGCTTCATGAACCGCGGCATGGACCTGAACAAGGCCCGCAAGCTGACCATGCTGATCTGCGCCCTGTGCGCCGTCCCGGTCGCCTTTGCGGCGTTCGCCTCCAACCTGTGGATCGCGGTGCTGATCATCGGTCTGGCCACGGCGGCTCACCAGGGCTTCTCGGCCAACCTCTACGCCTTCCCCGGCGATGTCTTCCCGCGTGGAGCGGTGGGCTCGGTCGTCGGAATCGGCGGGATGCTGGGCGGCATCGGCGGCATGATCATGGCCAAGTACGCCGGCTTCGTGCTGGACAAGCTGGGCACCTACACCCCGATCTTCGTGGTGGCGGCCTCGGCCTATCTGGTGGCATTGCTGGTGGTCCACATCATCTCGCCCAGATACGAACCGGCCAAGGTCTAAGGACCCGACGCCGAGAGGGGCGCTCGTCTGAGGGGGCGGGCGCCCCTCTTCAATTCCACCGGGAGGGTTTCATGAACATCCATCGCCGCGCCCTGTTGAGGGGGGGAGCCGCCGCCGGCGGCGCGTTCGCCGCGCCGGGCGTCGTCCTGGCGCGCAATCAGGCTGTTGCGCCCCCCGACCCGACCGAGACGGTCCGCCTGTGGCCCGCCGGCGCGCCGGGCGGCGAAGGCGTGAGCGTGGTTCCCATCGTGCCGGAGCGATCGACGGACCCGAGCTATCGCGACCGCTACGCCAAGTACACGACCGATCCCCTGATGACGGTGGTGCGGCCCGCCCGGCCGAACGGTTCGGCCATGCTCCTGATTCCGGGAGGCGGCTATCGCTGGTCCGTTCTGGACAAGGAGGGCTTCGACGTGGCCCGCGTCTTCGCCGCCAGCGGGACGACCTGTTTCGTGCTGCGCTATCGGCTGCCGGCTGATGGTTGGGCGGCG
>DGIZ01000116.1 GCA_002386585.1 Brevundimonas sp. UBA4609 | reverse complement strand
ATGGGGAGGGTGGCTGAGCCCATAAGGGCGAAGTCGGGTGGGGGCGGCGAGGCTATTCAAGCGCAGAGCCCAGATCACCAAGCCCTCCCCACCCGGTCGCTGCGCGACCACCCTCCCCATGAAGGGGAGGGAGAAGCCTTGCGTCTCTTCACCTTCCGCCCTTGAGCGCCTATCTTCATTCCGTGATCGACGACCTCTACAGCGCGCGCATCCTGTCGCTGGCGGCCAACCTGCCGCACAACGGGCGTCTGCCTGCGCCCGAAGGCTCGGCCGAGCGGGTGGCCAAGCTGTGCGGGTCGAAGGCCATCGTCGACGTGACGCTGGACGCCGACGGCCGCGTCGGCGACTTCGCCCAGACGGTGAAGGCCTGCGCGCTGGGCCAGGCGGCGGCGGGCGTGGTCGGGGAAAACATCCTCGGCGCCTCGGCTCAGGAGATCGAGGCCGCGCGCGACGCCATGTCGGCCATGCTGAAATCCGGCGGCGAAGGCCCTGAGGGCCGCTTCGAAGCCCTGCGCGTGCTGAAGCAGGTCGCCGACTATCCCGCCCGCCACGCCTCCACCATGGTGGCGCTGGAGGCGACGCTGGACGCCGTCAGACAGGCGTTGGCCAAACACCACAGCGATACGCGAACTCGCCTCGCCGGCGCGGCCTGAACGGCGCGTCGGTTGATCCCCCTGCTGTGAAGAGGGATAAGCGCGACGAACCCGAAACAGAGCCCCCGGCGAAGGGACAGATGTCTCTCTACGAACGCAGCGTCCGCGCGGCCCATCGGGGCTATAAGCTGACGCTGTCCCCCCTGATCGGCCAGCAGTGCCGGTTCATGCCGACCTGTTCGGATTACGGGCGCGACGCCCTGATCCGGCACGGTCCGGTTCGGGGGGGATGGCTCACCGTGCGGCGCCTCTGTCAATGCCATCCCTTCGGCGGTTCGGGCTATGATCCCGTTCCGCCCGCCAAGACCGAAAAAGAACGACCGTCATGATCGAACTGAAATTCCCCGACGGCGCCGTGCGTCAGTATCCGGCCGGCTCGACGGGCCGCGACGTGGCCGCCGCCATCTCGCCCTCGCTGGCCAAGAAGGCGGCCCTGGTCGTCTGGAACGGCGAGCAGCGCGACCTGGACCGCGTCATCGACGGCGACGGCGATTTCCGCCTGCTGATGCGCGATGATCCCGAGGCGCTGGAGACCATCCGCCACGACGCCGCCCACGTGCTGGCCCAGGCGGTGCAGGAGCTGTTCCCCGGCACCCAGGTCACGATCGGCCCGGCCATCGAGGACGGCTTCTATTACGACTTCGCCCGCGACGAGCCCTTCTCGACCGACGACTTCCCGAAGATCGAGAAGAAGATGGCCGAGATCATCGACCGGGGCGCGCCGCTGGAGCGTCAGGTCTGGAACCGCGACGAGGCCATCGCCCACTTCGAAAAGATCGGCGAGGAATATAAGGCCGAACTGATCCGCGACCTGCCCGAGACGGAAACGATCACCGTCTACAAGCAGGGCGAATGGGCCGACCTGTGCCGGGGGCCGCACTTCCCGACGACCAAGTTCGTGGGCAAGGCCTTCAAGCTGACCAAGCTGGCGGGCGCCTATTGGCGCGGCGATTCCAACCGCGCCCAGCTTCAGCGCATCTACGGCACGGCCTGGGCGAGCAAGGAAGACCTGGACGCCTATCTGCTGCGCATCGAGGAAGCCGAGAAGCGCGACCACCGCAAGCTGGGCCGCGCCATGGAGCTCTTCCACATGCAGGAAGAGGGCCGGGGCATGGTCTTCTGGCACCCCAAGGGCTGGGTGCTGTGGCGCGTGCTGGAGGCCTATATGCGCCGCCGTCTGGACGCCGCCGGATACGTCGAGGTCAAGACGCCGCAGGTGCTGGACCGGAAGTTCTGGGAGGCCTCGGGCCACTGGGACAAGTACCGCGCCAATATGTTCGTCTGCGAGACGGTCGAGGGCGAGACGCTCAGCCTCAAGCCGATGAACTGCCCCGGTCACGTGCAGATCTTCGATCAGGGCCAGCGGTCCTATCGCGAACTGCCGCTGCGCATGGCCGAGTTCGGCGCCTGTCACCGCTATGAGCCGTCGGGCTCGCTCCACGGCCTGATGCGCGTGCGCGGCTTTACGCAGGACGACGCCCACATCTTCTGCCGCGAGGACCAGATCGTCGAGGAGACGGCCGAGTTCATCAAGCTGGCCTATTCGGTCCACGCCGACCTGGGCATGGAGACCAAATACATCAGCCTGGGCACCCGTCCCGAGCTGCGCGCCGGCACCGAGGAGTTCTGGGACAAGGCCGAGGCCCAGATGCTGGAAGCCGCCCGCGCCGCCGGAACCGAGCCGGTCGTCACCGAGGGCGACGGCGCCTTCTACGCGCCCAAGCTGGACTTCATCGTCAAGGACGCCATCGGCCGCGAATGGACCTGCGGCACGATCCAGCTGGACTATGTGCTGCCCGAACGTCTGGATGCGACCTACATCGCCGAGGACGGCCAGAAGCACCGCCCGGTCATGCTGCACCGCGCGATCCTGGGCTCGTTCGAGCGCTTCATCGGCATCATGATAGAGAACTACGCCGGGGCCTTCCCGCTGTGGCTGGCGCCGACGCAGGCCGTGGTGGCGACCATCACCTCCGACGCCGACGGCTACGCCGAAGAGGTTCTGGCCAAGTTCCGAGCGGCGGGTCTGCGCACCGAGATCGACCTGCGCAACGAGAAGATCAACTACAAGATCCGCGAGCACTCGGTCGCCAAGGTGCCCGCCATCGCCGTGGTCGGCCGCAAGGAGGCCGAAGAAGGCAAGGTCGCCATCCGCCGCTTCGGCTCACAGGCCCAGACCATCGTCACGGTCGAGGAAGCCATCGCCATGCTGACCGACGAGGCGCTGGCGCCGGACCTGAAGCGCCTCCGCGACGGCGCGGCGTAAGACTGAACGCGCTTCTCCTCCCCACTTTGTGGGGAGGTGGCGCGGCGCCGCAAGGCGACGTGACGGAGGGGCTGCCGGTCGCGCTGGCCCCTCCACCACTTCGTGGTCCCCCTCCCCATGAAATGGGGAGGAAAAGGCGCCATAAGCCTGTCATGGCCACCACCCTCTACATCGACGCCGACGCCTGCCCCGTGAAGGAGGAGGTCTATCGCGTGGCGCGCCGCTGCGGCCTGAAGGTCTTCGTGGTGTCCAACGCCTGGATCAACACGCCGCGCGAACCGCTGATCGAACAGGTGGTCGTCGACGCCGGGCCGGATGTCGCCGACGACTGGATCGCCGAGCACGCCGGGCGCGGCGACATCGTCATAACCGCCGACATTCCGCTGGCCGACCGGGTGCTGAAATCGGGCGCGCAGGCGCTGAAGTCGAACGGCCAGCCGTTCACGGCGGACTCCATCGGCTCGGCCCTGGCTGGGCGGATGATCGGCGAACACCTGCGCTCCATGGGCGTGCCGACCAGCGGGCCGCCGCCCTTTTCGGCCGCCGACCGCTCGCGCTTCCTGCAGGCGCTGGACGCGGCCGTGGTGCGAGCGCGCAGAGAGGCGTCATGAGCCGCATTCCCGAGGACGAGCTGGAGTTCCGCTTCTTCCGCGCGGGCGGACCGGGCGGCCAGAACGTCAACAAGGTCTCGACCGCCGTGCAGATGCGGTTTGACGTGAAGAACTCGCCCAGCCTGACCGAGCCGGTAAAGGCGCGGCTGATGAAGCTGGCGGGCAGCCGCCTGACGCTGGACGGAGTGATCGTCATCAGCGCCGTTCGCTTCCGCACGCAGGAGCGCAACAAGGCGGACGCCATCGAGCGGCTGGAGGCCATGGTGGCCGAGGCCTCGATCAAGCCAGTCTATCGCGTGCCGACCCGGCCGACGCGCGCGTCGAAGGAGCGTCGGCTGCAGGCCAAGTCCAGCCGATCCTCGATCAAGAGCGGACGCGGCAAGCCGTCACTGGATTAGCCTTCCACACCCTCCGTCATCCTCGGGCTTGATCCGAGGATCAGAGGCGTCGTCGCGCCCTGTTTTCCGAGGTCGGGCGTGCGGATGACTGGATCCTCGGTTCAAGCCCGAGGATGACGGCGAAGGGATGGGGAGGACGGCTATGCGGAGAGCGCCCTCAGTCCTGGGCCGGGCGGAACAGCAGGGCCGCGATCTGGTCCTGGTCGTCGAAGGCGATGACCCAGTCGGTGGCCTGCTTCTCGAACACCACGCGGAACATGTCGGCGCCGCTCTGCTGGCCGCGATGCTCGATCGTCTTCAGCGGGCCGAACTGCTGGATCAGGGGCGCCACCGCGCCGGACTGGGCGCGGATCTGCTCGGCCATGTCCGTGCTGAACACCGAATAGTCGATCTGATCGGCCTGGAAGGCGGCGATGACCCGGCGCAGGGCCTCTTCCGAGCGGGCGATGTCGGGCGCCT
>DGIZ01000004.1 GCA_002386585.1 Brevundimonas sp. UBA4609 | reverse complement strand
CTCGACGTCGGTCAGGGTGCGGTCGGGCAGGCGCGCGCTGACCAGCCTGAGCGCGACCAGGATCAGGCCGGTGATCACCGTCCCCGCCGTCCCCAGGGCGAACAGCCCCGCCCCGAACAGCAGGCCGATGGCCGAGGTGATCCACAGCGAGGCCGCCGTCGTCAGGCCGTGGATGGAGAAGCCGGTGCGGAAGATCACGCCGGCGCACAGGAAGCCGATCCCCGTCAGCACCCCGTGGGCCATGCGGGTCGGGTCGGTGACGATGTTCTCGTCCGGCAGGGCGCGGAAGGCCCAGTCGGCCTGGGTCATGGCCGCCAGCATCAGCAGGCAGGACGCCAGGCTGACCAGGATGTGGGTGCGGAATCCCGCCGGCCGTCCGCGCCACTCGCGCTCGAAGCCGATCATCCCGCCGGCGATCAGCGCGCCGGCGATGGGCAGGACGACGCCTTCAATCCAGGCGGCGTCAGCCATGTTTCTCGACGTAGCCTTCCGGGTCCTTGTTGACCGGCTTCACCCCGGTGATGTGGCGGGCCTGGAAGGCGGCGAAGCGCACGCCCAGGTCGTGCCGCGTCTGCAGATCGGCGTTCAGGCGGAAGTCGGTCAGCCCCTGTCGCTCCTCCTCGCCCATGTGCTTGGAGTTGATGACGTTGGCCTCGCCGATCGCATCGAACCAGGCCTTGTCGCCCACCTTGTGCGCCGCCACCGCCTTGACCGCGTCGCGCAGCTTGTTGTGGTCTTCGATGGCGTCCTCGGTCTCGCCCTCGACCGTGCCGTCCTCGGCGTCGTTGGCGCCTTCGCCCAGCTTCAGCAGTTCGGGATAGAAATGCCGTTCCTCGGCTTCCGCGTGGGCGTCCAGAAAGGCCGACAGCCGCCCCCAGACCGCCTCCAGCGCCTCGACGTCGCTCGCGTCGATCTCCTCGATCAGGGAGAAGAGTCTTCGCTGTTCGGCGTGGTCGTCCAGGATCAGTTGGGTGATGTCCATGAGCACGGGCTCCTTGCAGCAAGGCTTGAGCTGCTAGAAGCCTCCGGACTCGGGTCCGGTTCCTGATCCCCCGACGCGCTCCCGCAGGGGAAGGGCGTCGAGGTCAGGATCTTAGCGTGCGGATCAGCCCGCGAACTTGGCCGCGTCCTCGTCCGAGACGTTCTCGTTGGAATAGACCTGCTGCACGTCGTCCTCGGCGTCCAGCGCGTCGAGCAGCTTGAACAGGACGCCGACCGGATCGCCCGTCAGGTCGATTTCCGACTGGGGCTTCCACACGATGGCGGTCGACTTGGGATCGCCCAGCACCTTGGACATGGCCTCGGCCACCTCGTTCAGGTCCTCGAAGGCGGTCCAGATGGTATGGCCCGGCGCGTCTTCATAGATGTCGGGCTTGACCAGGTCGCTCTCGACGTCCTGGGCGCCCGCCTCGATCGCGGCCTCCATGACGGCGTCCTCGGTGCCCGCCTCGGCCGGGTAGTCGATCTTGCCGACCCGGTCCCACATGAAGGTGACCGAGCCGCTTTCGCCCAGGGCGCCGCCGTTCTTGGCGAAGGCCGAGCGCACGCCCGAGGCGGCGCGGTTGCGGTTGTCGGTCAGGACCTCGACGATGATCTGGACGCCGCCGGGGCCGCGGCCCTCATAGCGGATCTCCTCCATCGCATCGACTTCGCCGCCGGAGGCCTTCTTGATGGCGCGCTCGATGTTCTCCTTCGGCATCGATTCGGCCTTGGCGTTGTTCACCGCCAGACGCAGGCGCGGGTTCATCGCCGGGTCGGGCATCCCCGACTTGGCCGCCACGGTGATTTCCCGTGACAGGCGCGAAAAGAGCTTGGAGCGGACCGCGTCGGCGCGGCCCTTGCGGTGCATGATGTTCTTGAATTTGGAATGGCCGGCCATGGAGTCGCTCGCCCGAAGTCAAATATGCTGGAGGGCGCCCTTTACTGGATGCCGCTTCCTCTGTCACGAGAGGGGGAACCGCCCGAACGCGCCGGGGATTATGCGCAGGCAAGAATTGGAGACGCCGATGGCCGCCGCCGACGACACCTATCTGGACGACGCCTATGACGAGGGCATCGACCACGCCCACGCCGGCGAGATCGTCCAGTGGTACGCCAAGCGGCCTGTCACGGTGTCGACCGCGGCGGCCACGGGCTCGCTGGTCGGCGCCTTTGCGCTGGGCGTGTTGACCACCATCGGCGCCCTGGCGGTGCTGCGCCTCTACGATCGGGACTAGGCCGTTATCGGTTCGGACTGAACAACCCGTCCGCCTGACCGAAGAGGCGAGGGAGAACCGCGACTCTTTCGCAAAAAAGGCTTCACCTGCCCGGCGAAGCCGGTCATTCTTCCTGTCCGAGTAAGGAGGCCGCCCTTGGCGCATCCCCGCAGGATGGAGCGAATGATCGCCGTGCTCGGCGTGGCGGTCCTCGTGTTGGGCGGGTTCAGCCTCTACGCCCTGACCCAGGGCGCGCGCTTCGGACCGCGCCAGGCGACGGCGGCCGAACGCGCCCTGACCCAGGTGCGCGAGCAGATGGGGCCCCAGGCCGAGGTGCGGCATGTCGAGGCGGGACGCGGCCGCGCGGCCTGCGGCTATGCGGGGTTGAAGGGCAGCAAGGAGGCTGTGGCCTTCGTCTCGCGCCCCAATCGCATCCTGATGAGCCATGACCCCCTGAAGGGCGAGTTCGCGACGCTCAAATCGCGTTATTGTCCGGGCTTCGACGCCCCCGCGCCCGCCGCCGTCTCCGGCAAGAGCTGAATCATGACCGACCAACCCGGCGCCGGCCGCTTCGACGGCCGCGATCACCTGTTGCCCGTGAGGGTCTATTATGAGGACACGGACTTCACCGGCCTCGTCTATCACGCCAACTATGTCCGCTACTTCGAGCGGGGACGATCGGACTTCCTGCGTCTGGCCGGCGTCGGACACGTCGACCTGCTGGAGCAGGACGAACCGCTGGCCTTCGTGGTGTCGGACCTGGCGATCAAATACCTGAAGCCCGCGCGGATCGACGACGCCCTGGTGGTTCGCACCCGCTATGAGGCGATCAAGGGGCCGCGCCTGATCATCCGCCAGACGGTCGAGCGCGGCGGCGAGGTGCTGTGCCGGGCCGACGTCACGGCCGTCTGCATCCATCTGGACGGGCGTCCGCGCCGCCCGACGAGGCGGCTGGTCGAACTGGTGACGCCCTGGCTGTCCGGCGAAGTTTCGCAATAACGAGGTTGTCAGCCTCAAGGCTGATGACGCGGGCCGCGACGCCCGTTAGACCCGCCGCCATGAAACCGCCACGACCGCCCGGTGCAACTGGCGGAATAAACGGACTCTTCGCCAAGGACCACGCATGACTCCGCCCGTCGACGCCTCCCTGCTGAATCCCATCGAGCTGTTCATGACCGCCGACTGGGTGGTCAAGACGGTGATGATCGGCCTGGCCGCGGCCTCGGTCTGGTCCTGGACCATCATCATCGACAAGGCGGTGCGCTTCTCGCGCATGAACGCTCGCGCGACCGAGTTCGAAAAGCAGGTCGAGAGCGGCCGCTCCCTGGAGGAGGTCGCCGCCCAGGCCGGGCCCCAGCCCGCCGACCCCTTGCCGCGCATGCTGGTCCTGACCCTGCAGGACTGGCGTGAGGCGCGCGCGCGCGGCGCAATGACGGATACGCAAGGCTCCATGCTGATCGCCCGTATCGACCGGGCGCTGGATTCGGTCATCGCCCGTGAGAGCCAGAAGATCGAGAACGGCCTGGGCGTGCTGTCGGTGGTCGCCACCGCCTCGCCCTTCATCGGTCTGTTCGGAACGGTCTGGGGCATCATGAACGCCTTCGACAGCATCGCGGCGGCGGGCAACACCAATCTGACCACCGTGGCCCCGGCCATCGCCGAAGCCCTGTTCGCCACGGCCATCGGTCTGGCGGCGGCCATCCCGGCCTATATCGCCTTCAACGCCTTCTCGGTGTCGGCGGGCAAGTTCACTGGGCGTCTGGAGGCCTTCGCCGACGACCTGCAGGCCGCCATCGCGCGACGCCTGG
>DGIZ01000003.1:5699-8305 GCA_002386585.1 Brevundimonas sp. UBA4609 | reverse complement strand
GCTCCGCCGCCTGCGCCGGTCGCGTCGCCGCCCCAACCCACGACGCCGGCGCCGACCGCGCCTGACGGAGGCCGCGAGTGAGACGGACGATCACGGTGCGGATGGTCGGTCCGATGCAGTGGATCGGCTACCCGGCGCTGATCGCCGTCGCCGCCACCATCCTGTTCGCCATTCCGCTGCGCCTGTTCGGCCTGACCCTGCCAGAGCCGGTCTGGCCTATGGTTCTGGCCTTCGCCTGGCCGTTGATCCGTCCGTCCATGCTGGCGCCGGCGGTGTTGTTCGGCCTGGGCGTCTTCCTGGATTTCTTCTGGGGCGGTCAGGTCGGGATGTGGGCGCTCAGCCTGCTGCTGATCTACGGCGCGATGCTGCTGGCGTCCAAATATCTGGCCGGTCAGGCGACCATCGTCCTGTTCGCCCTCTATGTCGCGTCGACCGGCCTGGCGTTCGCGGTCGCCTATTTCGTGACGCGCGGCAGCCTTGGGAATGCTCCCAATCTACTGGCTGTTATGGGGCAGATGATCCCGACGCTGCTGCTCTTCCCCCTGGCTGACTGGCTGATCGAGCGTTTTGACGACGCGGACGTGCGATTCCGATGAGCAGCGAACCGCATATCTTCTTTTCCGACGTGAACGAGCGGCAGGGCTCCTTCCTGCGGCGCACCATGTTGCTGGGCGGGGCGACGGTCGTGGGCGGGCTGGCCCTTGTCGGACGCCTGGCGCACCTGCAGCTCTTCAAGTCGGAAGAGTTCGCCACCCTCGCGACGCGCAACCAGTTCAACTTCCGCCAGGTGCCGCCGCCGCGCGGGCTGATCAAGGACCGCAACGGCGTCGTCATCGCCGGCAACCGCCCCAGCTTCCGCGTTCTGGTCGTTCGCGATGAAACCAAGGACCTGGACCAGACGCTGGATCTTCTGGGTCAGCTTCTACCCGACACTCTGGACCGTCGCCGCACCATCATTCGCGAGGTGAACGCCGCGCCGCGTTTCTCGCCTGTTCCGGTCAAGAGCGACCTGACGTGGGAAGAGTTCTCAAAGGTCAACCTGCACGCGGCGGAGCTGCCCGGCGTCATGGCCGACATGAACGAGGCCCGCTACTATCCGCACGGCGGCGCCTACGCCCATGTGGTCGGCTATGTGGCCAAGGTGTCGGACCGCGACGTGCAGGCCATCCGCGACAAGGGCGAGCAACCGCCCGCCATCCTGTTCAACCCCGGCTTCCGCATCGGCCGTCAGGGCATTGAAAGATCTCTGGATCTTGATCTGCGCGGCGTGGAGGGCGGCAAGCGGGTCGAGGTCAATGCGCGCGGTCGCGTCGTGGCCGAGGACATCGCCGGATCGCGCCCGGCGGTGCAGGGCTCCGAGGTCGTCCTGACGCTGGACAACGACGTCCAACAACGCGCGCTGGAGGTCTTCGGCGAAGAGGCGGGCAGCATCGTCGTCATGGACGTCCGCAACGGCGACATCCTGGCCATGGTGTCGTCGCCGTCGTTCGACCCCAACCTGTTCGTCTCGGGCGTGCCGTCCAAGATCTATCGCGCCCTGGCCGATTATGAGCGTCGGCCTCTGTTGGACAAGGCTTTGAGCGGCACCTTCGCGCCGGGCTCTACCTTCAAGCCGATCGTCGGCCTGGCGGCGATGAAGCGGGGCCTGGACCCCAGCCGCCGCATCGTCTGCAACGGCAGCTTCTATCTGGGCCGGCGGTTCGCCTGCCTGGGACGGCATGGGGCGCTGGATCTGCGCGGCGCCATCAAGGCGTCCTGCAACGTCTACTTCATGACCCTGGCGAGCGAGATGGGGCCGGACGCCATCGCCGAGACCGCGCGCGACATGGGCTTCGGCCAGACCTTCGATATCGGCATTCCCGGACAGAAGGCGGGGTTGGTCCCCGACCGGGAATGGCGTCGGAAGAATCCGGTGCGCGGCGACGGCAAATGGTATCCGGGCGAAAACCCCAGCTATGGCATCGGACAGGGAGCCCTGACCGTGAACGCCTTGCAGTTGGCGGTCTACACGGCGCGGATCGCCAACGGCGCCAAGGCGGTGTCGCCGCGTCTCATCAAGTCCGTCGGCGGAGTAGAGCAGGGCGGCAGCGCCTTCGCCGACCTGCCTTACGATCCCCAGATGCTGCAGGTCCTGCGCGATGGGATGGAGGCGGTGACCGCCGCCGGGGGGACGGGCTTCCGAAACAGCCAGTTAGGGCTGGGCACGGTCAAGATGGCGGGCAAGACCGGCACCGCTCAAGCGCGTAACTACGGCTCCGGGTCGCGCAAGGGGGCCGGGCGCCCCTGGGACCAGAAGGACCACAACCTGTTCGTCGCCTATGCGCCGACCGACAATCCGCGCTACGCGGTCTCGGTCATCGTCCAGCACGGCGGCCTGGGTGGCGGTACGGCCGGGGCGCCGCGCGCGCGCGAGGTGATGAAGGTCGCCCTGCTGAAGGACCCCGAAATCCGCGCCCGCATTGAATCGGCTGGCTTCGAGGCCCAGGAGGACGCCGGCGTCCGTGAGGCCGAGGCCCGGGGCGAGCCGATCGACAGCGCGGATGTCGGCGCCGCCGTCCCGCCGCCTCTGACGGAGCCCGGACAATGACCGCTTCCGCCCTGACCCG
>DGIZ01000003.1:0-5471 GCA_002386585.1 Brevundimonas sp. UBA4609 | reverse complement strand
TGTGCATCCTGGCCGGGATCGGCACGGCCATGCTGTATTCCATCGCGGGCGGTCACTGGCAGCCGTGGGCGGTCAAGCATCTGATCCGCTTCGGCGTCCTGCTGGCGGCCATGATCGGCATGGCCATGATCCATCCGAAATGGTGGTTCCATGCGGCCTATCCGCTGTACGGCGTGTTGCTGTTCATGGTCATGCTCGTTGAGTTCACGCCGTTGGGCTACACGGCCGGGGGGGCCAAGAACTGGCTGCACCTCGGCTTCATCCGCATTCAGCCCGCCGAGTTCGTGAAGGTCGGCCTCGTGCTGGCCCTGGCGCGTTGGTATCATAGCCATTCGGCTCAGGACGCCCGCTGGTCGTGGAAGCTGCTGATTCCAGCAGGACTTGTCGGCGTCCCCTTCATCCTTGTCGCCAAACAGCCGGACCTGGGCTCGGCCATGATCATCGGCCTGACCGGCGCGGTGATGATGTTCATGGCGGGGTTGAGCTGGCGCGTCATCGCCGCGGGCGTGGCGGCCGCCGTGGCGGTCATTCCGCCCTTCGTCATGTTCGGAATGCACGACTATCAACGCAATCGCGTGCTGACCTTCCTGAACCCGGAAGCCGACCCATCGGGCACGGGCTACAACATCATCCAGTCCAAGATCGCCCTGGGCTCAGGCGGCCTGATGGGCAAGGGTTACGGCCTGGGCAGTCAGAGCCAGCTGGAATTCCTGCCCGAGCGCCACACCGACTTCATCTTCTCGACCGTGTCGGAGGAGTTCGGCTTTCTCGGCTCCTTCACCGTTCTGGCCTGCTATGTCGCGCTGATCCTGATCTCGCTGCGGATCGCGGCGCTGTCGCACAGCCACTTCGGCCGTCTGAGCGCGGCGGGAATGACGGCCTTCGTCGCCCTGTTCGTCCTGATCAACGGCGCCATGGTGATGGGGCTGGCGCCGGTCGTCGGCGTGCCCATGCCGATGCTGTCCTACGGCGGCTCGTCGATGATGACGGTGATGGTCGGCTTCGGCCTGGTCCTGTCGACGCGGGTGCATCGCTATGTCGAACTGCCGAAGGGGCAGGGGCTGTTCTAATCACCCGCGCGGGCGTTAGGCTGTCGCCATGACCGTTCAGACGCCCGCCGCCGAAGCCGCCGACATCCCCAAGGCCGATCCGTCCATGTTCTCGGACTGCGGGGACACGCCCTGTCCTCAGCCCGTCATGGCGGACCCCAGGAATGAGGCGGCGGTGCAGGCCGAGGGCGTGCGGATGCGCGACAACCCGGCGGAATGGGCCTTCGTCCGCCTGTCCAAGCTGATTGAGGAGTTCGAAGCCAATCTCGACAAGGATGAAGAGATCGGCGCGCGCGTGGTCGGCCTGCCGGGCGACGGCACGATGCAGATCATGGACGTCGGCTTCTGGGGGCCGGACCTGATCATGTTCTTCGGCCGGAACGTCGACGGCAAGCCGGTCCGACTGATCCAGCACTACAGCCAGATCAATGTGGTGCTCAGCGCCGTAAAGAAGCCGGAGGAACGCGAGGCGCGCCGCATCGGCTTCCAACTCAGCGAGATGGTTCAGAAGACCAATCCGAAATAGCCGCCACGACTTAAAGCGTCGCAGCCCAGTCGGTGGCGCGGACCAGGCTGTCGATGATGCCGGGCTCGGAAGAGGCGTGGCCGGCGTCGCCGATGATCTCAAGCTTGGCTTCGGGCCAGGCGCGGTGCAGGGACCAGGCGCCCGAGATCGGCGTCACCACGTCAAAGCGGCCTTGGGCGATCCAGCAGGGGATGTCGCGGATGGTCTTGATGTTCTCGAGGATCCAGTGCTCGCTGTCGAAGAAGCCGCCGTTGGTGAAGTACCAGTTCTCGATCCGGGCGAAGGCGACGGCGAACTCGGGGTCGGCGAACTTGTCCGGCTTGCCTGACGGGCCCTGGATGCTGACGGTCTCGCCTTCCCAGGTCGCCCAGGCCACGGCGCAGCGGTTGCGCTCCTCCACATCGTCGCCGGTCAGGCGCTTGTAATAGGCGGCCATCAGGTCGCCCCGCTCGGCTTCGGGGATGGGCGCTAGGAAGCGTTCCCAGGCGTCGGGGAAGATCATCGAGGCGCCGTCCTGATAGAACCAGTGCAACTCCTTCTTCGTCAGCAGGAAGATGCCGCGCAGGACCAGGGCCAGACAGCGATCGGGGTGCTTGATGGCGTAGGTCATCGACAGGGTCGAACCCCAGGAACCGCCGAAGACCACCCATTTGTCGATGCCCAGCAACTCGCGCAGGCGCTCTATATCGGCGACGAGGTCCCAGGTCGTGTTGTCTTCCAGCGAGGCGTTGGGCCGCGACAGACCGCAGCCGCGCTGGTCGAACATGACGATGCGGTATCTGGCCGGGTCGAAGTAGCGGCGCATGCCCGGGTTGACCGCCCCGCCGGGGCCGCCGTGCAGGACGATGACCGGCACGCCGTGGGGATTGCCGCTTTCCTCGTAATAGATCTCATGGACGCTGTCGGTGGACATCCAGCCCGAGGCGTAGGCTTCGATTTCCGGATAGAGGTCGCGGCGCTCGGTGTTGATCACGTGGGATGCCTCTTTGAAAGGATGGTCTCAGGTCTTGGCGAGATTGGACTGGAAGGCGGCGAAGAGGATCAGGAGCCAGCCGGCGATCATCATGGCGCCGCCGACGGGGGCCACGGCGCCCATGACGGGCAGGCTCAACAGGCCGATCATGGCCAGGGCCACACAGAAGACCAGTCCGCCGGCGCTCGCCAGCCAGCCCGCCAGACGCAGGCGGCGGCTTGACCCGAACAAGGTCAGGGCGACGGCGAGGGCGGCGTGCACCATCTGATAATGGCCGCCCGTGGTCAGCAGGGTCTTGACGGCGGGAGCGGCGCCGTGGGCCGCGAAGGCGCCCAGGGCTACGGCCATGGCGCCGTTGAAGCCGGCGAAGGCGAGCAGTTTGCGGTCAGGGCTCATGCCTAATGTCTAGACCACAAAATCGGCGAAGTCTGCTATCGCGCGCCGATGAAAGCCGCATCGCGCATGGCGCTGCAATATATCCTGCTGTTCGGCGCCAGCGGCGTGACCCTGCCGTTCGCCGGCCTGTGGTTCCGCGATCAGGGGCTGAGCGGCGCCCAGATCGGGGCCCTGCTGGCGATTCCCATGCTGGCGCGAGCCCTGACCGGTCCGCTGCTGGCGGTCTGGGCTGATGGTTTCGCCCTGCGCCGGACCCCGATCGCCTTGCTGGGCCTGGTCATGGCCGTCGGCTATGGCGGGGCGGGACTGGTCGAGGGCTTCATTCCATGGGCCCTGTTCTGGTTGGTCGGGGCGACGGCGGCGGCGGCCTTGATCCCGCTCAGCGATGTGATGACCCTGCGCGTTGCGGGGCGCGAGGGGTTCGCCTTCTCCCTGCCGCGCGGCTGCGGTTCGGCGGCCTTCGTCGTCGCCAATCTGACCATGGGCGCCCTGCTGACGCAGGTCTCATCCGACGCCGTCATTCTCTGGGCGGTGACTGCCGCGGTGCTGATCGCGGTCACCGCCTGGCGCGTGCTTCCGGCAGAGCCGGTGGCCGAGGGCGGTCCAGCTTCGCGGTTGGAGCGCTTTCAGGGGCTGGGACGGTTGTTGCGCCGTCCGGTGTTCATGGCGGCCATCTTCTCCGTCGGCGCGGTGCAGGCGACGCACGCCTTCTATTACGGCTTCTCGGCCATCGCCTGGCGCGCGCAGGGGCTGGCCGAGAGCGTGACGGGCCTGTTGTGGGGCTTCTCAGTCGTGGTCGAGATCGGCTTCATGTGGTGGATAGAGCCGTGGCGTCGCCGCATTGGGATCGGTCCGTGGACCATGTTGTTCATCGGCGCGGGCGCGGCGATCCTGCGCTGGGGCCTGATGGCGTTCGCCCCGCCGCTGTGGATGCTCGTCCCGTTGCAGATGCTGCACGCCCTGACCTTCGCCGCGACCTATCTGGCCGGGGTGCAGATCGTCGAACGCCTGTGTCCGCCGGACAGCCATACCGCCGCCCAGACGCTGAGTTCGGCGTTGTCGGCCGGGGTGCTGATCGGTCTGGCCACCTTGGCCAGCGGGCCGCTGTACGACGTCGTTGGGCTGAAGGCCTATCTGGCCATGGCCGGATTGGCGCTGATCGGCGCCCTCGTCGGGCTGTGGGTTCGCGCGCAGGAAGCCGCGTCAGGCCACGACTGAGCGGGGCAGGGGCGCCAGGCGCCGCGCCATGGCTGAGGCCGCTGTCTTCACCGCGGTGCGGACGATGGTTTCGCTGGTCCCGTCGGGAATCCGCAGCAGGCCGATGGACGGCGATTCCAGATTGTCCGGAAGATCCGCTAGGACGCGATAGAGGATGTAGCTCCCCGCATCATCCTCGGCGTCGGAGGCGGCGATGGCCGAAACGCCCGCCGCCGAAAGGTCGCGTAGCATGTCGGCGACCGGCGCCGTCACACGGGCAATGCTGGGGCTGGTGCTGTCCAGGCGACCCGGCTCGCCCGGGCGGCGGTTTTCCGCGCGCATCTGAATCCGCACCGGCCCGGCGTGGACCGTGCGGCCGACCAGGAGCAGGGCCGAGCATTCGCCCCGCAACAGCAGGTTCGTCAGAGTGTCCGCCAAGGTCTCGGCCGAGGCGTCGCCGGGGGTGGCCAAGGTGCGGGCGCCGGGCGGGTTCCAGGGCTCGCCGGACAGATCCTCGACAGGATCCCAGGCCCGATATGACGGCGACCAGGCGCAGATGGAAATGGCGGGGCGCCGATCAGGACGACCGTTGGAATCCAGACCCGTCAAAGGAAATAGACCCCCTCTAGCGCCACGATGGCGCGCCGCAGCGTGAACGGTGCTTTGAAATGCGGCGTCAGGTCAAGCCTGACCGGCGCCGCGATGGCGAGATGAAAAGGCGAAACGGTCAGCTCAGGTCGCCTACGGCGGCGTCCAGAAGCATGAAGGCGCGACCCTCGTCGGTGGCCAGCCGCATCTGGACGTCGTCGGCGCTGCCGCGCTCCGCCTGAATCTTCAGCCCCTGGGCGAAGGCGCGGACGTAGGCTTCGGCGTCGGCGCGCAGGGCGTCGTCGCCCAGAATACGGCGCGAGACGCTGCGGACGGCGGCCGGCGCGACGCGGCGGACGATCTGACGGGCGCGCGCCGGATCGTGGCTGGAGAAGGCCTGGGCGGCTTCCTCCACGCGGGGGCGCGGCAGCAGGGCGTTGGGATCGACCCCCATGCGACGGATGGCCGAGGTCACGCGCGCCGCCAAGGCGTCGATCTCTTCGGGGGTGCCGATGGCGGCGTTCAGCTCCAGCGGCGGGCTGGGCTCGGGCGGGGCGGCGGGCGCCTGTTCCGGCTGGACCAGATCGCGCCAGCTGAGGGCGTCGCCGATGCGCGCGGGGTCGGCTGGAGCCGTTTCGGGCGGCACGGCGGGGGCCGCAGGAATCGGTTCGATTTCCGATTCGGCCGGATGCTCGGGGCGCAGGCGGCCGCGCAGGCTGGAGGCGGGGGGCGGGGCGGCCTC
>DGIZ01000009.1:1170-5632 GCA_002386585.1 Brevundimonas sp. UBA4609 | reverse complement strand
TGGCGGCTCATGGCGTTCGAGGCGCCCTTGGGCGCGGGCGATCCCGGCCCGGCGCCGGATGCGCTGGATACGACGCTGGCCGGCGTGCGCGGCCTGCTGCGCCGCAACGCGGGGATGTTCATCGGCATCCAGGAGGCCTCGACCCTGCTGAACCGCGCCGGCGAGAGCTATCCCGAGGTGGTCAAGGAGGTCGCGCGCGCCCTGCCTCTGGCCCGCATCGCCGAGATCATGCGTCGCCTGGCCGAGGAAGAGGTGCCGCTGCGAAACCTGCGCGACATCCTGGAATCCCTGGCCGACGCCGGTCAGCGCGAGAAGGATCCGCTGGCCCTGACCGAGTTCGCCCGCGTGGCCCTGCGTCGCCAGATCAGCCACCGCTACGCCCCCGACGGCGTGCTGAAGGCCGCCGTGCTGGAGCCCGCGCTGGAGAAGCACCTGCGCGAATCCATCCGCGTCGGCGGTGCCGGACAACAGCTGGCGCTGGAGCCGGACATGGCCCGTCAGATCATCGAGGCCGTGCAGAAGACAGTGCGCGACACGAACGCCGACGCCGTGCTGGCCGCCATCGACCTGCGCCGTCACATCCGCAAGCTGGTCGAGCCCGAGCTGTTCGACACCCCCGCCCTGTCGTTCCACGAGCTGCTGCCCAGCCTGAAGCTCGAGATCGTCGGCCGGGTCGCCCTGCCCGACCTCGACGCGGCGACGCCGGCGGCTGTTCCCGCCCCCTCCAATCCCCCCGCCTCCACGGCCGCTGCGGCCTGAAACGACGGACCCTGCATGACGATCAAGACGCCGACCGCCCGCAAGGGCCTCAAGACCGCCCTCCTGACCGTAGCCTCCCTGGCCGCCCTGCTCGGCCTGTCCGCGCCCGCTGTGGCGGGCGACCCGCCGATCGGCAACCAGACCCTGCAGATCGCCCCGCGCGAACAGCCGGTGGGTCAGTTCCTGCAGAGCTTCTTCGGCCAACTAGGCGTGCCGGTCATCATCAGCCCCAACCTGCGCGGCACGGTGAACGGCGCCTTCAGCGGCCCGGCTTCGACCATCTTCAGCCAGGTGGCCGACGCCTTCGACCTGGTGGCGTATTACGACGGCGGGGCGGTCTACATCTATCAGACCTCCGAACTGACCAGTCAGTCGATCCCCGCCTCGCCGCAGATGCTGCGCCGCGTACGCGCCACGGCGCAGGAAATGGGTCTGCTGGACAGCCGCAACACCCTGCAGCCCGCCGGGCAGATGCTGATCGCCAACGGCACCCGCCGCTTCATCCAGCAGATCGACGAGATCGCCCGGGCCGGCCCCGGCGCCCGCGCCGAAGCCGCCCAGCCGACCTACGAATACCGCGTCTTCACCCTGCGCTACGCCTGGGCCGATGACGTGACCTTCGAGACGGCCCAGAGCGAAGTCACCATTCCAGGCGTCGCCTCCATCCTGCGCGCCATGGTCAGCAACGACCCGAACGGCGCCGTCGCCCGGCGCATCGAGACGCGCCGCTCGCCGCGCGTCGGGGGCCTCCGCGGTCAGGGCCTGGCCTCGCAAGGCGCGGCGCAGAACGGCCTGATGGACGCCAGCTATGCCGATGGCGGCTTCACCCCCACGCCGGACACGCTCGGTCTGGCGCTGGCGGATGAGCAGATGGCGGGCGGCGCGCCGGTCCAGCATGCGCGCATCCAGGCCGACACGCGCCTGAACGCCGTCATCGTGCGCGACACGGCCGACCGCATGGGCGCCTATGAGGCGCTGATCGCCGCCCTGGACAAGGAGCCGCAACTTCTCGAGATCCAGGCCACCATCATCGACATCGACACCACTCGCGCCCGTCAGCTGGGCATCAGCTGGCGCTTCGACGACGGGCGCGGCGGAGTGCTGTTCGGCGACGGCACGCGCAACGACGACCGCCTGCGTCGCGGCCAGGACATCACCCCGCGCAACAACGGCCTGGCCATCTCGACCATCATCGGCAACGGGGACTATTTCGTCTCGCGTATCACGGCGATGGAGGACGAGGGCGTCGCCCGCATCGTCTCGCGGCCGCAGATCGTCACCCTGTCGAACGTCCAGGCCCTGTTCGAGAACACCCGCAGCTTCTACGTCGGCCTGGAGGGCGAGCGGGACGTCGACCTCTACAACGTCACCGCCGGCACCACGCTGAAGGTCACGCCCCACGTCCTGCGCGACCAGAACCAGACCCGCATCCGGATGCAGATCCAGATCGAGGACGGCTCCCTGACCGATGCCGACGTCGACGACATTCCGGTCGTGCAGCGCGCGGCCCTGAACACCCAGGCCATGATCCTGGAAGGCCAGAGCCTGCTGCTGGGCGGCATGGTGGTGCAGCAGGACGTCAACGCCGTGACCAAGGTGCCCGTGTTGGGCGACATCCCGGCGGTGGGCCTGCTGTTCCGTCGCTCGGAGCGTTCGACGGGCCGGATCGAGCGCCTGTTCCTGATCACGCCGCGTCTGGCGTCCATCGGCGAGGAAGCGCCTGCGCCGCGTCTCGACTTCGGCGCAATGCCCGGCTCGCCCGAAACCCAGCCCCTGCCCGCCGCCCCGGCCCTGCCCAAGGGCGGATCGCGCATGGGCTTCAATCAGGGGTCGGCGCCGAACGACCCCCTGCCCGCCCCGGCCGCCACGCCCGCCGTCGCCGTGCGCGAAGCGCCTCCCCCCGGCTTCACCCCCTATGAACCGGCCAAGGACTGATCCGCCATGCCCGCCGACGCCGTCGCCGCACCCGAGATCGAAAGCCTGGTCCTTCGCGTCCTGGCCGGGCGCGTGCGCGGCGCCTCGGCGCCTCTGGAGCGGGGCCGCGTCATCGCCGTGGGCCATGACCTGGACGCCGACATCGTGCTGCGCGACGCCAGCGCCGAGGGGGTGCGGCTGACGCTGAAGGCACGGGCGGACGCCGCCGACCTGGACCTGACGTCCGGCGCCGTGACCTTGCTGGGGCACGAGCTGACCGCCCCGGCCCAAGCCATCCTGCCCCTCTATCTGCCGCTGCTGATCGGCGACAACGCCGTCGCCATCGGCGAGGCCGAAAGCCCGCGCTGGAGCGAGGCCGAGCGCATCTTGGCCGCCGCCCGCCCCTTGCCTGACGACGACGGCGAAGAGGACGACGGTCCCGCCGACGACGGCCGCAACTGGCAATATCTGCTGAACAACACCAACGCCCTGGTGTCGCGCTCGGCCAAGTTCGTTCCGGTTCTGCTGATCGCCGTCGTCACCATCTCGGCCCTTTTCGCCATCAGCTCGGGCATCCCCGCCTGGCCCAAGTCGCAGCCCAAGCCCGCCAAGGTCCAGGCCGTCCTGTCGGAGGAAGGCTTCGACAAGCTGGTCGTCATCAAGACCGAGGCCGGCGACCTGCGCATCGAGGGAATGCTGACCTCGGACGCCGAGCGCGTGCGCCTGCAACGCGTCCTGGCGGCCCGCGAGTGGCGCCCCCGCCTGGAGCTTCAGACCCACGACGGCATCGCCCGTCAGGTCGAGGAGCTCTACCTCGCCAACGGCGTGAAGGCGGCCGCACGCTCGGTCGGCGCGGGCATGGTGCGGCTGGACGTCACCGGCAGCGACCCGGACGAAACCGCCCGCCTGGAGCGTCTGGCCATGGGCGAGGTCAAAGGCCTGCGTCGCATCGACGTCAGCCTGCTTCCCGGCGCCGACGAGGGCGGCCGCTTCGAGGACATTCAACAGGGCGGCGGGAAGCGGGTGGTGTCGGTAATCGGCGGCGAGCGCGGCCACGTCACCACCGCCGACGGCGCCCGCTACTTCCCCGGCGCCGTCCTGCCGACCGGCCATCGCATCGTCTCCATCGAGGACACCCGCGTCCTGGTCGAGCGCAACGGCTCCCGTTCCGAACTCAACTTCTGACCCCAGCCCAAAAGGAGAATACCCATGTCATCCCAAAGTCTGAACGGCCTCGGCATGCTGGCCGTCTCGCCCGGCCTGAACAGCGAGCGCGACAAGGCCCGCCCCGGCTCCTGGTTCGAGGCCATGGCCCATTCGTGGGGTCAGACCCTGGACGCCCAGGCCGGCCGCATCGTCGAACTGTCCGAGCAGATCGGACCGGGCGGCGAGGACAAGCCCTCGACCATGGCCATGCTGACCGCCGAGTCGATGCGCATGAACTTCATGGCCAATTCCTCCTCCACCTCGACCGACTCCGTCGGCAAGGCGCTGGAGACCATGGCTCGCAAGAACTGAGCCCTTCATTTCAACAGGAGGGGCCCATGTCCTTCGAAGCCTCGGCCGCCGCAGCGGCCATGCCGCCCGAAATGCTGCAACCCCAGACACAGCAGATCGACGTCGCCTACAACGCCACCCTCAGTCAGGCAGTGCAGTTCCAGAACCTGCTGCACGTCACGCCCCTGTCGGCCCCGGCCGCTCCGACCGAGCCCAACGGCGTCATGAAGACCATGATGGGCGCTCTGGAGCAGGTGAACGGCCAGGCCTCGGACCTCGCCGCCCTGGCCCA
>DGIZ01000009.1:0-940 GCA_002386585.1 Brevundimonas sp. UBA4609 | reverse complement strand
CGCCGGGCGAGATGGTCATGATGACCGTCCGCGCGCACGAGTTCATGTTCAACTGCCAGCTCACCTCCAACATGGCCAACCGCACCTCGGACGGCCTGCAGCAGCTGTTCCGGCAACAGTCCTGAGGGAGGCGGTCATGCGAATCCGATCGCTCGCCGCCCTCGCGGGCGCAGCCCTCCTGCTCGCCGCCTGCGGCCAGCAGGAGCTTTACGGCGGCCTGACGGAACGCGACGCCAATGAGATGGTCGCCGTGCTCAAGGCTCAAGGGCTGGACGCCTCCAAGACCCGCGACGGCGACAACTGGGTGCTGAAGGCGGATCGCGGCGACTTCTCCCGCGCGGTCGCCCTGCTGCACGACCGGGGCTATCCGCGCCAGAACTTCGCCAGCATGGGCGAGGTCTTCCAGAAGGAGGGCTTCGTCTCCTCGCCGATGGAGCAGCGGATGCGCATGATGTACGCGCTGCAGCAGGAGCTAGGTCAGACCATCTCCTCCATCGACGGCGTGGTGCAGGCGCGCGTCCACATCGCCGTGCCGGAAAGCGATCCCCTGGCGCAGGAGAAGCCGCCCTCCTCCGCCTCGGTCTTCATCAAGCATCGGCCCGACTACGACATCTCGGCCCAGACAGGTTCGATCAAGGCCCTGGTGGTCAACTCGATCGAGGGCCTGCCCTACGACAAGGTCACGGTCGTCGCCTTCCCGGCGTCCGAAGTCCTGACCCAGCCGCAGGCCCCGGCCGTCACCCAGCTCAGCCTGCCGCTGGGCGTGCTGATCCTGGGCGCGGCGGGACTGGGCATCTACGGCCTCTATCGGCGACCCAAGCCGCGCACCAAGTCAGACGCCAAGCGAGGCGAGGCTTGACGCTGGACGCCGCCAGGACCGAACGCGCCGCCCTGTGGCGCCGGGCCCGCGCCCTGAACGGCGGGGATGACGCCGCGCGCT
>DGIZ01000008.1 GCA_002386585.1 Brevundimonas sp. UBA4609 | reverse complement strand
GGTTCAGCGGCGTCCTGCGCCAGGGCGGGCGCGGCGGTCAGAAACAGGGCGGCCAGAATGGCGGTCGGGGCGGCGGCCGTTGCAAAACGCATGGCGTATCCTTCTTCAATCCCGAACGCTCAGCCCAAGGCTGACCCGGACAGGTCCGGGCTCTCCCGCACGACCGGGGTGTGTCAGGCTCACAGGGGGCGGGGAGAAGAAAACGCTACCCCGTCGGGTGCGGATGCGTAAACCCCAGACCCGTCGTTTCAACCATCAGGGGTATTGGCGTCCAGTTCGTCCAGCCACACCCGCGCCGAGGAATCCGACGGCGCCCGCCAGTCGCCGCGCGGCGACAGCGATCCGCCCGTGACCACCTTCGGCCCGTTCGGCACGGCCGAGCGCTTGAACTGGCTGGTCTGGAAGAAGCGGATCAGGAACTTCCGCAGCCACCCCTTGATGGTGGGCAGGTCATAGGCGACGCGATCCGCCTCCGGCAGACCGACCGGCCAGGCGCCCGTCGCTGCATCGCCCCAGGCCTGATGCGCCAGATAGGCGACCTTCGACGGCTTCAGGCCGAAGCGGCTGATGTAGAACAGGAAGAAATCGTTCAGCGCATAGGGGCCGACGATGCTCTGCGTCGACTGGATCGCCCCGTCGGCGCCCGCCGGCACCAGCTCGGGCGAGATCTCCGTCGCCAGAATGGCGTGCAGGGTCGGGGTCGCCGCCTCCCCCACCAGGCCGCGCTCGGCCACCCAGCGGATCAGGTGCTGGATCAGGGTCTTCGCCACCCCGCCGTTGACGTTGTAGTGGCTCATGTGGTCGCCGACGCCATAGGTGCACCACCCCAATGCCAGCTCCGACAGGTCGCCGGTGCCCAGCACGAAGCCATGGTTCTGATTGGCCAAACGGAACAGATAGTCGGTGCGCAGGCCCGCCTGGACGTTCTCGAAGGTGATGTCGTGCACCGGCTCACCGTCCGCGAAGGCGTGGCCGATGTCGCGCAGCATCTGTTCGGCGGCGGGGCGGATGTCGATCTCGGCCCCCGTCACGCCCAGCGCCGTCATCAGCGCCCAGGCGTTGGATTTCGTGCCGTCGGAGGTAGCGAACCCCGGCATGGTGAAGGCTAGGATGCCGCTGCGCGGCAGCTCCAGCCGATCGAAGGCGCGGCAGGCCACCAGCAGGGCCTGGGTCGAATCCAGCCCGCCCGAGACGCCGATCACCAGCGTCTTCGACCCCGTCGCCGTCATCCGCCGCATCAGGCCCTGAACCTGGATGTTGAAGGCCTCGAAGCAGTCCTGATCCAGACGCGCGGCGTCGTCCGGCACGAAGGGGAAGCGGTCCAGCGGACGCATCAGGGCGTCGGTCGCCCCCTCCCCCGCCTCGAACGGGACCACCGTCGCGGCCTCGCCTTCAATCCGCGCGCAGTCGGCGAAGGTGCCGTTGCGCAACCGGTCCAGACCGATGCGGTCCACGTCCACGTCGGCCATCGTCAGATGGCTGTGCAGGGCGAAGCGTTCGCCCTCGGCCAGCCGCGCGCCCAGTTCATGGATCGTCGCCTGGCCGTCCCAGGCCAGGTCCGTGGTGCTTTCGCCCCAACCCGAGGCGGCGAAGACATAGGCCGACAGGGTGCGCGCCGACTGGCTGGCGCACAGCAGGGCGCGCTCGTCCGCCTTGCCGATGACGATGTTGGAGGCCGACAGGTTGCACAGGATGCGCGCCCCCGCGAGCGCCGCCCGCGTCGACGGCGGCTGCGGCGCCCAGAAGTCCTCGCAGATCTCGACCGCGAAGACGAAGCCGGGCCGGTTCGTCGCCTCGAAGATCAGGCCCGGCGCGAAATCGACGCTCGTACAGTTCAGGACGACAGCGTCCTCGCTGCGGCTGGCGGCTGGCGCGAACCAGCGCTTCTCATAATACTCGCGATAGTTGGGCAGATAGGTCTTCGGGACCACGCCCAGCACCTCGCCCCCGCCCAGCACCACGGCGCAGTTGAACAGGGCGTCCCCGTTGCGGACCGGCGCGCCGATCACCGCGATGAGGCCCGCCTCATCCGCGACCTCGGCCAGATGCGCGATCTGGCGCTCGACCTCTTCCAGCAGGGTCGCCTGCATGTGCAGGTCGTCGATGGCGTAGGCGCTCAAGGACAGTTCGGGGAAGACCAGCAGGTCCGCGCCCGCCTCGCCTGCCTGACGGATCAGCCGCGCGTGCTCCTCGGCGTTGGCGGCCGGGTCGGCGACATGAACCACCGGGGTCGCGGCGGCGACGCGCACGAAGCCGTGGCTGCTCGGGGCGTGGAAAGGGTGCGTCTTCGCCATCAATTTTTCCGCTCATCCCGGCAGACGCGCTCGGTCCAAGACCCTCCGGCCGCGTCCGCCCCTCCGCCGTCATCCCCGGCCTTGTGCCGGGGATCCATAGACTCGAGGTCGGCCGACAGCGCGCCCCCGTCAACCCCGGCGTTTATGGATTCTCGGGACAAGCCCGAGAATGACGGAAGAAAAAGGCGGCGCAAGGATCGCGCGTGACCTGAGAAGCGCCGTCGGCTAAGGCTCACGTCATGAGCGATACGCCCAAAAAAGGCTGGTTCCAGCGGCTGAGCCAAGGCCTGTCCCGGTCTTCGAAACAGATGACCGATCAGGTCGTCTCCACCTTCGTCAAGGAGCCCCTCTCCGAGGAGGCGCTGGAGCGGCTGGAAGAGCATCTGATCGAAAGCGATCTGGGCCCCGCCGCCTCGGCCCGCATCGTCGAGCGGTTCCGCGCCCTTCGCTTCGGCAAGACCTCCGACGAGCGCGAGGTCAAGGAGGCCCTGGCCGAGGCCGTGGCCGCCGAACTGACGCCGCGTCAGGCCAGCTTCGATCCGCTGTCGGGGCCCAAGCCCTACGTCGTCCTGTTCGTCGGGGTGAACGGCTCGGGCAAGACCACGACCCTGGGCAAGATCGCCTCGGACCTGACGGCCAAGGGCGCCAAGGTGATGATCGTCGCCGGCGACACCTTCCGCGCCGCCGCCCGCGAGCAGCTCAAGGTCTGGGCCGACCGCGCCGGCGCCCATTTCGAAAGCCGCCGCGACGGCGCCGACGCCGCGGGGCTCGCCTTCGACGCCTTCACCAAGGCGAAGGAAGAAGGTTTCGACGTCGTTCTGATCGACACGGCCGGGCGGCTGCAGAACAAGTCGACCCTGATGGACGAACTGCTGAAGATCGTGCGCGTGCTGAAGAAGGTCGATGCGGACGCCCCGCACGAGACCCTGCTGGTGCTGGACGCCACCGTCGGCCGCAATGCGCTGGAGCAGGAAAAGATTTTCGGCCGCACCGCCTATGTCTCGGGCGTGGTGATGACCAAGCTGGACGGCACCGCGCGCGGCGGCGTCCTGGTGCCCGTGGCCCAGGCCTCGGACGCCCCGATCAAGCTGATCGGCGTCGGCGAGGGGGTCGAGGACCTGCAACCCTTCGACGCCCGCGCGTTTTCCCGATCCCTGGTCGGGCTTGAGGACTGATCCATGACTGAAGCGACCGAAACCAAGCGCCCGCAGTGGATTCGTCAGGCCGTCGACTTCGGCGCCCTGGTCGCCTTCATGGCCGCCTATTTCATCACCCGCGACATGATCAAGGCGACCTGGGTTCTGGTCATCGCCTCGATGATCGCCCTGGCGGTGGGCTTCATCCTGGAACGGCGCCTGGCGCCCATGCCGCTGATCACCGGCGGCTTCGCCCTGGTGTTCGGCGTCCTGACCATCGTCACCGACGACGACCTGTTCGTGAAACTGAAGCTGACGGTGCAGAACGGCCTGCTGGCCGCCGTCCTGCTGGGCTCGCTGCCGCTGAAGAAGTATCCGTTCAAGGCTCTGCTGGGCTCGGCCATCAAGGTGACGGACGAGGCCTGGCGCAAGCTGACCTTCCGCTACGGCCTCTACTTCCTGGCCGTCGCCATCGCCAATGAGGTGTTCCGCAGCCCGACCGCCGTCACCGCCATCTGGTCGGCTTTGAACCTGGGAACGCCCGATCCCAACGGCGTCTGGACCGCCTTCCGCGGCGTACTGTGGATCGCGGCCTCCATCTTCGGCCTGTCCCAGGTGCCGCTGATCCTGAAGAACATGACCAAGGACGAGGAACGCGGCCCCGTCTCCCCCGACACGGGCCTCTAGGCCAGAAGCGCGCAGCATAGCGCGACCTTGTCGACGTCCCGCCTATCGGGCCTCAAGTAGGGCGAAGCCCGATAGGCCCCAACAACGGCCTCAAGCAGCGCGAAGCGCGATAGGCCCCAGAATAAATGTCTTCAAACCGTCAGCGTTTGCGTCGTCAAAGCGTTAAGCCGGACTGTTAGCTGTCGCAGCATCATCCGGCCACGGCCGGTATCGGGCTGTTCGGGAACGAAGACGATGATCAAGTCGGGCAAGCAGGCGAAGATCAAGGGCGGACTGGCGGAATCGCCCAGCCACCTCATGCACCGGGCGCTGCAGCTGGCGCTGGACATCTACGCCGAGGAAGCCGGGCCGGACGGCCTGACCCAGCGCCAGTTCGCCGTGCTGGAGGCCGTGGCCGCCCGCTCGGGCCTGACGCAGACCGACCTGGTCAAGGCCACCGGCATCGATCGTTCGACCCTGGCCGACCTGGTGGCGCGGATGACGACCAAGGGCCTGCTGGAGCGGGAACGCTCGACGCTCGACGCGCGCGCCAAGGCCGTGCGCCTCTCGCCCGCGGGCGAGGCCGCCCTG
>DGIZ01000136.1 GCA_002386585.1 Brevundimonas sp. UBA4609 | reverse complement strand
GGCCGACGCCGCCGTTCCGCCGCCGGGCGCCTGGACTTCCCTTTCCCTGACGCCTGATCGCGTCGATCTGAAGGTCTGACGATGGTTGACGCCGTCTCCACCAACAACGCCGCAGGCCGGGTGAACGCCGGGGGCCAGATGCTGGCCTCCAACTTCCAGACCTTCCTGTCGCTGCTGACCACCCAGCTGAGGAACCAGGACCCGCTGTCGCCGGTCGATTCCAACGAATTCACCGCCCAGCTGACCCAGATGGCGGGCGTCGAGCAGCAGCTTCTGACCAACGACCTGCTGACCAGCCTGCTGAGGGCCCAGCAGGGCGACGGCCTGACCGGCGCCTCGCAGTATATCGGCAAGGACGCCACCGCCGTCTGGTCCGCCACCCGCTTCGAGGACGGCGAGGCCAGCTGGAGCTATGAGCTGGCCGCCGACGCGACCGACGTCACGCTTCAGGTGCTGGACGCCTCGGGCAAGGTGGTCTGGAGCGGCCCGGCTCCCGACAAGACCAACGGCATGCACGACTTCAAGTGGGACGGAGCCACGACCGGCGGCGGTCAGGTGGACGACGGCGGCGTCTATACGCTGAAGGTCCTCGCCAAGGACGGCGCAGGCAAGGACGTCGACAGCCAGGTGCTGATCCGCGGCCGCGTCACCGGCGTCGAGATGTACGACAACACCCCCTTCGTCATCATCGGCAAGTCGATCATGCCGGTGTCCAGCCTGATCGCGCTGGAAGAGCAGAAGGCCACCGCCCAGCCCGATCCCGAAGAGGACGCCGGCGCGCTCAGCGCCCTCGCCTCGAAACTCAATCCTCTCAATCTTCTTTCGTAAGGAACCCCAGTCATGAGCATCAACGGCGCCATGATGGCCGGCGTGTCCGGTCTGACCGCCAACGCCGCGGCCCTTTCGACGATCTCGCAGAACATCGCCAACGTGAACACCGTCGGCTACAAGCGCGCGTCGACCGAGTTCTCGACGGTCGTCAACGCCCAGACGGCCGGCGCAAGCTACTCCGCCGGCGGCGTCCAGGCCGCCGCTCGCCACTTCATCAGCCAGGCGGGCCAGCTTCAGCGCACCACCTCGGGCACCGACCTGGCCATCGCCGGCCAGGGCTTCTTCGTCGTCACCGAGAAGTCCGAGAACCTGACCCTTTCGGACGCGCGCCTGTTCACCCGCGCCGGGGCCTTCAAGATCGACGATCTGGGCTATCTGCAGAACACCTCGGGCCTGTATCTGCAGGGCTGGCCGGTCGACGCCGACGGCGTGGTCAACAGCGACCCGTCGGACATGAGCCGCCTGCGCACCATCAACGTCGGCTCGGTCGGCGGCGCGGCCGAACCCACGACCCGCGTCGGCCTGAACGCCAACCTGAAGTCCAGCCAGCCGGTCAATGAAGCCGCCCAGACGCCCCCGCCGGCCGGCGTCACGGCCTATGACCCCGCCGCCAACTCCATGTCCATGTACGCCAACGACCCGGCGACGGGCGTGAAGCCGGACTTCGAGATCACCATTCCCGTGTCCGACTCCAAGGGCGGGCAGCGCAACATCACCGTCTCCTTCCTGAAGAGCGCCGACGCCAACGAGTGGTACGCCGAGATCCGCGCGCCCGCCGACATGGTCACCAACACCGACGGCCTGCTGAAGTCGGGACGCATCGCCTTCACCCAGGACGGCCGTCTGGACGTGGCCAAGATGCAGGGCTGGGCCGCCGGCACGGGCCTGTTCGACGACCCGACCAACGCCAGCCTGTCGCTGGGCTCGTCGGACGGCGCGACGGCGGGCGCTGACGGCGCCTGGGCCGCCGACCTGGGCATCGCGGCCCAGACCATCGCCTTCGACCTGAACGCCTCGGCGGGCGGCCTGACGCAGTACGACAGCACCTCCATCGTCCAGGCCACCTATACGAACGGCACCGCCTTCGGAAACCTGACCGAGGTGAAGATCGACGAGGCGGGCTTCGTCACCGCCATCTTCGACAACGGCGTCATGCGCAAGATCGCCCAGGTCGCCCTGGCCACCTTCCCCAGCGCCGACAGCCTGACCGAGGTGTCGGGCAACGCCTTCCGTGTCAGCCAGAACTCCGGCACCTTCAACCTCAAGGCCCCCGGCACCGGCGGCGCGGGCCTGCTGGGCGCCCAGCAGCTGGAAGCCTCGACCGTCGACCTGTCGACCGAGTTCACCGGCCTGATCACCACCCAGCGCGCCTATTCGGCCTCGTCCAAGATCATCACCACCGCCGACGAGATGCTGGCGGAGCTGATCAACATCAAGCGCTGATCGGCCAACAGGACTCCATGAGCAAGGTCTCGTTAGACTCGATGAATCCTTCCTTTAGCCGGCGCAGAAGGCGCCGGACCGGCCGGATGCGTCTTAGCCATTCCTTCACCACGACGCTTAAAAGCCTTTTAGCGGGCGGGGGCCTAGCCTGCGCGTCTATGGTGGTGGTGAGAGAGGCTTAAGCCCATGCTGCAAGAGCGACGCCTTAACAGTAACGGCGAACAGTACGTGGTCGGCCCGACGGGTACGCCCCTGACCCTGCGGGATCTTCCGCCCTCGGACACGAACCGCTGGGTCATCCGCCGCAAGGCCGAGGTCGTGGCCGCCGTGCGCGGCGGGCTGATCAGCCTGGAGGACGCCCTGGAGAAGTACCGTCTGACGGCCGAGGAGTTCATGGCCTGGCAGAAGGCCATCGACAAATGGGGCATGCAGGGTCTGCGCACCACGCGCATCCAGAGCTACCGCGACTAGGCTTTTCGCCTGAACGCATGATCACGGCCGCTCCAGAACGGGGCGGTCTTTTTCATTGGACGCGCCTTCGTTTCGAGCCAGGCCTCGAAATCGCGCGCATCAGGGCCTAAATGGCGGCGATGACCATGGACGCCCTGACCGACGACATCCTCTGCCCCGTTCCCGACATCGCCCCCATGTCGGAAGCCGACCTGGACGCCGCGATCGAGAGCGTGCGACAGGCCGTCGGCCTGCCGCAGGGCGCGCGCGTGGTCGCCGCCATGTCGGGCGGGGTGGATTCCACCGTCGTCGCCGCCCTGCTGCACAAGGCGGGCTATGACGTCGTGGGCGTGACGCTCCAACTCTACGACCACGGCGAGGCGCTGAAGAAGAAGGGCGCCTGCTGCGCGGGTCAGGACATCCACGACGCCCGTCTGGCCGCCGACCTGATCGGCATTCCGCACTACGTCCTCGACTATGAGAACCGCTTCAAGGACGCGGTGATCGACCAGTTCGCGGATTCCTATCTGAAGGGCCAGACGCCGGTCCCCTGCATCCGCTGCAATCAGACGGTGAAGTTCCGCGACCTGCTGGACGTGGCTCGGGACCTGGGCGCCGAGGCCATGGCCACCGGCCACTACGTCCGCCGCGCCACCCACGGCAACCGCTCGCAGATGCGCAAGGCGGTCGATCATTCGCGCGACCAGTCCTACTTCCTGTTCGCCACGACGCAGGATCAGCTGGATTATCTGCGCTTCCCGCTCGCCGATCTGGAAAAGCCGCAGGTGCGGGGCGTCGCCGCGTCGCTGGGCCTGAGGATCGCCGCCAAGCCGGACAGCCAGGACATCTGTTTCGTGCCGACCGGCGACTATCGCACCCTGATCGACCGCCTGCGGCCGCAGGGACGCGAAGCGGGCGACATCGTCCACATGGACGGCCGGGTGCTGGGCCGCCATTCGGGCATCACCGACTACACCATCGGCCAGCGCCGGGGGCTGAACGTCGCCGTGGGCGAGCCCCTGTTCGTGGTCAAGCTGGACCCCGACCATCGCCGCGTCATCGTCGGCCCGCGCGAAGCCCTGCTGACCGCGCGCCTGACGCTGGAGGAAACCAACTGGCTGGGCGATCAGGCCACCATCGAGGAAGCCGCCCGCGACGGCGCTCTGGTGTTGGCCCGCGTCCGCTCTACCCGCCAGCCCTCCCCCGCCCGCCTCGCTTTCATCGATGACGCCGTTCAGGTGGTCTTCGATCAGGGCGAGGAAGGCGTCGCACCCGGTCAGGCCTGCGTCCTTTACGATCCGGCCGACGACGAACGGGTCCTGGGCGGCGGCTTCATCCAGTCGACCGAGGCCGTGGCGGTCTAACCCCCATCGTCACCCTCGGGGGCTGTCCCGAGGGCCCAGCGCGGCGATACGCTTTTCGTTGAATTTGCAAGCCGCGCGGACAGCCGCTCAGGTCACGCACACGTCCGCCATGGGCCCTCGGGACAAGCCCGAGGGTGACGGTTCCGATGGGCCGCGTAGACCCGCAGGCAGTTGCCGTCCGGGTCGCGCGCCACGAAGCCGTGGCCGCCGTCCAT
Organism: Brevundimonas sp. UBA4609; assembly: GCA_002386585.1. Taxonomy (GTDB): domain Bacteria; phylum Pseudomonadota; class Alphaproteobacteria; order Caulobacterales; family Caulobacteraceae; genus Brevundimonas; species Brevundimonas olei. The sequence continues at coordinate 6,077 of DGIZ01000136.1, read as the reverse complement.
GTCCGTCGGCGGCAGGACGATGCGCGCGCCCCGGTCCCACCAGTCGATGTGCAGTTCATCCACCACGCCGGGCGCCTCCATGCGCAGGTCCGCCTGCGCTCCGCCTCGCCCGCGCCACAGGCTGAGCGTCCGCCCCGGCGCCAGCAGGAAAACGGCATGGTCCGGCCCCGCCTCGACCGGTCGTCGGCCCAGCAGCCCGGCGTAGAAACGCGCGCTGGCGTCCGGATCGGCCACGTTCAGCACAATGTCGTCGCTCATGGTCAAGGTCCCTCCGCCTGAACAGAAAGAGAACCTAGTCGGACCTGCCGCCAGTTTCTGTCAGCATCATCGCGGCGGCCCCTGCCGCTCGCACGCCTCGTGCCAGCGCTTCAGGAGCACGGCCTTTCGCGTGGGATAGCGGGTCTCCAGCACCTCGACCTCGACAATGCGGTCGGTACGGAAACTGCGGAAATCGCCGCGCAGTTCGCACCACCCGATCAGCAGCCGCACCCGGTCGAAGAAGGCCAGGGCGAAGGGCCAGACGACCCGGTCCGACGCCGCGCCCGCCTCGTCGCGATAGTTCAGCCTCAGCTTGCGCTCAATGCGGATCGCCTTGCGCAAATGGGCCGGATCGACCGCATCGGCCGGGATCGGCGCGCCCGGCCCGATGAACAGGGCTGAGGCCTCCATCTCGTCGCGCAAATCCGGCGGCAGCACCGCCGCGATCCGCGCCTGGGCGCTCAACGCCGCATCGCGCAGCCGCGCATCCGCCCGCTCGGCCACCCAGCGCGAGCCCAGGGCCAGGGCCTCGATCTCTTCCGGCGTGAACATCAGCGGCGGCAGCAGATAGCCGGGCTTCAGCACATAGCCCACGCCCGGCTCGCCCTCGATCGTCGCGCCCTGCGCCTGCAGGCTGGCGATGTCGCGATAGAGGGTGCGCAGGGAAACGCCCGTCTCCTCCGCCAGCGCGCGGCCGCTGACGGGCCGACGATGGCGCCGCAGGGTGTTGAGAAGATCAAGAAGACGTTCGGAGCGCGACACCCCGCAAGCTTAACAGACTTGCTGTCAGAAAGCGGCAGCATGGGTCGGACAGAGACGCTCTTGCTCCCGCCCCGCCTGAGCGGACATGATGGATTTCCAACGGGAGAACGCCCTTGCGCGGCATCGACTTCAGCTCATGGCAGAGCCTGTTCGCCACCTTGCTGGGCCTGGCCCTGGTCACCCTGATCGGGATGGGCATACGGCTGATGATGATGTTCGCCATCCAGCAGCGGCGCGAACGGATGAACCGCCAGATCAACGAGCGCCTGCGCACCCTGATCGCCGCCTATAAGGTGCTGGGCGGATCCTTCACCGGCGATCTGAGCGTCGATCCTCGCCACATGCGCGACATCCGGCGCGGCGGCGGCGCCGGCGACGACGACGCCGCCGCTCACGAACGCTCGGACCGCGCCCGCCGCATCCGCGATGCGGTTGAATCGGCCCTGTCCGACATCATCCTGCTGGGGACGGAAGACCAGGTACGCCTGGCCGAACAGGCCGCGCGCGACCTCGTCGCCGGACGGCCGGTGCGCACCCACGCCCTGGTCGTCTCCCTGCGAGACTTCATCCGCAAGGCTCTGGACCTGACCCCCGTCCCGCGCGGCCTCGACATTCCGCCGCAAGGTCCGACCCGCCCGTCAGGAAGCAAGAGCGGCCGCGACGACGCCAAGGGCGGCGGCTCCGGCGGCGGAGGGGGCTGCATGGGCATGGGGATGGGCATGGGCGGCTCGGACGACGTCTCGCAGCACAAGACAGGCTGATCGGCCATCCCGCCAGCCTCCGCCGGCGCAGACTCTCAGGCCGCTTCGTCCTTGGCCGGCATGACCTCGCCGACGGTCGGTCGGTTCTCGGTGAAGACCACCTCCACCTCGCGCGGGCGAACCATCTCATTGCAGCAGCCGCAGGCGATGCGCGGCTTCAGGTCGTGCCCGCAGGTCTTGTGGCGCAGGACGATGCCCGACGGTTCGTCGCCATAGACGTGCTTCTCGCCCCAGGCGTGCAGGGTGACGAGGACGCCGTACAGATCCTTGCCCTTGGCGGTCAGCACATATTCGTTGCGCGGCGGGCGTTCGGAATAGGGGCGCGGCTCCAGCACCCCGTGATGCACCAGGGATTTCAGGCGCGCGGCCAGGACGTTGCGCGCCACGCCCAGCCGCTCCTGCCACTGTTCGAAGCGACGGACGCCGTTGAAGGCGTCGCGGATGACCAGCATGGTCCACGGATCACCGATCACCTCGAGGGTGGCGGCGACCGAGCAGCTCTGGCGCGAATAGTCGGCGGTGCGTCCCATGACCGGAAAGTGACCTCGCGTCAGGCTTTTGACAAGGGTTGCCAATCGCGACGGAGTCAGTCAGTTTCGATTTGCAACGGACATGGCCGCTCCCCGGCCGTTTCCTTCCCTCGACTCGGAGGCGGCGCCGTCGCTGGTTCCGCCTCCACTTTTCGATGAGAGCCATGACCGAACCCGAGTTGATCCACGCCGCCTTCCGTCTGACGCCCGAAGATGACGACGTGCTGGCCGCCCATCTGTCGGGCGAATTCTCCAACGGTCCGATCAGCGCCCCGCCCGAGGCGGGCTTCCCCTTCGGCGGCCTGCTGGCGGCCCTGTGCGCCGGGGCCATGCGCCAGGGTCTGGGGATCGAGGCGCCGCTGCGCAGCCTGACGGTCCAATATCTGGCCGCCGCCCGCTACGGCCAGTCCCTGCACTTCCGGCCCCGAATGCTGCGCGGCGGCCGCAACGTCGCCTATGCCGTGGTCGAGGGCGGCCAAGGCTCGAAGCTGACTCACCACGCCAGCGCCACCTACGGCGCCGACGGCGCGACGCCTGTCCCGTTGACGCCGCTGCTGGCGCCGCCGCCCTCGCTGGACAGCCTGAAGGACGCGCCGGGCATCAACGGCCCGATGGCGCCGCGCTTCTCTGAGCACGTCGACTATCGCTTCGACGGCGGCCCCAACATCCTGGGCGGCAATGAGGGCAAGCCTGTCGTCGAGCGGGTGTGGATGCGGGTGAAGGACGGCGCGCCGCTGGACGAACTGCGGATGTGCTATCTGCTGGACGCCCTGTATCCGCCCGCCTGGACGGCCTTCAAGGCGCCGCCGATGATGACGACGGTGGACCTGCGCTGCGATTTCCTGGCCGACCCGACGCCGGACAGCGCGCCCGACGGCTGGGCCTTCTTCGAATACCGGCTGCTGGACCACGGTCTGGGATGGTCGGTGGACGAGGCGATCGCCTGGGGCGCGGACGGCCGCCCGCTGGCCCTGGCCCGCCAGCGCCGCAAGCTGCTGTGAGGCGCCGCTTGCCAGCGGGCCTTCGCCTCCCCTAATCCCCCTCGAAACGATTCAATTACGGAAACGCCTGTCATGACCGCCGCTGCTGATCCCGTCGTCATCTGCTCCTTCGCCCGTACCCCGATGGGCGGCTTCCAAGGCGCGCTGTCGCCGGTCAAGGCCACTGACCTGGGCGCCGCCGCCGTCAAGGCCGCCGTCGAGCGCGCGGGCATCGCGCCGGAGAAGATCGAGCAGATCTTCATGGGCTGCGTCCTGCCCGCCGGTCTGGGCCAGGCGCCCGCGCGTCAGGCCGCCATCGGCGCCGGCCTCGGCAAGCACGTCGAGGCGACGACGGTGAACAAGATGTGCGGCTCAGGGCTCCAATCGGCCATGATGGCGCACGACGCCCTGCTGGCCGGCACGGCTGACGTCATCGTCGCGGGCGGCATGGAGTCGATGACCGGTGCCCCCTATCTGATGAACAAGCACCGCAGCGGCGCCCGCATCGGTCACGACGTCATCGTCGACTCCATGATGATGGACGGCCTGGAGGACGCCTATTCCCCCGGCAAGGCCATGGGCGTCTTCGCCGAAGACGCGGCCGCCCAGTATCAGTTCACCCGCGAGGCGATGGACGAATACGCCATCGAAAGCCTGACCCGCGCCAAGAACGCCATCGCCTCGGGCGCCTTCAAGGCCGAGATCGTTCCGGTCGAGGTGGCCACCCGCAAGGGCCCGGTGACGGTCAGCGAGGACGAACAGCCCGGCAAGGCCGATCCGGCCAAGATCCCGACGCTGAAGCCCGCCTTCGTCAAGGACGGCGCGATCACCGCCGCCAACTCCAGCTCCATCTCCGACGGCGCGGCCGCCATGGTCATGACGCGCGAATGCACAGCCAAGGCGCTGGGCCTGCCCATCGTCGCCCGCGTGGTCAGCCACGCCGCCCACGCCCATGAGCCGGGCCTGTTCACCACCGCCCCGGTTCCGGCCATGCAGAAGGCGCTGAAGAAGGCGGGCTGGTCGGTCGAGGACGTCGACCTGTGGGAGGTCAACGAGGCTTTCGCCGTCGTCGCCATGATCGCGCAACAGGAACTGGGCATCGACCGCGCCAAGCTGAACGTCAACGGCGGCGCCACGGCGCTGGGCCATCCTATCGGCGCCTCGGGCGCGCGCATCCTGTCGACCCTACTGGCGGCGCTTCAGGCGCGCGGCGGCAAGAAGGGCGTGGCCTCGCTGTGCATCGGCGGCGGCGAGGCGGTGGCCATGGCGGTGGAACTGGTCTGAGCCTGCGGCGTTGTCGGCGGCCTAGCTTACTGACTACGGAGACCTCCCCCTTGAAACTCCCCGCCCTGCTCGCCGCCGGCGTCGCCGCCCTCAGCCTGACCGCCTGCGCCACCGCCCAGGCCGAAGGCGCCATGACCCAAGCTGACTCCGTGACCGGCCAGGCCGGTTCCGCTGACCTCAAGGCCTTCCCGGCCGCGACGGCGGGCCAGACCCGCCACGTCATCAACCTGCCGGCCCAGTCGGACGAGGACGCGCTGAAGGTCGAGCTGATCCTGGGCAAGACCCAGACGGTCGACTGCAACCGCCAGTTCTTCGGCGGCCGCCTTGAAACCCGCACCGCCGAGGGCTGGGGCTACGACTACTATGTCCTGCCCGCCCTGGGGAACGCGGCCAGCACCCTGATGGGCTGCCCTCCGGGCTCGGAGCGCGAAGCCTTCGTGACGACGCAGGAACAGCCGCTGATCCGCTACAACTCGCGCCTGCCAGTGGTGGTCTACACGCCGTCGGACGTCGAGGTGCGCTATCGCGTGTGGCGTGCGGGCGAAACCCAGACAGCGCGCTGATCGCCGCCGTTCATTGAAATCAGACGCGGGCGTCGATCGGATTCGATCGGCGCCCGTTCTGTATCAGGCCCGCGTCTTCCATCCGCATCCCGCTGCATCAGCGAGGCCAGGGAGGCGCATCCGGCGCTCAGGACGATCATGGGCCGACTCCTGCATTTGCGAACCATTTGCAGGTTTGCGCAGAGTCGGCCGTCGTGCAAGCGTCCGTCTCCATTTCTCTAGGAGAGTCGCCATGCGCGAAGACGGCAAGCTGGATTATCTCGAACTGCCCGCGACGGATCTGGCGGCGCACAAGGCCTTCTACGCCCAGGCGTTCGGCTGGAGCTTCCAGGACTACGGACCCGCCTATGCGGCGTTCAGCGAAGGGCTGGACGGCGGCTTCACCCCCGACGCCATGACGCCCAGGCCCCTGCCCATCCTGTACGCCCAGGATCTGGAGGCCATGCAGGACAAGGTCGAGGCGGCGGGCGGCGCGATCACCCACGCCATCTTCGCCTTCCCCGGCGGGCGGCGCTTCCACTTCCGCGACCCGTCCGGCAACGAACTGGCCGTCTGGTCCGAAAAGTAAGGCCCTACTTCGGGTCGACGGTCTGGGCGATGCGCTCGGCCTCGTCGCGGTCGGCGCCGTCCTGGGCCATCAGCCAGACATGAATTTCAGCCGGTTCGGCCGAACGCTGGAACAGGTGCTCCATGGCGATGCGGCGCTGGCCTTCGGTCGTCACCACCGAGACGCGGCCGCCCACGGTCACCTGTTCCCCGTCATAGATCGGAAATTGCGAGGAAGGCCCGGCGTAGATCATCAGATAGGTCTTGCCCGCCTTGCGCGCCGAATAGACGTGAGCGCCCGGCGCCGCCCGTCCCTCGACCAGTTGGAAGCCCGGCGGCAGTTCGATGCGGAACGGCAGGGCCGCCCGCTCGGCCGCGCTCAGGCCCTGAGGG
>DGIZ01000198.1 GCA_002386585.1 Brevundimonas sp. UBA4609 | reverse complement strand
CCGACCCGTGCGCCGGCTGCGGATACGTCTGCCGCGCCGCTGGCCGAGATCGGGCGCCCGCTGGCTCTTCAATGGCCTGTGCGAGGCGATATCCTGCGTCGTTTCGGCCCCGTGGGCATGGGCGAGCGCAACAACGGCGTCAACATCGGCGCTTCGGCCGGAACCGAGGTGAAGGCTTCAGCCGACGGCACGGTGGCCTATGTCGGGGACGACATCGTTGGGCAGGGGCTGACGGTTCTGGTGGTTCACCGCGACGGATGGCGCACGGTCTACGGCCATCTGGGCTCGGCCACCGTGCGCGACGGAGCCCAGGTGCGCGCGGGTCAGGTTATCGGTACGGTGGGTCTGACCGCCGGAGACGGCCGCCCGTCGATCCATTATGAAGTGCGTCAGATGCGCGGCGACGATCCGGTCGCTCTGGACCCGCTGACGGTTCTGCCGCGCTGATCCGGTGAAGCGGCGTGTCCGGGCGGCGACGCCCGGATGCTCTTGTCCCGGACTTGTCATCGCGTCGCGTTGCAAATCGGCCCGGCGCGCCCTAGGTTCCGCGCCTTGTTTTTCGAAGGGCCCCCGATGAAGGCGCGGCCCGCCTCGGGGAGTTTTTCATGACTGCAACCCAAGACGGCGGCCTGATGGCCCTTGTCATCCAGATCGCGCCGATCGTCGCGATCTTCATCCTGTTCTACTTCCTGATGATCCGTCCGCAGCAGAAGCGGATGAAGGCGCACCAGGCCCTGATCGCCGGCGTCAAGCGCGGCGACGAAGTCGTCCTGTCGAACGGCATGGTCGGCAAGGTCACCCGCGTCGAGGACGCCGAGGCCATGGTCGAGATCTCGCAGGGCGTGAACGTCCGCGTGGTCAAGGCGATGATCGCCGAGGTGCGCAACCGCACCGCCATCGCCGCAAACGACAAGGGCTGATAGCCTCGCCTCGGCGCGGCGCGCGCCGGCCCTGAAGAGAACCGAGACATGATTCAGCTTTCACGCTGGAAAATCACCCTGGTCGCGCTGTCGCTCGTCCTCGGGTTGTTCCTGGCCTACCCGAGCGTGCTGTCGCCGGCGCAGCGCGAGGCTCTGCCGAGCTGGCTGCCGAGCAACGGCCTGAACCTGGGCCTGGACCTGCAGGGGGGCTCCTACCTCCTGCTTGAGGTTGACGTGCCGGAAATGCGCGAGAAGCGCATTTCGAACCTGATGGAAGACGTCCGGGTTTCCCTGCGGGAAGACCAGGTCAACATCACGGGCATGCAGCGCGAGGCAGGCGGCGTCGTCGTGACGGTCGCCGAAGGCGCGGCCTATGACACGGCCTTCAACACCCTGCGCACCATGGCCCAACAGGGCGTCGGCCCGACCGGCCAGCCGGACCGGGTGGCGACCAAGCTGGGCGGCGGCCGTATCCGCTACGCTTTCACCGACGCGGCTCTGGCCAGCATGGGCGCAACCGCCGTCGATCAGTCGATCGAGGTGGTCCGTCGCCGTCTGGACAGCTCGGGCACCAAGGAAATCGCCATCACTCGTCAGGGCGCCGACCGGATCGTCATCCAGGCGCCGGGGCAGAGCGATCCGGCCGAGCTGGAGCGTCTGGTGGGTCGTACGGCTCAGCTGACCTTCCAGATGGTCGACACCTCGCCGACCGGCCTGAACGATGCCCTGGCCGGTCGTGTGCCGCCGGATGCGGAGCTGCTGGTCGATGACGCCGGCACGCCCTACCTCGTCAAGCGCCGCATTCTGGTCTCGGGCGAGAACCTGACCCGCGCCAGCGTCGGCGCCGACCAGAACAACCGTCCGGCCATCGACTTCCAGTTCGACGGCCAGGGTTCGCGTCGCTTCGGCGAGGCGACGGCTCAGAACATCGGCAAGCCGTTCGCCATCATCCTGGACGGCAAGGTCATCTCGGCGCCGACCATTCAGTCGCCGATTACCGGCGGCCGTGGTCAGATCACCGGCAGCTTCACCATCGCCTCGGCGTCCGAACTGGTGAACCTGCTGAACGGCGGCGCCCTGCCGGCGCCGTTGAAGGTCGAGGAACGCCGCGTCGTCACCGCCGAGCTGGGCGCCGACGCCGTGGCCGCAGGCGCGCTGTCGACCGCCCTGGGATTCGTGGTCATCGTGGTCTTCATGATCCTGGCCTACGGCTTCCTGTTCGGGGGCATTTCGGTGATCGGCCTGGTGCTGAACGGCATCCTGATCGTCGCGGCCATGTCGCTGACCCAGGCTACGCTGACCCTGCCGGGCATCGCCGGTCTGATCCTGACCTTCGCCGTGGCCGTTGACGCCAACGTGCTGATCTATGAGCGGATGCGCGACGAGGCGCGTCAGGGGCGTTCCGTGGTGGCGTCGATGGATGCGGGCTTCAACCGCGCCATGGGCACCATCATCGACGCCAACCTGACCACCCTGGTGGCGGCCATCATCATGTTCATGTTCGGCGCCGGCCCCGTGCGCGGCTTCGCCTGGACCCTGACCATCGGCGTCTTCACCTCCGTCTTCTCTTCGGTGCTGACGGCCCAAGTCCTGCTCGGCTACTGGCTCAAGATCGCCAAGCCGAAGAAACTGCCGATCGCGGAGTGATGTCGATGAACGGTTGGCCCATTATCAAACTGCTGCCGCACAAGACGAATTTCCACTTCGTCAAATACGCCAAGGGTTTCGCCGTTCTGTCGGCGATCCTGACGGTGGCGGCGATCATCGGCTGCTTCTATCCTGGCCTGAACCTGGGCATCGACTTCCGGGGCGGCGCCTCGATGGAAGTCGCCAAGCCCGCCGGTCAGGTGCTGGAGCTGGACAAGCTGCGCGGCGCGGTCAGCGGGCTGGATCTGGGCGATGTCCAGGTTCAGGGCATCGCCCGACGCGACACCAACCTGGATGACGGCTCGACCGCCATCGTGCGCTTCCAGGTGCCGGAGAATGAGGATCAGACCGCTGTCGTCCAGAAGGTCGAAGGCGCCATCAGCCAGGCTGTGGGCGAGGTCGGCTATTCCGGCGTCAGCGTCGTGGGCTCCAAGGTCTCGGGCGAACTGCTGACTAACGGCGTTCTGGCCCTGGTCGTGGCTGTGGTGCTGATGTTCCTCTACATCGCCTTCCGCTTCCCGTGGCAGTTCGGCATCGGGGCCGTGGCGGGGCTGCTGCATGACGTGGCGCTGACCTTCGGTCTCATCGTCGCCCTGCGCATGGAGTTCAGCCTCAATCTGGTCGCGGCCCTGCTGACGGTCATCGGCTATTCGATGAACGACACCGTCGTCGTGTTCGACCGCCTGCGTGAGAACCTTCGCAAGTACAAGGTCATGCCTCTGCGTGAGGTGATCGACCTGTCGATCAACGAGACCCTGTCGCGGACCATCATCACCGGCCTGACCACGGTGATCGTGCTGATCGTCCTGGCCGTCTTCGGCGGCGAGGCCCTGCGCGGTTTCTCGATCACCTTGGCCTTCGGCGTCGTGATCGGCACCTTCTCGTCCATCTATGTGGGCGCGCCGATCATTCTTCTGTGGGGCGTGGACCGCAGCGGAGGCGGCAAGGCCGACGCTACGCCGGTCAAGCTGGGCATGGCCAGCCGTCCGTAAGGACGACGTCCGTCTCCAAATCGCGGCCCGCCCTCCGAAAGGAAGGCGGGCCGTTTGCTTTCCGGGCTTGATGCGATCGCTTCAATGGTCGAAGGGCCTGTCGCCATGACTGTTGATCTTGATGCTCAGGTTCGCGCCGCCGATCTAGACCGTTGGCTGGCCAGCCGTTTCGTGGCGGACGAAGCGGCGCGGGCGGATCTGATCGCCCTCTACGCCTTCGAGGCGGAGCTGATGGCCATTCCCACGCGGGTCACGCAGCCCTTGCTGGCCGAGATGCGATACACCTGGTGGGCCGAACAGATGGACGGGGTGTTCAGCGACGCGCCGCGCGTCGGCCACCCGATTCTGGAGGCGCTGACGGCCGCCGTGACGCGGCATGGTCTGTCGCGCGAGCCCTTCGACGCCCTGATCCAGGCGCATATCGGCCGGGTGCATGGCGAGGCGCACGACCTGGACGCCTTCTATGTCGGGCCGATGCAGGTCGCGGCGCGCATCCTGGCGGGGGAAGGGCATGATGCGGCGGTCGCCGGAGCGGGCCGTGTGCGCGGCCTGGCTCAGACTGGGCGGACCGACGAAGCGACGGCGGTCCGTCGGACGGCGAACGCCGCCCTGAAGCGCTTGCCGACGGCCGCTTTTCCGGCCGTGGCGCCTGCGGCGCTGACCCGGGCTGATGAGGCGGAGCCGTTCAAACGGTTGCGGCTGTTCTGGTCCGTTCTGCGCGGGCGTCTTTAGAACGCGTTCAACGGCAGCTTGATGAACCGCTTGCCCGAGGCCTCGGCTGGAGGCAGGGCGCCGGCGCGGATGTTCACCTGAAGCGCGGGAAGGATA
>DGIZ01000011.1 GCA_002386585.1 Brevundimonas sp. UBA4609 | reverse complement strand
CAGATCGGCGGCACGGCGGCGTAGAAGGCCCCGGCGGCGGTGCGCGCCGCCGTCATGCCCAGGAAGCTGACGATGGCCGCCGGAACCAGGGCCAGGGCCGCGCTCATGAACAGGCCCAGCGCCGCATAGCTGACGGCGAACCCGGCCAGGGCGATCAACAGCACCTTGCGCCGCCCGACCTCGTCGCTGCGCGCGCCCCAGAAGCGGGCCATCAGCATCCAGGCCAGGCCCGCCGCCGTCACCGCCGCTCCGACATGCCAGGGCTGCAGGCCCAGCAGCCGCGCCATCGGCCCGACCACGGCGACGAAGGCCATCATCGACATGCTGCCGACGCCCGCGGTGAACAGCAGGGGCTTCAGGCTGAAGGCGCCGCCGGGAGCTGCGACAGTCGTGGTGGCGGAGGTCATAGGGCGCTCCTGAACGGCAAGGAGCGGCTTGATCAACTAATTGCGAACGAATTGCAACTATGGCTTGGCCATTGTGACCGGCAGCGACAGCTCCACCGCCAGTCCGGGCCGGTTGTCGTCCAGCCGCAGTTCGCCGCCGTGCGCTCGCGCCACCGCCGCCACCATGGCCAGTCCCAGCCCCGCGCCCGAGGCATGGCCGGTCCCGCCCTGATCAAGGCGATAGAAGCGGCGCAGGATCTTCTCGCGTTCGGTTTCCGGCACGCCAGGCCCCTGATCGGCTACGCGGACGACCGCCCGGCCGCCTTCGCTGGACGTCGAGACCTCGATCCGCCCGCCGCCGTGGAAGACGCCGTTCTCGATCAGATTGGCCAGGGCCTGTTGGATAAGGGCAGGGTCGGCCTCGACCGTTCCTGCAGGGGCGAGGCCGACGGTCAGCCGCCCGCCCGCCTCTTCGACGAAGGGGCTGTAGATGTCGGCCACGGCGCCGGTCAGCGCCGCGAGATCCAGCCGTTCGGTTTTCAGGGCGGCGTCGCCGCTCTCGATCCGCGCCAGGGTCAGCAGGGCCTCGAACAGGGCGCTGACCTGGTCCGTCTCCTCCAGCGCGCGTTCGACGGCGGCCTCGCGCGCTTGGGCGTCGTCCATATTGGCGGCCAGGTCTTCCAGCCGGTTGCGGACCCGGTTCAGCGGCGCGCGCAGTTCGTGGGCCACGCCCTCGGACAGGGTCTTCAGCGTCGTCAGCGCCGCCTCCTGCCGGTCCAGCATCCGGTTGAGGTTGGCCGACAGCTCGTTGAACTCCCGCCCCAGGCCGACGGCGGGCAGGCGGGCCGAATCCTGACCGGCGATGATGCGTCCGACCGCCTGATTGACGTCCTCCAGCCGCCGCAGGAACAGCCGTCCGGCGAACCAGCCGCCGGCCAGGGCCAGCAGGATCAGGACGATCCCGCTCATCAGGGCATAACGGCGGATGCCGCCGCGCAACTCGTCCAGATGCTGGATATCGCGCCCGACCGCCAACAGGCCGCCGTCGGACGCCCGCGCGCTCAGCGCCAGCATGTTCGGCGTCTGGTCGGGCCAGCGGGCGGGACGCGCCTTGTTGGGCAGGTTGCGGCGGAAGCCCGTCTCATTGACCGCCAGTCGCGTCAGGCCGTTGGAGAAGGTGCTGCCGTCCGGCGCCTCGACCAGCAGCAGATAGCGGCGGGCGTCGCGGTTGCGGGCCTCGGCGTTCAGCTCCTGCACCAGCTGGGCCGTGCCGTGCCGGTCAGCGTCGGCGCGCATGACGTCCATCTGGTGGTTCAGCCCGTCGCGGACCTCGGCCTCGGCGAAGCGCATCAGGCCGTAGTCCACGCCCGCGATCATCACCGCCGCGCCCAGGCCGAACAGGGCCGAGAAGGCTGCCGCATAGCGCAGGCTGGCCGTGGACCAGACCGACGGGCGTTTCGGCTCAGTCCGGGGCCTTGAGGACATAGCCCACCCCCCGGATGGTGTGGATCAGCTCCTGATCGAAGCCGCGATCGACCTTGGCCCGCAGGCGGCTGATGTGGGCGTCGATCAGATTGGCGCGCGGGTCAAAGTGGAAGCCCCACAGGCTTTCCAGCAGCATGGTGCGCGTCACCGCATGACCGGCGTTGCGGGCCAGCCGCTCCAGCAGCTTGAACTCGTGCGGTGTCAGGTCCAGCGGCTTGCCCGCACGGGTCGCCCGGTGGGCGGCCACGTCGACCTCCAGGTCGGCGACCCGGTGCCGGGTCGTGGCCTCGGCCAGCGGCGGGCGCCGGACCAGCGCCTGAAGACGCGCGCTCAGTTCGCTGAAGGCGAAGGGCTTGACCAGATAGTCGTCGGCGCCTGCGTTCAGCCCCGCCACCCGGTCGTCGACCGAGCCCAGCGCCGTCAGCATCAGCACCGGCGTCTTCAGCCCGCTCGCGCGCATGGCCTGGACCGTCTCCAGACCGGGCAGGCCGGGCATCATGCGGTCGGCGACGATGGCGTCGTAGTCGCCCTCCATCGCCATGTGCAGACCAGCTTCGCCGTCGCCCGCCTCATCGACGGTATGCCCCTGCTGGCGCAGGCCTTCGGCCACGAAGGCGCGGGTTCGGGCATCATCGTCAATGACAAGCATTCGCATGGGCGCCCTTCTAAACCTCTGCGGCGAAACGACCAGACCGGGCTTGGAATTAATCTCGCCGCAAGACAACGCGAAGGTTGCTCGGCTATAGGCCGGTTGTTGCGAATGATATGCAACAGCTTGAGTGCAGCAGGGATCAGCATGGAGTCGAGAGTAGCGGAGTTCTGGGGCGCGCCCGATCTGTCGGTTCAGATCGGCGGCGACGCATCCGAACGGCATGAGGCCGCCGCGCCGAAGGACGACATGGACTGGGCTTTTGGACTGACCACGCCGGAGCTGCGGCTCTTCACCACGGGTCTGAAGCGGCGCCTGACGCCGGGGCCGGCGGCGACGCTGGGCGAACGTGTGCGCGGTTTCTTCGCCGATCTGCCCGTCGCGCCGGAAACCGATGAGCCGTCGCCGCGCCTGCTGGTCGGCGCCCTGCCGTTCGACCGCAGCGCGGACGACTGCCTGTTCCTGCCCGAGCGCGCCGCCAACCGCATCTGGGACAGGCCTTCCACGGCGTCGCACCCCTCGATCCGCGCCCTGACGCCCGAGCCGTCGCGCGCGGCCTATGAGGCGGCGGTGACGCAGGCGCTTGCGGCCATGCGCGCCTCGCAGGGCGGCGCCGAGCCGGTCGACAAGGTGGTGCTGTCGCGCAGCCTGAAGGTTCAGGGCGACGGCGCGATCGACCCCTTCGCCCTGTGGCGCGACCTGAAGGCCGACCCGACCGCCGCGCGCTTCCTGACGCCGCTCGGTGAAGGGCAGGGTGTCGCCATGCGCCGTCTGGTCGGCGCCACGCCCGAACTGCTGGCGTCCAAGCGCGGCCCGGCCGTCTTCTCTCATCCTCTGGCCGGATCGGCCCGCCGCAGCACCGACGTGGTGCAGGACGAGGCGGCGGCGCAAGGCCTGCTGGCCTCGGACAAGGATCGCCGCGAACACGCCCTGGTGGTCGAGGCCATCATGGACCTGTTGGCGCCATACTGCAGCGACCTGCGCGCGCCGCCCGGCCCGGCGCTGGTCTCGACCCGGACCATGTGGCACCTGGGCACCCGCATCGAGGGACGGCTGCATCGCCCCGACGAAACCTCCGCCGCGGAACTGGCCGCCCTGCTGCATCCGACGCCTGCAGTCTGCGGTTCGCCGCGCGATCAGGCAGCTGAGATAATCCACGCGCTTGAAGGCTATGATCGGGGCTTCTATGCCGGGGCCGTGGGCTGGACCAACGCCTTTGGCGATGGCGCGTGGTACGTCTCGCTGCGCTGCGCCGAGACGTGCGGCGATCAGGCGCGTCTCTATGCCGGGGCGGGCATTGTCGAAGGCTCCGATCCCGCCGCCGAGGCGGACGAGACGTCGGGTAAGTTCCAGGCCGTCCTGCGCGCCCTGGGCGTGGATGAGGCGAGCGTATGATTCCCCTGCAACAGGTCTGGCCGGACGACATGGCGGCGCATTATCGGGCCAAGGGCTATTGGCGCGGCGAGACATTCTCCCAACTGCTGCGCAGCCGGGCGGAGGCGCAAGGCGACGCCGTCGCCGTGGTCGGCATGGACCAGCGCTGGACCTATGGCGAACTGCTGCAAAAGGCCGAGACGGCCGCCGCCGGTTTCCTGGCGCTGGGGCTGAAGCCGGGCGACCGGGTGGTGGTGCAACTGCCGAACCTGCCCGAGTTCCTCAGCGTGATCTTCGGCCTGTTCCGGGCCAGGCTGATCCCCGTCTATGCGCTGCCCGCGCACCGCTCGACCGAGATCGTTCACTTCCTGAAACGTTCGGAAGCCGCCGCCTATGTCGTGGCCGACCGGCATGAAGGCTTCGACTATCGCGCCCTGGCCCGCGCCGTTCAGGCGGAGGTTCCGGAGCTGCGCCATGTGGTCGTGGTCGGCGAGGCCGAGGAGTTCGCATCCTTCGACGGCTTCCGCGCCGATCCGGCCTCCCTGCCGACGCAGGACGCCGATCCGTCCGACGTGGCCTTCCTGCAGATTTCGGGCGGCTCGACCGGCCTGTCCAAGCTGATCCCTCGCACCCACGACGACTATCTCTATAGCGTGCGCGAAAGCGCCGACATCTCGGGGCTGGAGCCGGAGAGCGTCTATCTGACGGCCCTGCCGGCGGCGCATAACTTCCCCATGAGCTCGCCGGGCTATCTGGGCGCCCTCTATGTTGGGGCGACGGTGGTGATGGCGCCGTCGCCGTCGCCGGACGTCTGCTTCCCCCTGATCGCGCGCGAGGGCGTGACGATCACCGGCCTGGTGCCGCCTCTGGCCCTGCTGTGGATGCAGGCGGCGGCCCGGAAGGCGCACGACCTGTCCAGCCTTCAGGTGCTGCTGGTCGGCGGCGCAAAGTTCCTGCCCGAGGCCGCGCGGCGCGTGCGCCCGGAGCTGGGCTGCACCCTGCAGCAGGTGTTCGGCATGGCCGAGGGGCTGGTCAACTACACCCGGCTGGACGACCCCGAGAGCCTGATCGTGGAGACGCAGGGGCGACCGATCAGCCCTGACGACGAAATCCTGATCGTCGACGACGCGGGCGCGCCGGTGGCCGAGGGCGAGCCGGGCGATCTGCTGACGCGCGGCCCCTATACGATCCGCGCCTATCACAACGAACCCGCGGCCAATGCGCGGTCCTTCACCGACGACGGCTTCTATCGCACCGGCGACGTGGTGCGCCGCACGCCCGAGGGCTACCTCGTCGTCATGGGCCGGGCCACCGACCACATCAACCGCGCGGGCGAGAAGATCTCGGCCGAGGAGGTCGAGGATCACCTGCTGGCCCATCCGGCCGTGTTCGACGCCGCCGTGGTGTCGGTGCCCGACGACTATCTGGGCGAGCGCATCTGCGCCTTCATCATCCCCGACGGCGCCCCGCCGCGCGGCATCGAACTGAAGGCCTGGATGCGCAAGCGCGACATCGCCGACTTCAAGGTGCCGGACCAGATCGTCTTCGTCGACGACTTCGCCGTGACCGCCGTGGGCAAGGTCAGCCGCCGCGAACTGCGCGCCGCGCTGCGCCAGCGTATTCTGGAAGAAGAGGGCAAGGCATGATCATCTCGAAGGGCCTGCCGACCGTCCCGGCCTACGCCCTGCCGACCGAGGCGGAGATCCCCGCCTCGCGCGCCCAGTGGACGTTGCAGCGGGATCGCGCCGCCCTGCTGGTCCATGACATGCAGCGCTATTTCATGCGCCCCTATGCGCCGGGCGCCGAGCCTCTGCCCGGCCTGATCGCCAACATCGCCCGCCTGATCGCGGCGGCGCGGGCGGCGGGCGTTCCCGTCTTCTACACCGCCCAGCATGGCGATCAGGACCGCCGCGACCGTGGGCTTCAAGCAGATTTGTGGGGACCGGGCATGGGCCGCACGCCCGAGCATGAAGACATCCTGCCTGAGCTGGCCCCGGCGCCGGGCGACTTCCCCCTGGTCAAGCACCGCTACAGCGCCTTCCAGCGCAGCAACCTCGAAACGCTGATGCGCGTGCGGGGGCGGGACCAGTTGATCGTCTGCGGCGTCTACGCCCACATCGGCTGTCAGCTGACGGCCGCCGAGGCGTTTCAGCGGGATATCGAACCCTTCTTCGTCGCCGATGCGCTTGGCGACTTCTCGCGCGACAAGCATATGGGGGCGGTGGCCTGGGCCGCCGACACCTGCGCCGTGGCCCTTTCGACGGCGCGCGTTCTGGAACGACTGACATGACCAAGCTGACCCCGCAGGATCTGACGCTGGAGCGCATGCGCGCCGATGTCGCCGCCGTGCTGCACGAAACGCCGGACTCCATTCTGGACGACGACAATCTGATGGACCTGGGCGTCGATTCCTTGCGCGCCCTCAACCTGTCGCTGGCGTGGAGCGAGGCGGTGCCGCTGGAGTTCAGCGAACTGGCCGAGCACACCACGCTCGCAGGCTGGTGGAGCGTGGTTCAGGCGCGCCTGCGCGCCGCCGGTCACGACGCCTGACCTGACATCATGGACGACGGACGCATGGCGGCGGCGCTGGAATATCCGCTGACGGAAGCTCAATCCGGCCTGTGGTTCGCCCAGAGGCTGGACCCGGCCAACCCGATCTTCAACACGGCCCACTATCTCGATATCCGGGGCGATCTGGATGTCGAAGCCTTCCGCGCCGCCGTCGACCAGACCGCCGCCGAGGCCGAGGCCCTGTCGCTGCGTTTCGTCGAGCGAGGCGGCGAGGTCGTCCAGACCCTCGACCCGGCCCATCGTCCCCTGCTTCAGATCGTCGACGTGTCCGCCGCCGCCGATCCGGTCGCAGAGGCCATGGCCGCCATGCGCCGCGACCATGAGACGCCGCTCGACCCGACGCGCGAGCCGCTGGCCGCCAACATCCTGTTCGGCATGGGGCCGCAGCATTTCCTGTGGAGCCTGCGCGTCCACCATCTGGCCACCGACGGCTTCGGCATGGCCCTGCTGACCAACCGCGTCGCCGAGCTTTACAACGCCGCGCGCGGCGGCCCGACGCCCGGCCCGGTCTTCAACCCCATCGCCAAGGTCTGGGACGAAGACGCCGCCTATCGCGCCTCGGACAGGCGCACGGCCGACGCCGCCTACTGGCGCGAGATCATGGGCGACGCGCCCGAGGTCGCCTCCCTGGCGCCCGGCAAGGCCACCACCGCCCACCGCTTCCATCGCATCGAGCGCGCCCTGCCGCCGC
>DGIZ01000005.1:15664-16096 GCA_002386585.1 Brevundimonas sp. UBA4609 | reverse complement strand
GCCGACGGCCAGGACATGACGTCGATTGATCATTTCACGCTCCTTTGCGTTGCACCCTGAACGGCGAGGCTGGCGACGCCAGTGAATTCGCCGCAAGGTTCGCCGATCGCGACACAAGGACACGCCCATGGCCAAGGACGACTACGACGACATGCTGGAAGCCCTGCAGATCCAGATGGTCGAGACCCAGGCCTGGGCCATCGAACAGGGGCTGAAGGTCGTCATCGTCTTCGAGGGGCGCGACGCCGCCGGCAAGGACGGAGCGATCAAGCGCATGACCGAATACATGGCGCCGCGCCAGACGCGGGTCGTCGCCCTGCCCAAGCCGACCGATCGCGAGACGACGCAGTGGTATTTCCAGCGCTACGCCGCCCATCTGCCGGCGGCCGGCGAAATCGTCATCTTCAACCGCTCCTGGTACAACCGGGCCGG
>DGIZ01000005.1:0-15497 GCA_002386585.1 Brevundimonas sp. UBA4609 | reverse complement strand
GGTCATGGGCTTCTGCACGCCCGCGCAATACGAACGCTTCCTGCACGACGCCCCGCATTTCGAGCGGATGCTGACCCAGTCCGGGACCTTGCTGATCAAGCTGTGGCTGGACATCAGCCGCGACGAACAGGGCCGCCGTCTGGAGGAGCGCGTCGATCACCCGCTGAAGCGCTTCAAGGTCTCGTCCCTGGACGCCGAGGCCCAGGCGCGCTGGAGCGACTATTCCAAGGCGCGCGACGAAATGCTGAAGCGCACCCATGTCGACTATGCGCCCTGGACCGTGGTGGCGACCGACAAGAAGAAGACGGCGCGGCTGAACATCCTGCGTCACGTCCTGCGCCGCCTGAACCGGCCCGGCCTGGAGTGCCGCGAACCGGACCCGGACGTGGTCTTCCCCGGCGATGAGGCGCAAGGACGGCTGGCGGAATAGGCGTCGTCAGCCGCCGAACAGGCGCCGGTTCCTGTCGATGAAGGCGCGCATGGCCCGCACCAGCGGCCCGCCTTCGCGCCCCTTCAGATAGGCCCAGCCGGCGCCCGCCCCGATCAGGGCACCGATGGAGTCGACGATCAGGTCCCACATGGTGTCGACCAGGCCGGACTTCTGGGTGTTGAGGCCGAACACCTGGTCCAGGGTGAACTCCCAGATCTCCCACAGGGCGCCGATGGTCACGGCGAAGCAGAAGGCGAAGAAGGCCACCGTCAGGGGCGCGGCCTTCAGCTGGCTGCCCTGCACCAGCATCAGCATCAGCAGGGCGCCGACCAGGCCGAAGGCCACGGCCGAGCCGCCGTGCAACACCACGTCCCACCACCAGTAACGCTCGTAGAAATCGCCCAGCTCGCCGAGGAACAGGGTGGCGCACAGGAAGACGGCGATGGCGGTGACGAAGCCGATCGGCAGATTCAGCCCGACGCGCGGCGCCAGCCAGAACGGGACGAGCGTCAGCAGGAAGGCCCCGGCGCCGACGAAGGTGACGCTGAACTCCCCCGTCAACAGGCCGCCGACGGCCGCGCCCAGCAGCACCAGCCAGGTCAGGACGAGCAGCCAGGGGAACGGGGCCTTCCTGCGTATCGTCATCCGTCCTGTCCGACCGGCTGCTGTTCTCGGGTCTCGAGCCTAACCGGACGATTCCGAGGCGCAAGCCCGGCGTTGCGCTTCACCCCCAGCACCAGGCCCAGCGGTCCCAGGCGACGCGCGACCTCATAGGCCGCCCCGCAGCCGCCGAAGGTGACGGCGATCAGCAGCCCCGCCTCCAGCCCCTGCGGCAGGCCCAGCTTCGACAGGTGCCAGGCCGCGACCACGGTGATCGTCTGGTGCACGATGTAGAAGCAGAAGACGCCGCCCGTCAGATAGCGCAGCCACGGCCCGCCCCGGTTCAGATAGCGCGCGCCATAGCCCAGCACCGCGGCGATGAAGGCCCACTGATCCAGCGCATAAACGAGGCGCATGGCGGCTCTCAGCGCTTCGGGCGGCGTTCCGCTGTCGCGATAGGTCCAGGCATAGGCGGCCCATCCCGCCCAGGCGCACAGGGCCAGGATCAGCGCCGGTCGCCGCAGCCGCTCATAGGTCGCCTTCAGCACCGCCGAGCGGACACTGAGAAAGCCGAACAGGAAGGCGCTGAACGACACCGCGTGGTTGTACCAGTCGTCGGTCAGGGCGTGGGTCGTCGGGAAGATGCGCGCCAGGGTCCAGCGCAGCAGGAACAGCCACAGCACCGGCCAGATCAGCAGGCCCCAGCCCTTCAAAACGCGCTCCAGCCCGGACTGGATCACGGGCAGCAACCCCCGCCCGAACGCCAGCAGGCCCGCCAGCACCAGACTGTAGACGAACAGATAGGCCACGAACCACATGTGGTTCCACGTCGGCGTGATCAGGCAGCCGTCGGCGTCGCACCAGCCGTCGGACGCCGTGGCGTATTTCACCCAGAAGTCGGCCAGCCAGGGCGAACGCGCCGGATCGACAACGCCCAACCCCGAAGCCGCCTCGACCACCTCGTAGTAGGACTGCGGCGGCACGATCACGAACATGGCGAACAGCAGCGGCGGCAGCAGCCGCCAGGTGCGCGATCCGGCGAAACGACGCGCGGCGCCCTTTCCCTCGCGTTCAAGGCTGTCGAACAGGAATCGCGTCGCCGCGCCCGAGACCAGAAACAGCAGGGTCAGCCGCCAGGGGTTGGTCAGTTGCATCACCGGCTCCAGCCATTCGACCGGCCGGGGGCTGTTCACATGCCAGTCCCAGGGCACGTAGAACATGCCGACGTGGTAGAGGATCAGCAGCATGAAGGCGCAGACCCGGATCCAGTCCAGGTCATGGCGGCGCAGGACTGCCGGGGTTTCGGATGCGAGGGGTTCTGAGGACATGGACGACCTGAAATGACGGAAACGACGCCATCCGCCGTGCCTCGGGCGCCTCACGTCCGGCAAGGCGCAGGGGCCGTCCGGTCAGACTCGGGGGCCGGACCGCAGGCCCCAGGGACGAGCGGCGCGTCCGCCGGGACGAACGGGGCGGACCGGCGCGACCTGCTGACCGGCGCGCCGATCATCATCGCCGTCACCCTGGGCTTTCTCGTCGTCAACGCCCTGACGGTTCAGGCCGACTGGCCGAGCCTGCGGTCATGGGCGCCCTGGGTGTGGGAAGGATCGAGCGCCCTGGCCCTGGCGTTGCTGATCTGGCTGCCGTGGATGGCGGCCGCCGCCGCGCCGACAGACCTGTTGCACGACGGCTGGCGCGCGCGAGGGCGGTTCCTGGCCCTGCACCTGGGCGCCGTCTGCCTCTACAGCCTGCTGCACGTCCTGATGATGGTGGCGATGCGGCACGGCGTCTACGCCCTGATGGGCGAGGTCTATGACTATGGCCCGCCCGTCGAGCGCTTCGTCTATGAACTGCGCAAGGATCTGCTGAGCTACACCCTGTTCATCGGGACCTTCTGGGGCGTGCGCGGCCTGCGCGAGGCGCGCGAGACGCCGCTGCGGCCCGTCAGCTTCGACATCCGCGACGGAGCGCGGCTGATCCGGGCGCCGCTGAACGACATCCTGGCCGCCACCTCGGCGGGCAACTACGTCGAGTTCGTCCTGGCCGACGGGCGCAGGCCGCTGATGCGCGTCACCCTGGCGGCGGTCGAGGGCGAACTGGCCCGCTTCGGCTTCGTGCGGACGCACCGGGGCTGGCTGGTCAACGCCGCGCGGATGACCGGACTGCGGCCTGAAGGCTCAGGCGACTGGACGGTGGAGCTCGGCGCCCTGGACGTCCCGCTGTCGCGTCGTTACTCCGAGGCGCTGGAGCGGCTGCGCGCCGCCTGAAGCCGCATCCACCCCGCGATGCCCAGGGCGCAGACAAGGCTCAGCACCGCGCCGACCGCAAAGGTCGCCTGCGGCCCGAAGCCGTCCCACAGCAGGCCCGCCGCCACATTGCCCGCCAGGGCGATCAGACCCGAGATCAGGGCGAAGAGGCCGAACGCCGAGCCGCGCAGATGGGCGGGGGCCGCATCGGCGATCAGGGTCATCAGCAGGCCCTGGGAAAAGCCCATGTGCAGGCCCCACAGGGCCACGCCCAGATAGAAGACGACCTGACCGCTCGCCAGCGCCAGCGCCACATCGGCGGCGGCCAGGAAGACCAGGCTGAGCAGCAGCAGGGAGGTGCGGCCGATACGGTCCGACAGCGCCCCCACCGGGAAGGCCGCAAGACCGAACACCAGGTGCAGCAGGACGATCGCCGCCGGCGCGAAGGCGGCGGGGACGCCGACGTCCAGCCCCTTCATCAGCAGGAAGGACTCGCTGAACCGCGCCAGGCCGATCACCGCCGTCAGGGCGATCATGGTCCAGGTGGCGGCGTCCAGACGCAGCGCCCCCTTCAGGCTGGGCGGCTTCCTGGCGCCCTCTTCGGGACGCGGCGGGTCGGACACGCCGCCGACCAGCAGGGCCACGGCCAGGAAGGCGGGGATGGAGGCCAGCCAGAACACCGCCTTGATGTCGTTCGCCAGCACCACCATCAGCCCGATCGCCAGCAGGGGGCCGACGAAGCCGCCGACCGTATCCAGCGATTTTCTCAGGCCGAAGGCGCGTCCACGAATGTCCGGCGGCGTCACCGCCGCCACCAGGGCGTCGCGCGGGGCGGTGCGGACGCCTTTGCCGATCCGGTCCACGCCCTTGGCCAGCAACACCCCCTCGACCGAGGCCGCCAGAGGGAAGATCGGCTTGGACAGGGCCGCCAGCCCATAGCCCGCGACCGCCAGCCATTTGGGCCGCGAAATACGATCCGACCAGAAGCCCGACAGGAACTTCACCGCCGTCGCCACGACGACGGAAAAGCCTTCGACCAGACCGATCATCACCGCCGAAGCGCCCAGCCCCACAACCAGATAGATGGGCAGAAGCGTCTGGATCATCTCCGACGAGACATCCATCAACAGGCTGACGAGGCCCAGAATCCAGACGCTGCGGGGGATGGAGCTGCGAGCCATTCGCGCCCAGTGGCGAATACGGCGCTCACTGTCCAGCCTGGACCTCAAACTTCATAAATCTGAGACTTCGCCTTTCCGCCAGATGGCGGTCAGAGCGCTATTTCAGTCCGTCTTCCGCCAGGGTGTGCGCCACAAGGGCGTTGGCGTGGCCGTGTCCCATGTCGTGCTCGTTCTTCAACATGGCGACCAATTCCATGTGCTTGGCCGGATAGCCGGCGCGAATCTCCGCCTTCCACTCGGCGACGGGACGGCCGTACTTCTTCTCGATGGAGGGGAAATAGGACGCTGGGCCCTTGATCGGCGCTTCGGTCATCGGCGGCTCGCTTGTGTCTGGTTGCGAGTAAAGGCGGTGCGGCGAGCCGATGCAACCGTCTGGAGAGACGTCGGTTCGAAGCCCCCTCTTCACCCGCAGCGTCATCAAGGTCTAAGACGGTCGGCATGAACACAGCCCCGCTTCCCGACGCCGCCGGCCAGAACTGGGTCGACCGTCATGCGCCCGAGCGTCTGAAGCCCTGGCTGAAGCTGGGCCGCTTCGACCGGCCGATCGGGACGTGGCTGCTGCTGCTGCCCGGCTGGCAGGGGATCATGCTGGCGCTGAACCAGTATGACCGGCCGTTCGGCGGCTATGAGCTGTGGCTGATCGTCGGCTTCGCCGTCGGCGCCGCCCTGATGCGCGGGGCGGGCTGTGCGGTGAACGACATCGTCGACCGCGACTTCGACGCCCAGGTGGCGCGCACCGCCCTGCGCCCCATTCCGGCGGGCCAGATCAGCGTCAAGCAGGCCTGGGCCTTCGTCGGCGGCCTCAGCCTCATCAGCCTGTGCATCCTGCTGACGATGAACCTGACGTCGGTGCTGCTGGGCGCCCTGTCGCTGGGGCTGGTGGCGGCCTATCCCTTCATGAAGCGCATCACCTGGTGGCCGCAGGCCTGGCTGGGCCTGACCTTCAACTGGGGCGCCCTGCTGGGCTTCGCGGCGGCGACGGGCGGGCTGTTCGCGCTCGGCTGGCTCTATGTCCTGAGCGTGAAGGCCAGCGGGGACAGCTATTGGATGGCCGAGAGCCTGAACCGCATGGGGAACCTCGCCCTGTCCGCGGGCCTGCTCTACGCGGGCGGCGTCTTCTGGACCCTGGGCTACGACACCATCTACGCGCTTCAGGACATCGAGGACGATGTCATGGCCGGGGTGAAGTCCTCGGCGCGGGCGCTGGGCGGCAAGGTGAAGGAAGGCGTGGCCGTCTTTTACATCCTGGCCGTGGCCCTGGCGGGCGCCGCGGGCTACGTCGCCGGTCTGGGGCCGGTCTTCTATCTCGGCCTGGCGCTCTACGCCCTGCATTTCGTCTGGCAGGTGCGAGGGCTGCAGCCGGACGATCCGAAACTTTCCCTGCGTCTTTTCAAGTCGAATCGCGATGCGGGGTTGATCCTTCTGGCCGCCATCGCGTTCAACGGCCTAGCTTTCTGATCGAACCGTTCCAAAGGAGCCCGGCATGATCCCTTCGCGCCCCCTTCGCGTCCTTCTCGTCACCGCCGCCGTCGCGGCCTCGCTCGCCGCCTGCCAGCGCAATGAGAAAAAGGACACGCCCGCCGCGCCGGCCGCCTCCGCCCACGCCGTCGAAGGGCCGCTGAAGTACGACAGCGCCACGCCCTACGCCAAGGTCAGCCTGAGCCTGCCCGAGGCCGTGCTGTCCTATCCGGCGCTCTACACCCCGCTGTACCGCGACGAGGTGGCCAAGCTGAAGGAGTACGCCGAAGGCGCCCAGGCCGACCGCACGGAGGCCGGGTCGCCCGAAGGCATGCCGCCCTATGAGAAGACCATCGTCTACGGCGCCCCGATCGAGACCGGCCGCCTGTTCAGCCTGATGCGGACCGACTTCGACTATTCGGGCGGCGCCCACCCGAACACGGTGGCCACGGGCCTGCTGTGGGACAAGGCCGAGACCCGCCGCATCGCCGCGTCCGACCTGTTTGCGGATCGGGCCGACACGACGAACCTGGAGCGCGCCCTCTGCCAGGCGGTGAACACCGCCAAGACCAAGCGCCCCGGCTCCACGCCGGTCTCGACCACGGGCGACATGTGGGCCTGCCCCAAGCTGAAGGACGTGGCCGTGACGCTGGCGCCGGGCACGGTTCCGGGCAAGGCGGGCGGCCTGACCTTCCTGCTCGACGCCTATGCGGTCGGCCCCTATGTCGA
Organism: Brevundimonas sp. UBA4609; assembly: GCA_002386585.1. Taxonomy (GTDB): domain Bacteria; phylum Pseudomonadota; class Alphaproteobacteria; order Caulobacterales; family Caulobacteraceae; genus Brevundimonas; species Brevundimonas olei. The sequence goes on along the minus strand of DGIZ01000005.1, from coordinate 8,853 downwards.
GGGCGCCTATTATCTGACCCTGCCGCTGTCGGCCTTCCAGAGCGCCCTGTCGCCGGAATATGCGGGCGAATTCCAGGGCGAGCCGACCAAGGCGGGCGACGTCACCGACGACCTGCGGCTGAAGGCGCCCGCCGCCTGATCCGCGATCCGTCCTCGCCCTTGAGGAAGACGTCGATCAGGTCGTCCAGCCGTTCCGGCTGATCGATCATGATGAAGTGCCGGGCGTCGTCGACGCGCTTCAGCGCCACGCCCGGCAGGGCTGCGTATTCGCGGGTCCACAGGGCGTCAGCCATGGCGGCGGGCGCCCCGCCGTCCGCGTCCGAGGCGTAAACGGCCCAGACCGGCATGGGTCATAGCCGCCAGGCCGGGTCGCGCGTCGGTCGTCATCACCTCACGGATGGCCGAGGCCATCGCCCGGCGGTCCGAAGCCATCGACCAGTCGATCATGGCGGCGCGCCCGGCCTCGTCGCGCATCATGCCGACAGCGGTGCGTTCCTGCTGGCCGCGGAAGGCCGCTTCGTCCGCGTTCAGGATGGAGGCGGCGGCCTGATCGGCGAAAGGCTTTGCCGTCTGCGGCGTGACCTGCGGACCGAACATGGCGCTGAAGAAAGGCAGGCTGTCGACGCTCATCACGCGCCCGACCGCCTCGGGATGCTGTTGCGCCAGCAGAAGCCCGCTGAGCCCGCCCATGGAATGGCCGATGACGGCGGGACGGTTGAGCGTCGCCGCATAGCGCGCCAGCTCGTCGGCGGCGGGTTGGACGAACGGGCCGTCGCCGTGGGTCCACGCCTCGCCGGCGAACCCGGCCAGTTGCACCAGATGGACGCGATGCGTCGCCGACAGACGCCGGGCCAGCGGCCGCCAGACCTCGCGCGAGGAGGCGAAGCCGGGGATCAGGACAACGTCCGGCCCCTGCCCCATGACCTCGACCGACAGGCGGTCGGAGACGAAGGCGGGCGCCTCGAGAACGGGCTCGGCCTGGGCCGGAGAGACGACGCTCGCCGCGCTGAAGCCGACGGCGGCGGCCAGGATGAAGGCGCGCAGAGTGCGGGCGGGGACGGTGATCTGGGTCATGGCGTTCCTTGTGTATCGGCCCTGCCCGCCGGTCAGCGCGCAGCAGGGTTCGCCCCTCGGATCAGGCCCGAAGATGACGGCAATGAAGCGAAATAGAAAAGGAAGGTTTCCTGACTTTTCGCGTCAGACGTGCGGGTTGTCGAAGATGTCCTCGATCGGCCGCTCGAACAGGGCGGCGATGCGATAGGCCAGGTCCAGCGAGGGGTCGTGTTTCTCGGTCTCCAGGGCGTTGACCGCCTGGCGGGAAACCCCCAGCGCCTGTCCCAACTGCTCCTGGGTCCAGTTGCGTTCGACGCGCAGCAGCTTCAGCCGGTTCCTCATCAGTTCGAGGTCCGAATGAAGGGCGCCGCCAGGCCGAACGCCGCCCAGAACAGGGGATAGATCAGCCAGGCCGGCAGGTGCGGCGCCCCGGCGAAACTCTCTCCGAAGCCCCAGAAGGTCGCGACCGCCATCGCCATGCCAGAGGCGATGATGAACTGCTTGGCCGTGACCATGCGCACGAACTCGTCGCTTTCACGCATCAGGGCCAGCGTGGCCCAGATCTGACCGATCACCGGTGCAGAGACGGCCGCCGCCAGGACCCAGCCCGCAGGCTTTCCCATGACCCCGTCAAAGGCGTCCGTGGTCATCATCGCCACGCAGATCGCCACATAGGGAGCCATGAAGGCGAACGTCCGCAGGACGTAGCGACGCCCTGACGGCGTCTGTTGTCTGGAAAGGGTCATCATGACAATCGCTCCTGACTTTATGTAAGGAAAACCTTACAGCGCCATCATGTCATGTCAACCTTACTTTTTATCAGCATGTCCTGACATTATTGCCAGCCGCTTCGACCGCCCCTAGCTTGAAGTCATGCGTAGTGTTCCCGCCCTTGTCGTCGCCTTCCTGACGGCCGCCGCCCCTCTTGCCGCGCTTGCTTCGCCGCCTCCGCCCTTCCTGGTCCAACAGGATGTTCGCGGCGCGCGCGACCATGACGACCTGCCCCGCATGGACGGCGCGCGCATCCGCGCCTGGCGCCAGTTGTCCGTCGCCGAAATCACCCTGCCCACCGGCGCGGTCGCCGAAGGCGACACGCCGCAGAGCGCTCTGCGGCTTCAGGGTCAGATCAGCCATCTGGACTATGTCATCCGCCCGGCCGTCGCGCCGATCGACATGGCGCGCCACTATGAAGAAGCGCTGCGCGAGGGGGGCTATGAGACCGTCTTCGCCTGCACCGGCATCGCCCGCTGCGGCTCGGGCATGGGGGCGCTGATCCTGCTGAGCGACACGGTGGCGCCTGCGGGCTTCTCGGACGGCGTCTTCAACGATCAGTTGCGGGTGGTCGTGGCGCGCAAGGGGGCGACCTGGGTGCTGCTGCACATGACGCGCGGACCGGATCGGTCGCTGGTCTATCAGGCCGTGATCGAGGGCGCCCGTGAGCTCGAGTAGACGGATCGCCGATCCAGTCCGTTTCATCCGCGACAACACCCGCCTTCAGCCCGTCTCGCACACGCCCGAGATTTCCCTGTGGCTGGCCGACGAGGTCACGCCCATCTGGCGGCTGACCGAAGAAGAGCTGGGCGAGATGGGCCTGCCGCCGCCCTTCTGGGCCTTCGCCTGGGCGGGCGGACAGGCGCTGGCGCGCTGGCTGCTGGATCACCCCGACGAAGTCACGGGGCGTCGCGTGCTGGATCTCGCGACCGGCTCGGGACTGGTGGCGATCGCGGCGATGAAGGCGGGCGCCGCGTCGGTGCTGGCCGCCGACATCGACCCCTTCTGCGCCGCCGCCGTCGCCGCCAACGCCGAGGCCAACGGCGTCGAGATCGCCTTCACCGCGGACAATCTGCTTGAGGTCCCGCCCCCAGCATTCGACCTCATCTGCGCGGGGGACGTCTTCTATGAAGGGCCGATGGCCGAGGCGGTCCTGGCCTGGCTGAAGCAGGCGCGGACAGCCGGGACGACCGTGCTGGTCGGCGATCCCGGCCGGACCTACTTCCCGAAGGAGGGGCTCAGCCTGCTGGCTGAATACCGCGTGCCGACCACGCGTGAACTGGAGGACCAGGAGGTCAAACGCACGCGGGTCTGGTCGCTGGACCTATAGCCGGCCTCAGGCGTCTCGGGGCAGGACGGTCAGCACCCGCGCCATATGCTGGTGGAAGGCCTCCATATAGTCGCGCAGGAACTGTTCCGTGGAGGGCACAGTGACGTTGCCGTCGTCGTCGATCAGGCCCGGCGTCAGCTGGATATAGCCTTCGGGCGCATTCATCTGCGGGGCCTGGAGGAAGCCCAGCACCGGCCGCAGCGCCTGCTGGGCCAGGGCCGTGCCGATGGCCCCGATCGAAGCGCCGATCACCGCCGTCGGCTTGTTCTTGAAGGCGTTGCTTCCATAGGGGCGACTGGCCCAGTCGATGGCGTTCTTCAGCCCGCCGGGCATGGAGCGATTGTATTCCGGCGTGACGATCAGGATCGCATCGGACCGCTTGATCGCCGCCTTGAAGTCGTTGGCGACGGCCGGATAGTCGGCGTCATAGTCATAGGAATAGAGCGGCAGTTCGCTGAAGCCGATCTCGTGGAACTGCAGCTTCTCGGGCGCGAGTTTGACCAGGGCCTTGGCCAGCTTGCGGTTGATCGAACCCTTGGCCAGGCTGCCGATGATGTAGCCGACGTTGTAGGTGGTCATGACAGGCGTCCCGCTGAATGAGGGCGGCGTCCGCCGCCGCTGGCGAGGAAATGCCCCAGCAAGCTTGGCGGTTCCGTATCAGACGCGCACGGTCTGGCGACTTCGCCCCGCCTCGCCGAACACCCGCAGATAGCGCTCGATCTCGGTTCGGTCGCCGGTGGCCTTTTCAACGTTGTCCGACAGCTTGACCGCCGGGCGGCCCGCCGCCTGCGTCACCTTGCAGACCAGCGACAGGGGCAGCAGTTCGGGCGCCTCTACGGGGGCGCAGTCGCGGAAGTCGTTGGTCAGATTGGTGCCCCAGCCGAAGCTGGTCCGCACCCGGCCCTTGAAGTGGGCGTGGGCCGCCTCGATGCCGTCGACGTCCAGCCCGTCGGCCAGGACCAGCAGGCGCTCACGCGGGTCGCGGCCCTTGGACGCCCACCACTTCATGATGATCTCGCCCCCCTCGATCGGCGGGGCGGAATCGGGGCGGAAGCCCTTCCAGTCGGCCAGCCAGTCGGGCGCATCATCCAGAAACGCCTGCGTGCCGAAGGCGTCCGGCAGGGCGATCAGCAGATTGCCGTCATAGGCCGCGCGCCATTCCTCCAGCACCCGGTAGGGCGCCGCGCGCAGGGCCGCCTCGTCCTCGCCCGCCATCGCGGCCAGCACCATGGGCAGTTCGTGGCCGTTGGTGCCTATGGCCTCCAGATCGTTGTTCATCGCCAGCAGCACGTTGGAGGTGCCGATGAAGGCGCTTCCCAGCCCCTCCTTCAGCGCCTCGACGCACCAGCCCTGCCACAGGAAGCCGTGGCGGCGACGCGTGCCGAAGTCGGACAGGGCCAGCGGCTCCAGCTTCCTCAGCCGCTCGATCTTGCTCCACAGCTTGGTCTTGGCGCGCGAATAGAGGATGTCCAGTTCGAACCGCCCCATGCGGCGCAGGGCGCGGCGGCTGCGCAGCTCGTTCAGGATCGACAGGGCGGGGATTTCCCACAGGGTGACGTCGGCCCAGCTTCCGGAAAACTCGAGCCGGTACTGTCCGTCGGCGCTGCGAGACAGGTCGTAGTCCGGCAGGCGATAGTCGGCCAGCCAGGCCAGAAAGTCCGGGCTGAAGATCGACTTCACCCCATAGAAGGTGTTGCCGCCCAGCCAGATCAGTTCGCGGTTGGTGAAACGCAGGGACCGGGCGTGGTCCAGTTGGGCGCGCAGTTCGGCCTCGTCCACCTCTTCGGCCAGACGCACCGAAGTCGTGCGGTTGATGACCGAGAAGGTCACCGGCACATCGCGGAACCGGCGCCAGATCAGTTGCAGCATCAACAGCTTGTAGAAGTCGGTGTCCAGCAGGCTGCGGACGATGGGGTCCAGTCGCCAGCCGTGGTCATAGGCCCGCTTGGCCAGGTCGATGCTCGCCATGCCGGATCAGTCCGCCTTTCGTTCCGCCGGTTCGAGAACCGCTTCCACCGGGGCCTCGTCCTCGTTGACCAGGCGTCCCTCGCGGTGAGGCTTGATATAGGGAGTCGGTTTCGGCGTCGGCATATTGCCCCGCATCATGGCCCGCCCGGCCCCCAGGCCGCCGGTGACCTCCAGGTCCAGCCGGGCCTCGTCGCGGCGGCGCACGTCGGCGATGACCTCGGCGGCTTCGTCCTGCGGCAGGCCCAGTTCCTCCAGCACCGCCTGGCCGAACTTCAGGGCGGATTCGAAGGTCTCGCGCACCTGATAGTCCACGCCCGCCTGGATCAGGCGCAGCGAATGGCCCCGGTCGAAGGCGCGGACCAGCAGCTTCACGCCCGGAAACTCGGACTTGACCAGTTGGACGATGCGGTCGGCCGTCTCGGGCTTGTCGACGCAGACCAGCACCGCCTCGGCCTTGCCCGCGCCCGAGGCCCTGAGCGTGTCCAGCCGCGTGCCGTCGCCGTAATAGACCTTGAAGCCGAAGTTCCCGGCGGCCTGGATCATCTCCACGTCGTTCTCGATGATCGACACGTCCACGTCGCGCGCCAGCAGGGGCTGGGACACCACCTGGGCGAAGCGGCCGAAGCCTATGATCAGCACCTGGCCGCCCAGCCCCTCGGCGGCGTCGACGCCCTCGGCCTCTTCCGGCGACAGGCCCGCCTCCTTCGGCAGGAAGCGCTTCAACGCCAGCGTCGTCAGCGGCGTCAGCGCCATGGACAGGATGACGATGGCCGTCAGGGCCGCGCTGGCCTGGGCGTCGATCACCCCGGCGCCGGCCGCCGCGCCGTAGAGGACGAAGGCGAACTCGCCGCCTTGGGCGAACAGAGCCGCCCGCTCAAGCGCCTCATGATGGCGCGCCCTGAACAGGCGGGCGACGACATAGATGACGAGGGCCTTCACCACCATGAAGGCCGCCAGCCCGGCGACGACGATGCGCCAGTCGCTGATGACCACGCCGATATCCAGCGCCATGCCGACCGACAGGAAGAACAGGCCCAGCAGGATGGCGCGGAACGGCTCGACGTCGGCTTCCAACTGGTGCCGGAAGGTCGAGTCGGACAGCAGCACCCCGGCCAGGAAGGCGCCCATGGCCATCGACAGGCCGACCTCGTCCATGATCCAGGCCGTGCCCGCCACCACCAGCAGGGCGGCGGCCGTCATCACCTCGCGCCCGCCGTTGCGCGCCAGGAAGCGGAACACCGGATTGATGGCGTAGACGCCGACCGCCAGCACGCCCGCCAGGGCCGCCAGGGCCAGACCGATCGACCGCCACAACGGCGTCGTGCTCTCGGCCGCATGGCCGAGGGAGGCGCCCAGCAGGGCGACGATGGCCAGCAGGGGCACGATGGCCAGATCCTCGAACAGCAGGATGCTGACCGCCCTCTGGCCGCTGGGCGTCGGCAGGTCGCCGCGCTCCTCCAGCATCTGCACGATGACGGCTGTGGAGGACATGACGAAGCCCATGGCTCCGACGAAGGCCACCGGCGCCGAAACCCCCGCCGCCATAGCGACGCCGGTCAGGGCCAGCCCCGCCAGCCCGACCTGGGCCGAGCCCAGACCGAAAATCTCCTTGCGCATTCCCCACAGGCGCTTGGGCCGCATCTCCAGGCCGATGATGAACAGGAAGATGACCACGCCGAACTCGGCGACGTGCAGGATGACTTCAGGCTCGCGGAACAGGGCCAGACCGAAGGGACCGATGGCGACGCCCGCCGCCAGATAGCCGAGCACCGAGCCCAACCCGATCTTGCGGAATACCGGCACGGCCACCACGCCCGCCGCCAAGAGGGCCGCTACATGGCCCAGTTCCAGTCCCGTCGCAGCCTCGGCCATCGCTCACCCTTGCGTTTGTCTTTTCATAGTGGGGGCGAACACGATCGATTGCGAGGGGGAAGGTTCGGCGGCGTCGCGTCCTTGCGGCGGCCGGAACCCCGGACGCCGTGCGCGGGTTTCCCAAGCTGGGCCGCCAGGCGCCCCCTACACGTGAGAAGGCCATGAAGATTCGCGACGTGATGAGCAAGGACGTGCAGGTCGCCCGTCCGGAAGACACCCTGCAGAACGTCGCCGGTCGAATGGCCGCGGGCGATTTTGGCTTCATCCCCGTGGCCGACGGCGACCGGCTGATCGGCGCCCTGACCGATCGCGACATCGTCGTTCGCGGCGTGGCCTCGGGCGCCGGACCGGAAGCGCGGGTGCTGGACGTGCTGTCGCGCGACGCTCTGGTGGTGCGGGCCGACGACGACCTGAAGGTCGCGCTGGACCTGATGTCGTCGCGCCAGATTCGCCGCCTGCCGGTGGTGGACAAGGACGGCCGCCTGGTCGGCGTCGTCTCGCTGGGCGACCTGTCGACCCGGGTCAAGGAACGCTACGCCGGCGAGGCGCTGGAAGAGATTTCCCGCCCTCAGGGTTAATCCGTCGCTAACCACGTCACGGAACCCGACGATAACGGCCAGGCCGCATCATTCCCCTCTTTGCAAGAGGGAAGTCCGGAATGGCGCGCGCCCAGTTCCAGAAGGGCCAGAAGGTCTGGGTCGAGAGCGTCGGCGTCTGGGCCCAGGTCGAAAAGGTCATGCCCGTCTGGGCCAAGGGTTTCGACGAGCCGGTCCGGATCACCTACGACGTGGGCCTGGGCCGCGAGTTCGCCGCGGCGGAACTGCAGGTTCCCTCGGACAATCCCGCCGCCGGCGCCGTGGGCGACTGGCGCATCCTGCGCGCGCGCAACAAGTGGCAGGACCCCGCCGACTGCGTCCACCATCCCTACCCCGGCAGCTATCCGGTGGTGGTCACCGACAAGGCCGACTGGGGCGGCTGGCGCGTGCCCGGCGCCGAATACGACCGCGACCCGCAGCGCATCGAATTCCAGGCCCGCCTGATCGCAGCAGGGCCCGACCTGATGGACCTGGCGCGCGAACTGATCGCCTCGGTGGCCGAGGCTCCGGACGACGCTCCGCCCGAAACCCAGCGCCTGGCCCGCAAGGCCCAGTCCATCCTGCGTCGCATGACCGAGATCGCCGCACCGGCCCCTGCGCCCCGGCCGGATGAGGACGCGGAGACGGACGCCTAGACTCGCCGACGCTCATCCTGGGCGCCCACCCCTCGACGGATTCCGCGACGCAGCCTAGATTCCCGAGTGAATCGGGACAGGAGGGTCGCCCTTGCGGGGCACCGAGCGCCGCAGTTACGGGCCCGGCCGTCGGGCCACGGATCATCAGGCCGCGCGCTCCGCGCCCTGGATCCGTATCCTTGCGCTCGCCGTGGCGCTGGCCCTGGCGGCCTATGTCATGCTGTTCGCGCGCGAGAACAGCCGTCCCAGCCGCGAAGTCGAGGCCGCCCGACTGGAGACCCTGACGCTTGAGGCAAAGCTCGCCGCCGCCCAGGTCGAAGCCCGCGCCGCGCGGACGGATCGCGCCCTGGACTCCGCCGCCCGCGTTCTGGCTCAGACGCCGAACCAGCCGGTCCAGGCCCTGGACAGCGCCCGCCTGGAAGATCCCGAAGCCGCCTTGCTGATCGCCGATGCGGACGGCCGCGTCCTGGCGGCGCAAGGCGCCCGTCTGGGCTCCGACGCGGCGGCCGGCCTGTCCGTCGGCGAGGACGGCCTGACCACGCGCCGGACGACGCCGGACGGCCATGTCCTGGTCGCACGCACGCCCCTGCCGACCCTGAAACCGACGCTCGCCCAGGCCCGCCTCAGC
>DGIZ01000191.1 GCA_002386585.1 Brevundimonas sp. UBA4609 | reverse complement strand
GAGGGGGCCGAGGCCGCCGACTGCCTGGCCAAACTGGCCCGCGCCGACACGCCCCTGGCCTTCGCCGCCGTCCAGACCGACTGGGCCATGGCCGCCTGGAGCCGGGCGATGCACGACGGCTGGTCAATCTACGGCGCGGCACTGAAGGCGCAGGGGCGCGCCCTGGCCCCGGTCCACGCCACGGCCACGGCCAATGCGCGACGCCTGAAAAGGTAGTCTCGCGCGGGCGTGATGGAACGCCCTGCGCCTTCGCCGGATTGCCTTGGCGTCAATGCGAAGGAGACCATGATGGCCGAGAAAGACCCCAAGGACCCCCACCCCGGCATGATGGGCGACGGCACCGAGGAGCAGAACCTCAACCAGCCCGGCGACCCGTCCAAGCGGATCACCGAGGAAGAGGTCGACGACGCCTTCACCAAGGACCCCAAGCTGGTCCCGAAGAAATAGGGCTCTAGCGTCCCTTCCACCCTTACGCCGTGCGGATGACCCCGCCCCTGGCCTCGACCGGCCAAGGCGTCAGCTTGCCGCCCGCGCAAGGTCCGGCGACGCAGGCGCCCGACAGGGGCTCGAACGCCGCCCCGTGCCAGCCGCACAAAATCAGCGACCCGTCCGGCGTCAGATAGCGGTCCAGCTCCACCGCGATAGGAAAGCCCGCATGCGGGCAGCGATCCACCCAACCCGCGACCTGACCGTCCTTCTTCACCACGAAGCCGTGGAAGAAGGCCTCGCCGATCTGCAGCACGAAGCCGCGCGATCCAGGATCGGCGATGTCCGTTTCCAGACACAGAGCCACGTTCGGCGGCGTCTTCCAGACCCGCTTGCGCTCATGCGTCTCGGCCGCCGGAGCCTCTTCGACCACTATTCGCGCTCGGGTTTCAGCGGACGGCTCATCAGGCTCTCGATCGCCTGATCCACCGTCAGCTCGCCCGCCAGCACCGCCGCCGTCGCCTCGCAGATCGGCGTGTCGACGCCCAGCTTACGCGTCAGCTCGCGCACGGCCGGCGCGCTCTCATAGCCCTCAGCCACCGAGCGCTTGCCTTCCAGCGCCTGCTCGACGCTGAGGCCCTGACCCAGGGCCAGGCCCAGGCTCATGTTGCGCGACTGCGGGCTGGAGCAGGTCAGCACCAGATCGCCCAGGCCGCACAGGCCCGCCACCGTCTCGGCCTTGCCGCCCAGGGCCGTGGCCACGCGGACGATCTCGGCGAAACCGCGGGTGATGACCGCGGCGTGGGCGCTGCGGCCCAGCTCGCGCCCCTCGACGATGCCGCAGGCGATGGCCAGGACGTTCTTCAGCGCCCCGCCCGTCTCGGCCCCGATCAGGTCGTCGGCGTAATAGGGCCGGAAGACCGGCCCCGACAGGGCGCCGGCCAAGGCCTCGGCCATCGCCGCGTCGGCGCAGGCCAGGGTCACGGCGCTGGGCAGGCCGCGCGCCACCTCGGCGGCGAAGCTCGGCCCCGACAGTACGGCGGCCGTGGCCGAGGGAATCGTCTCGGCCAACACATCGGTCATCAGCTTCAGCGAACCGCGCTCGATACCCTTGGAGCACAGAATGATGGGCAGGCCCGGCCGGGCGTAGGGCGCGAAGGCCTGCAACGTCGCACGCATGTGCTGGGCGGGCGGCACGGCCAAGATCAGGTCGCAGTCAGCCAGATCCGCCAGGTCCGAGGTGACGTTGATGGCCGAATCCAGCTCGACGCCGGGCAGGAAGGCGTCGTTCATCCGGCGCGCGCGGATGCTCTCGATCACCTCGGGCTCACGCGCCTGCAGGACGACGGCCAGACCCGCCGCCGCCGCGCTCTGCGCCAGGGCCGTGCCCCAGGCGCCGCCGCCAATTACGCCTGCCGTATAGAATTCCATGTCTTCTCCGGTCCCCCGACCCCCGCCGAGAGCCAGGCCGCTTTAAGCCTTGGCGCCCTTGCGGCCCGTTTTCTTGTGCACAGGATCAACGCTCGCGCGTGTCTCGTCCAGAGGCCATCGCGGCCGAGCCGCGACATCGATGTCGGAGGTCAGGCCTTTTTCCAGCCGCTCCGCCCCCGCCAGGGCGATCATCGCCGCATTGTCGGTGCAATAGGCCAGCGGCGGCGCCAGGAAGGCGAAGCCGTGCTTGGTCGCCAGATCCTCCAGCGTCCGCCGGATCGTCTTGTTCGCCGCCACGCCGCCCGCCACCACAAAGAGGCTTTCTTTTTGCCCTATCGCCTCGCCCACGGGGCTCGGCTGCTTGAGGGCGCCGTCAGCAAGTTCCGGATGCGCCTCGGCGTAATCCTTCATCGCCCGCTCGGAGCGTTCGGCCAGCTGGCGCGCGATCGCCTTCTGCACGGCATCGGCCAGATCGGCCCGGTCCTGCTCCGTCTCGCAGGTCTGGGCCAGTCGCGACGCCGCCGTCTTCAGCCCCGAGAATGAGAAGTCGCAGTCCTTGCGCCCCAACAGCGCCCGCGGCAGCTCGAAGCGCGACCCGTCGCCTGACGCCGCCAGCCTCTCCAGCGCCGGTCCGCCCGGATAGCCCAGCCCCATGGCCTTGGCGATCTTGTCGAAGGCCTCGCCCGCCGCATCGTCGATGGTCGTGCCCAACCGGCTCATGTCGCCGATGCCGCGCACTTCCAAGAGCTGGCAATGCCCGCCCGAGACCAGCAGCAGCAGGAAGGGATAGGTCGTCTCCGCCCCCAGCCGCGCCGACACCGCATGGCCTTCCAGATGGTTGACCGCGATCAGCGGCAGCCCCCGCGCCAGCGCCGCCGCCTTGCCGTAGGACAGGCCCACCATGACCCCGCCCACCAGTCCCGGCCCCGCCGTCGCCGCCACGCCGTCCAGCGCGCTCCAGTCCAGCCCGGCCTCGGCGATGGCCCGGCGCGTCACGCCGTCGATCATCTCCACATGGCTGCGGGCGGCGATTTCCGGCACCACCCCGCCATAGGCCGCGTGGTCGTCGATCTGGCTGTGGATGACGCTGGACAGCACCTCGGCGCCCGCCGCCGACAGCCGTACCACCGAGGCGGCGGTCTCATCGCAACTGGTCTCCAGGCCCAGCACGGTCAAACCGTCCGACCCGCGTTCGGTTGCCCCGTCCGTCGCCCTGCTATAGTCCGCGTCCATCTTCATTGGGCGGAGTTAGCGACCCGCCCCCCCTTTCGCAACGGCGTCTCGACGTGACTCAACCTCTCCTGCGCATCGGTACGCGGCGTTCGCGCCTGGCCCTGGCCCAGTCCGGCATGATGCAGCGCGCCATCGGCCGCGCCCTGGGCCTGCCCGAGGCAGAGATCGAAACCCTGGTTCCCCTGGTCGAGATCGTCACCACCGGCGACCGCATCCAGGACCGCCGCCTGCTGGAAGTCGGCGGCAAGGCCCTGTTCACCAAGGAGATCGAGGAAGCCCTGCTGGACGGCCGCGTCGACGTCGCCGTCCACTCGATGAAGGACGTGCCCGCCGAACAGCCGCCCGGCCTGGCCATCGCCGCCGTGCCCGAGCGCGAAGACCCCCGCGACGCCTTCATCAGCAAGCATTGCGCGACCTTCGCCGACCTGCCCCAGGGCGCCCGCTTCGGCACCGCCTCCCTGCGGCGCCAGGCCCAGGCGCTGGCCCT
>DGIZ01000105.1:2370-3314 GCA_002386585.1 Brevundimonas sp. UBA4609 | reverse complement strand
AAGCCCGAGGATGACGGTGTGAAGACGAGCGCTGGTCGGCATTATCGGCTGGGCCGTTAACCATTCCGTTGAAATCAAGGCCTTAGAACCCGTCCACAGGCTGTGAATACTCATTTTGTTCTATGTATGTTCCGATTTTGCAGTCGTGACGACGTCATCGGAACCGCAAATTAGGTTAAAGGGCGTCAACTAATCCCATTGAGGCCCATTCTGTCCCATGCTATCCCAATGGCTCATGAGTGAGGGCCAAGGCCCGACGCGTGGGCTTTTTCATCGGATTTCAGGGACGGGCCGCAGGGTTCGATAGGGCAGGGCGTGTTTCTCTCGACCTACGAGAAGCAGCTGGATGGCAAGCGCCGTCTCCTGATCCCTCAGGAATTCCGCACGGCCGAGAACGGCGCCGAGCATGGCGTCTTCTGCTTTCCCTCCATCGAGGCCGACTGTCTGGAAGCGGGCGGCGACAAGCTGTTCGCCGAGTATCGCGCGGTGATCGAAAGCCTGCCGTTCGGCGATCCCTATCGCTCGGCGCTGGAAGCCTCGATCTTCGGCGAGCAGAAGCCGCTGGCCTATGACTCGGGCGGGCGCATCACCCTGCCGGAGCATCTGTGCGCCGAGGTCGACCTGTCCGACACGGTCGTCATCTACGGCGTCGGCGAGCGCTTCCAGATCTGGAACAAGGACAAGTGGGCCGCGCACCGCGCCGAGCAGCGCCGCATGGCGCGCGAGGGCCTGAAGCAGTTCGGCGAGATGCGCCGTCAGGCGATGGCGGCGAAGACGGGAGGGGCGGCATGACCTCTCCGCACGCGCCCGTTCTGCTGGCCGAGGTGATCGGGGCGCTGGCGCCCAAGGCGGGCGATGTGATCATCGACGCCACCTTCGGCGCGGGCGGCTATACCCGCGCCATTCTGGAGTGCGGGGCCGAGGTCGTGGCGCTGGATCGCGAC
>DGIZ01000105.1:1933-2146 GCA_002386585.1 Brevundimonas sp. UBA4609 | reverse complement strand
GTCGTGGCGCTGGATCGCGACCCGACGGTGCAGCCGTTCGCGGACGCCGTGGCGCGTGACTTTCCCGAGCATTTCCAGCTGATCCGCACGCCCTTCTCCGGTCTGGCCGAGGCGTTCGAGGAAAGCGGCAAGGCCAAGCTGGACGGCGCCGTCTTCGATATCGGCGTCTCGTCGATGCAGCTGGATCAGGCCGAACGCGGCTTCTCCTTCATG
>DGIZ01000105.1:1310-1697 GCA_002386585.1 Brevundimonas sp. UBA4609 | reverse complement strand
CATGCGCGACGGGCCGCTGGACATGCGGATGTCGGATGAGGGCGTGACCGCCGCCGACATCGTCAACACCTGGGACCACGGGCCGCTGGCCCATATCTTCAAGCTGTACGGCGACGAGCGCCAGTCGGGCCGTGTCGCGACCGCCATCCTGCGTCGCCGGGTCGAGCAGCCCTTCACCCGCACCCTGGATCTGGCCGAGGTGGTGGAGAAGGCTCTGGGCGGGCGTCGCGGCGCCGCCATCCATCCGGCCACCCGCGTGTTTCAGGCCCTGCGCATCGCCGTCAACGACGAGCTGGGCGAGCTGGAGCGCGGGCTGGAGTCGGCCGAGGCGACGCTGGCGCCCGGCGGGCGGCTGGTCGTCGTCACCTTCCATTCGCTGGAAGATCG
>DGIZ01000105.1:401-1108 GCA_002386585.1 Brevundimonas sp. UBA4609 | reverse complement strand
CTTCCATTCGCTGGAAGATCGCATGGTCAAGGCCTTCCTGACCGAGCGCACGGGCAATGCGCCGGGCGGATCGCGCCATGCGCCGGTCGCGGTCGAGACGCGCAAGCCCAGCTTCGACCTGCTGTTCAAGGGCGCGCGCGAGGCGGGCGAGGCCGAACTGGCCGCCAACCCCCGCGCCCGCTCGGCCAAGATCCGCGCGGCGGTTCGGACCGACGCCCCGGCGTGGGGCGCGATGAAGGGGAGGGCCGCATGATCGCCACGCCCGCCCCCGTCAAACGCCTGTTCGAGTGGAAGGTGCGCGGCGTGCGCTGCGTCGAGATCATCGGCGTGGCCTGCGTCCTGGCGCTGGTCTTCTCGGTCTACATCGCCAAGGCGGCCGCTGCGCGCGAGAGCGCCGAGATCAGTCGCATCGAGCGTGATATTCGCGAAAGCCGCGAGCGGGTCCGTCTGCTGCGCGCCGAGGTCACGCGGCTGGAGCAGCCCGCGCGGCTGGAGGCCCTGTCGCGCGAGATCGGCCTGGGCCCGGTCGATGTGAAGAAGCAGGCGGGCGAGGCGGCCTTGACCGAGATCGCCCCGCCGCCGGTCGAGAAGCCGGTTGAAAAGGCCCCTGCTGCGCCGCCCGCCGCCGCTGCGGAGGCCGTGCAATGAGCGTGCATGACCACCACGGCATGGGCTATCGCGGCCGCCCGCAGGCGACCTTCGGCGGC
>DGIZ01000105.1:0-212 GCA_002386585.1 Brevundimonas sp. UBA4609 | reverse complement strand
GCAGGCGACCTTCGGCGGCGCCGTCTCGGCCTGGGGGCGGTGGGTCGCCTCCCTGGTGTGGAACCTGGAGCACTCGTTCGAGCGCGCCCGCGCCGATGCGCGGCCGGAAGAAGACACCCGCGTCCGCATCTTCCTGATCATGGCGGCCTTCTGCGCCGTCTTCGCCTGCCTGGCGCTGGGCGCGGCGCACGCGGCGCTGCTGACGCCGCGCG
>DGIZ01000221.1 GCA_002386585.1 Brevundimonas sp. UBA4609 | reverse complement strand
GCGCAGGGCTTCGACGGCCTCCGGCTCGCGCCCCGCCGCGCGCAGCACGTCCAGGGCGATGACGTTGCCCGAGCCTTCCCAGATGGCGTTCAGCGGCGACTGGCGGAACAGGCGCGGCATCGGTCCCGTCTCGACATAGCCGGCGCCGCCCAGCGCCTCCATCGCCTCATAGATCAGGTTCGGCGCGCGCTTGCAGACCCAGTATTTGGCGACCGGCGTCAGCAGGCGTCCCACGGCGTCGTCCGTATCGAAGGTCGCCGCCAGCCGCATCGACAGGGCCGTCGCCGCCTCGCTCTCGACCGCCAGATCGGTCAGGACGGCGGCCATCATCGGCTGGTCGATCAGCCGCTTCTGGAAGGCGGTGCGGTGGGCGGCGTGCCACACCGCCTGCGCCAGCGCCCCGCGCATCTGCAGCGCCGATCCGACCACGCAGTCCAGCCGCGTGTGCTGGACCATGCGGATGATGGTGGCGACGCCCCGCCCCTCCTCACCCAGCCGCTGCGCCAGCGCGCCGTGATACTCGACCTCGGACGAGGCGTTGGAGCGGTCGCCCATCTTGTTCTTCAGCCGCATGACGCGGAAGCCCGCATTGCGCGTCCCGTCCGGCAGCCAGCGCGGCAGGATGAAGCAGGTCAGCCCGCCCGGCGCATAGGCCAGCGTCAGGAAGGCGTCGCACATCGGCGCCGAACAGAACCACTTGTGTCCGGTCAGACTATACCAGCCGTCCTCGCCGACCGGCTCGGCGCGGGTGGTGTTGGCGCGCACGTCCGACCCGCCCTGCTTCTCGGTCATGGCCATGCCGAGCGTCACACCCGCCTTGCCCCCCGCCGGGCGCACAGCCGGGTCGTAACGGCCGGCCAGCACGCCCCGGATCCACGGTTCGCCCGTCGCCGGATCGGCCTGAAGCGCCGCGACCGAGGCGTAGGTCATGGTCATGGGGCAACTGGTCCCCGAATCCGCCTGCCCCGTCAGGAACAGGATGGCCGCGTGCAGCAGATGCCCGTTCGGCGTCCCGTCCCAGGCGCTGGCGGCGATCCCTGCGCCCAGTCCCAACTCCATCAGCTGATGATAGGCCGGATGAAAGGTCACCTCGTCGATCCGACGGCCATAGCGGTCGTGGGTGTCCAGCACGGGCGTCACCCGATTGGCCTGCACGCCCCAGTCGATCACCTCGGCCGAGCCGCAGCGGCGGCCCAGATCGGTCAGCCGCTCGACATGCCCCGCCCCGCCCCAATGGCGCACGGCGTCGTGCAGCGCCCTGTCGCCCGCGAACAGGTCGACGTCCTCCAGCGGCGGAACCTGATTGGACACCTCATGAGTGTCGAGGCGCTCGACGGGACGAAAGGCGGACATGGGCGGGCCTCCTGACTATGCGAGGAGGATGGCATGGCAGGGCGCCGACCGCGACCCTCTCCCGATGGGAGAGGGCTTGAGCGCACGAGAGCGCAGCGATCGTTCTTGCGCGAAAGGGTGAGGGTTCACGGCTGAAGTCGGCCAACGGCCGTCGCGCGACGGCTTACGCCGACTGGCGGGACAAGCCCCTCACCCTTTCGCCTTAGCCAATCGCCTTCGGCTCTTGGAGGCTCAAGCCCTCTCCCGCCGGGAGAGGGTTAGAGAAGGTCGCCCCCACATGCGCCACGCCTCGGGCGCGGGCGATCTCCATCTGCTTCTGGCGTTCGGCGTAACCCTCGCGCTGGGTCGCGTCGCGGTCGTCCCAGCAGCGGTCGCAGGACACGCCCTCGACATAGCGCGCAGAGCGGCGCCCCTCGGGGCTGACCGGCATCCGGCAGGCGCGGCACAGGGTGTGGTCGCCCTCGACCAGTCCATGGCCGACCGACACCCGCTCGTCGAAGACGAAGCACTCGCCGCGCCACAGGCTTTCCGGCTCCGGCACCGTCTCCAGATATTTCAGGATGCCGCCTTCGAGATGATGCACGTCGCGCACCCCCTCGGCCTTCAGAAAGGCGGTGGCCTTTTCGCAGCGGATGCCGCCGGTGCAGTACATCGCCACCTTCGGCGGGGTCGGCCGGTCCAGCAGGGCGCGCCCCTCGGTGCGGAACCAGTCAGCGAACTCGCGGAAGGTGCGGGTATTGGGCTGGACGGCGCCCGCAAAGGCGCCGATCTCGCCCTCATAGTCGTTGCGGGTGTCGATGACGACGGTGTCGGGATCGGCGATCAGGGCGTTCCAGTCCTGGGGCGAGACGTAGGTCCCGACGCCCTCGACCGGGTCGATGTCGGGCTGGCCCATGGTGACGATCTCGGCCTTCACCCGCACCTTCATGCGGTGGAAGGGCATGGCCTGCGCCGTCGAATATTTCAGCTCCAGCCGCTCGAAGCCCGGCAGGGCGCGCACCCCGTCGACGACGCGGGCGACGTCGGCTTCGGGGCCGGCGATAGTGCCGTTGATCCCCTCATGCGCCACCAGAAGCGTGCCGCGCACCTGCGTCCCGCACAGGTCCAGCAGATGCATCCGCAACGCCGCCGGGTCGGCCACGGGCGCGAAACGATACAGGGCGGCCACGGTGAAGGGGGCCGAAGGCGACTGGGAGGGAACGGCTGGGACGGTCACGGCCTTCCTATAGCGTCCCGCCGCCGCCCTCGCGACGCCAATAATCCGGAACCCAGAGTGACCGCTTCCTGCCTTGCTTCCCCCGCCGAAGCCGTGTGGATTGCCCGCATGATCGTCGTCGGTTCCCGTCTGCTGCGTATCGTCCACCCCCGTATCGTCCATGCGAGGAGCCGCCCCGCATGAGTTCGACCGCCGACGCCGCTGCTTCTGGGCCGCCGTCCGTCCCGCCGGAGCGTCCCTCGGCCCTGGCGCCGCTGCGGCATCCGATCTTCCGTGCGGTGTGGATCACCAGCCTGGTCACCAATTTCGGCGGCCTGATCCAGTCGGTGGGCGCGGCGTGGATGATGACCTCCATCGCCTCGGCGCAGATGGTCGCCCTGGTGCAGGCGTCGATCACCCTGCCGATCATGTTGCTGTCGCTGGCGGCCGGAGCCCTGGCCGACACGGTGGACCGACGCAGGATCATGCTGGCGGCCCAGACCTTCATGCTGCTGGTCTCGGCGGGGCTGGCGGCCATGACCTGGATGGGCTGGATCACGCCGTGGGTGCTGCTGACCTTCACCTTCCTGATCGGCTGCGGCACGGCCTTCAACGGCCCAGCGTGGCAGGCGTCGGTCGGCGATATGGTCCCGCGCGAGGATCTGGCCGGAGCCGTGACCCTGAACTCCATGGGTTTCAACATGGCCCGCAGCGTCGGCCCGGCGCTGGGCGGCCTGATCGTGGCGGCGGCGGGCGCGGCGGCGGCCTTCGCCGTCAACGCCTTCAGCTATCTGGGCCTGCTGATCGTCCTGTTCCGCTGGAAGCCCGAGCGGCCCAAGCAGACCCTGCCGCGAGAGCGGCTGCTGGCGGCCATGGCGGGCGGCGTGCGCTACGCCTTCCTGTCGCCGCGCGTGACGGCGGTGCTGCTGCGCGCCCTGGTGTTCGGCGTCGGCGCCAGCGCGATCCAGGCCCTGATGCCCGTAGTCGCGCGCGAGAGCGGCGGCGGCCCTCTGGTTTTCGGCCTGCTGCTCGGATCGTTCGGCGTCGGCGCCGTGGGCGGCGCCCTGTTCGTCGGCCGACTTCGCGCGAAATATGAGACGGAGACCATCGTCCGCGTCGCCGCCCTGGCCTTTGCCGCGGCGGCCCTGGGCCTGGGCTATGCGCCCTGGCTGGTCGTGACGCTTCCGGCCCTGATGATCGCCGGAGCGGGATGGGTGCTGGTGCTGTCCAGCTTCAACGTCACGGTGCAAATGTCGGTGCCCCGCTGGGTCGTGGCGCGAGCCCTGGCGCTGTATCAGATGGCGGCCTTCGGCGGCATGGCGGGCGGCAGTTGGCTGTGGGGCAGTCTGGCCCAGACCTACGGCGTCGAGACGGCGCTGGCCGTGTCGGCGGGCGTGCTGACGCTGTGCGTGCTGATCGGCCTGAAGGTGCCCCTGCCCTCGACCGCCAATCTGAACATGGATCTGCTGCGTCGGTGGACCGAGCCGCAGACCGCCCTGGCCATCGAGCCGCGCAGCGGGCCGGTGATCGTCTCCATCGCCTATCGCATCCGCGAGGAGGACATCGACGCCTTCCTGGCCCTGATGGACGAGCGGCGTCGCATCCGCCGCCGCGACGGCGCGCGTCAGTGGCGCCTGATGCGCGACCTGGCCGAACCCGAGATCTGGGTCGAGAAGTATCAGACGCCGACCTGGCTGGACTACATCCGCCACAACCAGCGCATCACCCACGCCGACGCCTCGATCAACGAGGGCATCCGCGCCCTGCACCAGGGGCCGGACAAGCCGGTCGTCCATCGCATGATCGAACGCACCACAGCGCCCCTGGCCGCCAATCTGCACGGCGATCGCCACTACGGCGAGCCTCTGACCGACCCGACCCGATCCTCCTAGGCCAAGCTTGTCGCGCCTGACCGATATAGCGAGCAAATAATCAACCGTGATCGGCCGAACACAGGCAGTCCTTATCAACGTCGTCGATATTGCGGCGCACACAAACTCCGACTTGCGCGACCGGCGCAAAATCTGGTCTAGGAGGCCACGCGTCTGGTTCGCGTAAGGTCAAGTCCTATGAAGATCGCAATCCTCGGCGCCGGCGTCATCGGCGTGACCACCGCCCACTACCTGGCCCGTCAGGGGCACGAGGTCGTCGTCATCGACCGCCAGAGCGGCCCGGCGCTGGAGACCAGCTTCGCCAATGCGGGCGAGATCTCGCCCGGCTACTCCTCGCCCTGGGCAGCGCCCGGCATCCCGGCCAAGGCGGTCAAGTGGCTGTTCATGCGTCACGCCCCGCTGATCCTGCATCCGCATCTGAACGTGGCGACCGTGCGCTGGCTGCTGGCCCTGCTGCGCAACTGCACCTCGACCCGCTATGCGCTGAACAAGGCGCGGATGGTGCGTCTGGCCGAATACAGCCAGGTGGTGCAGACGGCGCTGAACGAGGAGCTGGGCCTTCAGTACGACCACCGCACCCAGGGCACGTTGCAGCTGTTCCGCACGCAGAAACAGCTCGACGGCATCTACAAGGACACCGAGGTCCTGCGCGAAGGCGGCGTCCCGTTCGAGGTGCTGGACCAGGACGGCTGCATCCGCGCCGAGCCGGGCCTGAAGGCCACCCGCGACCTGTTCGTCGGCGGCCTGCGCCTACCGCGCGACGAGACCGGCGACTGCTTCAAATTCACCAACGCCCTGGCCGACCACGCGACGGCGACTCAGGGCGTGACCTTCCAGTACGGCACGACGATTCAGGCTCTGATCGCCGAGGGCGGCCGCATCACCGGGGTCAAGACCGACAAGGGCGTGGTCACGGCCGACGCCTATGTGCTGGCCCTGGGCTCCTACTCGCCGCAGATGGTCAAGCCGCTGGGCATGACCCTGCCGGTCTATCCGGTGAAGGGCTATTCGATCACCGCTCCGATCATCGACGAACCCGCCGCCCCCGTCTCGACCATCATGGATGAGAGCTACAAGGTGGCGATCACCCGTCTGGGCGACCGCATCCGCGTCGGCGGCATGGCCGAGATCTCGGGCTACAACAACATCCTGCCGGAACAGCGCCGCAACACGCTGGAGCATTCGGTGGGCTCGCTGTTCCCCGGCGCCGGCGACCTGAAGGCGGCCAGCTACTGGTCCGGCCTGCGCCCGATGACGCCCGACGGCACCCCGGTCATCGGCAAGACCAGGCTGGACAACCTGTTCCTGAACACCGGCCACGGCACGCTGGGCTGGACCATGGCCTGCGGCTCGGCCCGCGTCATCGCCGACCTGATCAGCGGCCGGACGCCGGACATCGAAACCGCCGACCTGGGCATCGCCAGATACGGCTAACGGCTTCCTTCTCCCACAAGGGGAGAAGGGCCTAGGCGCCCGTCTTCCCCGCGACGGCCTTGAGGCCCGCCAGCAGATGATCCGTCGCCGCATTGCGCTCGCAGCCCGCGTTGAGGATCAGCCGCAGCGCCTGGACGTGCACCTGAACCGGCGGCCACTCCCAGGCGTCGGCCGCCGCCATGCGGTCCGCCATGTCGGCCAGGCTGTAGCCCGCGTCGAACAAGGGCCCGGTCTCGAAGAAACCCGCCAGGTCCAGCACCCGCGTCGCCAGGCGATAGACCTCCCCCGCCGGCGTCTCCGGCTGCGCGACGCACAGCCCTTCCAGCCCCGCGACGGCGGCCTCGACCTCGACCATGACCTCGGCCTTGTGCCGGCCCAGGCGTTCGTTGGCGCGGCGCTCGACGTCGGCCAGAGTCCGGCCGCCCGGCTGGGCCATCTGTTGCGCCAGTGTGGTCTGGATCCTGGTGGTCACGGCCTCGGTCACAGGGACACCCTTTGCGGCTTCAGCAGCATGTCGATATCGGCCTGGTCCATATTGGCCTCGACGGCGTGGCCGACATGGGCCGACAGATCACCCTTGCGGCGCCCCGCCATGCCCACGGGCGGGCCGAAGTTGCGGACACGACGATCGGGCCCGACGTAGGTTTCGCATTCCACGAACTCGCGCTCGTCGGCCCCCAGCCACAGGATGCGCTTGAGCAGCACGGCGGGCGTCAGGGGCTTGGCGATGACGAAGCTGACGCCGCAGTCGCGGCCTTCCTGCACCTTGGACTGGGCGGCGTGGCCGGTCACCAGGATGACGGGGGTGTAGCGCAGGGGCGCGGGCGTCTCGCGTCGCAGCCAGCGGGTGAAGGCGTAGCCGTCCATCTCCGGGTCGCCGCAGTCGATGACGATCAGATCGACCGAACGCTGCTGCACGACCTTCACCGCCTCGACGGCCGAGGGGCATTTGATCTGCTCCTTGACGCCGAAGCCCTGGAAGATCGAGCTCAGCATGTCGAGCGCCTGCGGCGTGTCGTCCACCAGCAGGACCGTCGACTGCTCCAGATTGATGCGGTCCTCGCTCATGGGCTCAGAAGAGTTGCAGCACGCCCGAGGCCGGGACGTGTTCGTCTTCGGCGCTCTCCTCGGCGGGGGCCGCTCCCGGCCGGGCGCGGTGGGTGGTCTCCTGCATCCGCTCGGCCATCTCGGCCAGGGGCAGCGCCGCCAGGGCCGTGTCCATCGGCTGGTCGTCGGCCACGGCCTGGGCCAGGCCGGCCAGGGCCTCGATCCGCTGGGAGAGCACGTCGAAGGTCTGGCTGCGCGTCAGATACCCCAGCCGGGCCTCGGCCGGCAGCTGGCGCAGGACCTCGGACACCAGGCCGCCCGCCGCCTCGATCTCGACGCGGATGTCCGCCAGCTCCGCCGCCATGGCGGCCAACAGGTCGCGATTGTCCGTCTCGGCCATCAGAACAGCTCCAGATCTCCGGCTGCGACGGGCGACGACGGGATCGCGGGCGGCAGGATCGCGCCGTCCGTCACCACGCGCTGACGCGCCCGACCGCTGACCGGCCAATAGTGTATGCGGCGCCCGCCCGCGCCTCTCAGACTGCGGCTAACGACGGGAATCCCTTCGTCTGCCAGGAATTTCTCGGCGAAGTCGGCGTTGGCGGCGCCCACGTCGCTGAGACTGTCGAACATGCGGCCGCCGCCGAACAGCTTGGCCTCCAGCCGCTCGCGGCGTCCGCCCGCCTTCAGCACGTCGTTGATCAGCACTTCCATCAGATAGGCGCCGTAGCGACGGCCGGCGTCCGTTCCGGAGCCCGAGCCTTCGGGCAGAAGGAAGTGGTTCATGCCCCCGACCCCCGCCGCCGGGTCACGCAGGCACAGGGCCACGCAGCTGCCCAGGACGGTGGTCAGCACCACGTCGGGATCGGACGACACGAAGTGATCGCCCTGCCCTACGTGCACGCGCCGCTCGACCGGCTCCTGAGCGGCCGCGCCGATCACGTCAGCGGGCCGAACACCGCTTCCAGCTTCTCTTTCAGCTGGGCGGTGGTGAAGGGTTTGACCAGGTAGTTGTTCACGCCGAACTGCACGGCGCGCTGAACCAGCTCGCGATCGGCCCGACCGGTCAGCATGATGAAGGCCGTCTTGGACAGGGGCGGGTGCGCCCGGATGGCGCGCAGCAGGCTGAGGCCGTCCAGATTCGGCATGTTGAAGTCCGAGATCACCAGGTGGACCGGCTGCGCCAGCAGGGACCGCAGGGCCGCCTCGCCGTCGGGCGCCTCCTCGATGTCGCGCACGCCGATCTGCTGCAGACTGGCGCGGACAAGAGAGCGCATCGTCAGCTGGTCGTCGACGACAAGGGTGCGAATGGCGGAAGCGGCGGGCATGAACGTCCTTACGCGACAGTCTGGGGCGCGCCCGAACGGGCGGCGCAGGATTCGAGAATGGCCGGGGCCATGCGGGACAGGGGCAGCTGGCGCTCGACGGCGCCCAGTTCAAAAGCCGCGCGCGGCATCCCATAGACGACGCAGGACGCCTCGTCCTGGCCCAGGGTGCGGGCGCCGGCCTGGCGCATGGCCAGCAGGCCCCTGGCCCCGTCCTTGCCCATGCCGGTCAGGATGACGCCCGTCATCGGGCGGCCCAGCTGGGCGACCGAGCCGAACAACACGTCGACCGAGGGGCGGTGGCCGTTGACCGGATCGGCGGCGACCAGGCGACAACTCCCGCCCGAGACCGCCAGATGGGTCTCGCCGCCCGGCGCGATGTAGACGTGGCCCGGCTTCAGCGGCGCGCCGTCCTCGGCCTCGCTGACCGTGGCGGCCGAGACCTTGTTCAGGCGGG
Source organism: Brevundimonas sp. UBA4609 (assembly GCA_002386585.1). GTDB lineage: Bacteria > Pseudomonadota > Alphaproteobacteria > Caulobacterales > Caulobacteraceae > Brevundimonas > Brevundimonas olei. The sequence goes on along the minus strand of DGIZ01000221.1, from coordinate 3,212 downwards.
CGGCGAAGCTCCTGGTGAAGCTGGCGGGCATGTGCTGGGTGACGACCGTCGCCGGGCAGTCCGCCGGGAAGGCCGACAGGATGGTCAGCAGGGCCTCGACCCCGCCGGTGGACGAGCCGATCGCCAGCACATGGCCGGGGTCGGCGTGATAGACCCCCTCGTGGCCCTTGACCGCGCGATCCTCCAGCGGGCGGACACGTGACCGCGCGGCGATCTTCACCTTCTCGGCCAGGTCGGCGAAGGCTTCGGCGGCGGGCACGCCCGGGGCGGGCTTGGCCACGGCGTCGACGGCCCCGACCTCCAGCGCGGCCAGGGTCACGTCGGTCCCCGCCTGGGTCAGGGTCGAAACCATGACCACCGGCATGGGCCGCAGCCGCATGATCTTCTCGAGGAACTCCAGCCCGTTCATATTGGGCATCTCGACGTCCAGGGTGATGACGTCGGGGTTCAGTTCCTTGATCTTCGTGCGCGCCTCCAGCGGATCAGCGGCCGTGCCGACCACGTTGATCTCCGGATCGCGGCGCAGGACGGCGCTGATCAGGCTGCGCATGGTGGCGCTGTCGTCCACCACCAGGACCGTGACCGCGCTCATGCCCCCGCTCCCTTGACGTAGGTGGTCAGGCCGGCGGGCTGCAGAACATGGGCCGCCGGGCCCGTCACCCGCTCGGAATGGCCGATGTAGAGGACGCCGCCGGGGTTCAGGATCGGCGTGAACCGGCCCCAGACCCGCTCCTGGGTCGCGTCGTCGAAATAGATGACCACGTTGCGGCAGAAGATGACGTCGAAGCGGCCGCGCATCGGCCAGTCGCCGATCAGGTTCAGCTCCTTGAACGTCACCAGTCGTCGCAGCGTCGCATCGGCGCTGAACCGGCCCGGCGCGCCCGCGACCGGCTCGAAACGCCTGCGCGACGCCGCGGGGACCGGGGCCAGAAGGTCGTCGGAATAGACGCCCGCCGCACCCTCGGCGACCATGTTGGGGTCGATGTCGGTGGCCAGGATTCGCACGTCCAGTTCGGCCGCTTCCGGCAGAACGTCCAGCACCGTCATCGCCATCGAATAGGGCTCCTGCCCGTTCGAACAAGCGGCCGACCACAGGCGCACCCGACCGCCCGCGCGCGCCTTGGCCGCCAGCTCCGGCATCACCTTGTCGCGCAGGTGATCGAAGTGGTGCGGCTCGCGGTAGAAGCGGGTGACGTTGGTGGTCAGGGCCGCCATCATCGCCTGGCGCTCGTCCACGCCCTCCGCCCCATCGATCAGGGCGCAGTAGTCGCGGAAGCTGCGCAGCCCCAGCACGCGCAGCCGCTTGGCCAGGCGCGAATAGACCAGCGCCGCCTTGCCCTCGCTGAGGGCGATCCCCGCGTGAGCGTGCAGGGTCTGGGCGATGTGGCGGAAATCCTCGGCCGTGAAGACGAACTCGCCTTCGACCAGGGCTTCCCGCCCGGCGACGGTCGTCATGCCGCTTCGGCCTCGCTTTCCGGCAGAACGTGGTCCAGGTCGATCAGGCTGATCATGCGGCCGCCCTCGACGGCGAAGATGCCCTTCACGAAGGACTTCACCTGGTCGCTGGCCACGTCGGGCGTCGGCTGGATGGCCGCGTCCGACAGTTGCACGATGTCCGACACCGCATCGACCAGCAGGCCGACCAGGCGCGAGCCGACATGGGCCACCATGATGACGTGACGCTCGGTCGGCTCGGTCGTGGCCAGGCCGAAACGCGCGCCCAGGTCGATGATCGGCAGCACCACGCCGCGCAGATTTATGACGCCCTTCATATAGGCGGGCGAGCGCGGCAGAGGCGTGGCCGGGGTCCAGCCGCGGATCTCGCGCACGCTCATGATGTCGACGCAGAATTCCTGTTCGCCGATGCGGAAGGCGATCAGTTCGCGGTCGGTCCCGGCGACATTGGGGGTCAGGGTCTGGTGTTCAGTCGGGGTCATGGTCTCAGCTCGCCATTTGCAGGTCGGAACGCGACGGGGGTCGGGAACGCTTGGCGGTCACTAGGGCGTCGATGTCGAGGATCAGGGCCACGCGGCCGTCGCCCAGGATGGTGGCGGCGGCCACGCCCTCGACGTGGCGGTAATGGGTTTCCAGGCTCTTGATGACGACCTGGCGCTGGCCGTGGATGGCGTCGACCAGCAGGGCCGCGCGCTGACGGCTTTCGGTCTCGACGATCATCACCACCCCGCCCTTCAGCTCGGTCGGGGCGTCGCGGAAGCCCATGATCAGGCCGACGTCCACCAGCGGCACGAAGGCCTCGCGGAAGCGCAGCACGGGATCGACGCCGCCGACGTAATGGATGTCGGCCGCGTTCGGCGTCAGGCTCTCGACGATGGCGGCCAGGGGCGCGACCAGGGTCTGCTCGGCGGCCCCGACCACCATGCCGTCCAGCACCGCCAGCGTCAGCGGCAGGCTGAGGGTGAAGATCGAGCCCTTGCCGGGCACGGAGCTGATGGAGATGCGCCCGCCCAGCGACTGAATCGATCGGCGCACCACGTCCATGCCGACGCCCCGGCCCGACAGGTCGGACACCTCGGTCGCGGTGGAGAAGCCGGGCAGGAAGATCAGGTTGTCGATCTCATCGTCCGACAGCACCGCGTCCTCGGCGATCAGGCCGCGCTCGACGGCGATGCCCTTCACGCGCGGGCGGTTGATGCCCTTGCCGTCGTCGGAGATCTCGATGACGATCCGGCCCGAGCGATGCAGGGCCGCCAGACGCACCGTGCCCTCGGCCGGCTTGCCCGCCGCCAGACGGTCCTCGGGGCTTTCCAGCCCGTGGTCGATGGCGTTGCGCAGCATGTGGGTGATCGGCTCGGCCAGGCGTTCGACCACGGTCTTGTCGACCTCGGTGTCCTCGCCGGAGGTGACCAGCTTGACCTTCTTGCCCGTAGCCTCGGCGGCCTCGCGCACCAGGCGCGGCATGCGCTGGAACACCGACTTCACCGGCTGGGCGCGAATGGCCATGACGCTGTCCTGAATCTCGCGCGTCAGCAGTTCGAGGTCTTCCAGACCCAGGCCGATGTCGGACGAACGGGCCAGGCCGCTTTCGGTCACGCGCTGGGCCAGCATGGCCTGCTGGATGACCAGTTCGCCGACTGCATTGATCAGGCGGTCCACGCGTTCCAGATCGACGCGGATGGTCACCGGCGCCGCAGCGGCGGGGGCGGCCGCCTGCGCGGGAGCCGGTGCGGTCGGCGGGGGCGCTGGCTTGACCG
>DGIZ01000206.1:12635-13240 GCA_002386585.1 Brevundimonas sp. UBA4609 | reverse complement strand
CTGATCTGCCTGGGGACGGAAGCCCTCCGCCATGCCCCGTCGTTCGTAGAGCAGGCGCCCGAGCCCCCGCTTCCGCCCCTCAGGGCCCGCCTGACCGCAGCCGCGCGCACTGTCGCCGGCGCCGCCCTGGCCATCGGCGCCAGCCTGACGTTCGACGGGCAGCATCCGGCTTGGGCCGCCATGGGCGCGCTGGCGGTGATGCAGGGCGCCCAGCTCCACATCGTCATGAACCGCGCCCTGCAACGCATGGGCGGGACCCTGATCGGGGCCCTTCTGGCCTGGCTGCTGCTTCTGCAGGATCCGTCCGTCTGGATCCTGATCGGGGCGCTGGCCGCGCTTCAACTGCTCACCGAGATGGTGATCGGCGTCAACTACGCCTTCGGCCAGGTGCTGGTGACGCCCATGGCCCTGGTGATGACCTATCTGGGAGCCGGCGGCGCGGTCGGTCCCGACATGGCGTCCGACCGCATTCTGGAGACCCTGATCGGCGTGGCCGTGGGCGTCATCCTGGCGGTGCTCTTCTCGACCGCGGACGAAAGACTCCATCTGGCGCGACGCCGCCTTGATCCTGAGCCAGGCCGCTGACCCTGGCTCAAATGAAAACG
>DGIZ01000206.1:6205-12490 GCA_002386585.1 Brevundimonas sp. UBA4609 | reverse complement strand
AATGAAAACGGCGCGCCCCGTTCAGGGCGCGCCGTTCTGATTTCAGGCCGAAAGACGGTGAAGCTCTTACGCCTGCATCGTCCAGCCTTCGACGCCCATGGCGGCCTGGCGGAAGGCTTCCGAGCGGGTCGGGTGCGGGTGGCAGGTGCGGGCCACGTCTTCCGAGGCGCCGCCGAAGGCCATGGTCATGCAGGCCTCGCCGATCAGTTCGCCCGCCTGCGGGCCGTAGATGTGAACGCCCAGGACCTTGTCGGTCGCGGCGTCGGCCAGGACCTTCACGAAGCCCTCGGTCTCGTGGTTGATCTTGGCGCGGCTGTTGGCGGCGAAGGGGAACTTGCCCTTCTTGTAGTTGACGCCCGCGGCCTTCAGCGCCTCTTCGGTCTTGCCGACCCAGGCCACTTCCGGGCCGGTGTAGATGACCGACGGCACCAGGTCGTAGTCGACGTGGCCCGGCTTGCCCGCGATCAGCTCGATCACGGCCACGGCGTCTTCCTCGGCCTTGTGAGCCAGCATCGGGCCGTGCGTCACGTCGCCGATGACCCAGACGCCCGGCGCCGAGGTCTTGAAGTGGTCGTTGGCGATGAAGCCGCGCTGATCCGGCGTGACGCCGACCGTCTCCAGCCCCAGACCTTCGGTGTAGGGGCGGCGGCCGATGGCGACCAGAACCACGTCGCCCTTCAGGGTTTCGGCCTCGCCGCCCTTGGCCGGTTCCAGCGTCAGTTCGACGCCGTCCTTGGACGTCTTGGCGCCGGTGACCTTCGTGCCCATGCGGAAGGTCATGCCCTGCTTGGTCAGGCCGCGCTGGAAGGCGGTGGCGACCTCGCCGTCCATGCCCGCGCCGACCTTGTCGAGGAATTCGACGACCGTGACCTGGGCGCCCAGACGACGCCACACCGAGCCGAGCTCAAGGCCGATGACGCCCGCGCCGATGACGATCAGGTGCTTGGGAACCTTGGGCAGGAACAGGGCGCCGGTCGAGTCAATGACCTTGCCGTCCTCGAAGGCGACGCCCGGCAGGGGGGTCGGCTCGGAGCCGGTGGCGATGACGATGTTCCTGGTTTCCAGCGTGGTCTTGGCGCCGCCCTCGGCTTCAACCTCGACGAGGCCGGCGCCGGCGATGCGGCCGAAGCCCTTCACCACGTCGACCTTGTTCTTCTTCATCAGGAATTCGATGCCCTTGGTCAGGGCCTCGACGCTGTCGTCCTTGGCCTTGTGCATCTGGGCCAGGTTCAGCTTGGGCTTCACCTCGATGCCGATGCCGGCAAATTCGACGTTGGCGGCCTCATACAGTTCCGAGGCGTGCAGCAGGGCCTTCGACGGCATGCAGCCGACATTCAGGCAGGTGCCGCCCAGCGTCGCGCGCTTTTCGACCAGGGCGGTCTTCAGCCCCAGTTGTCCGGCGCGGATGGCGGCGTTGTAGCCGCCCGGCCCGCCCCCGATGATCACCACGTCGTAGGTCTGGGAAGCGGCGTCGGCCATGAGGTCCTCTGATCGTTCAGGCGCTGAAAATGAAGCGGCGCGGACACTAGCGCCGACCCCGGCGGGGTCAACCGCCACGGTCCATATAGGCGCGGATCGCTCCGGGGGCCATGCCGACGAAAGCAAAAGGCCGGGCGTCGCCACCCGACCTTCCATTTTCAGCCTCTATGGACCGGTCAGTATTTGAAGCGAACGCCCATGAAGACGTTGTAGCCGAACTTCTCGTACTCATAGGTCCGCTCGCGCGATCCGTAGTATTTGACGCCCGCCGAGTCGGTCAGGTTCTTGGCCTCGCCGAACACCTCGATCCCGTTGCCGAAGTCGTAGGAGGCGGTGAAGTCCAACTGCTCGCGGCCCTCGACGAACAGGTCGAAGTCGGGATCGTCGGCGTTGATCTCTTCCAGATAGTCGCTGCGCTTGGTGTAGCTGAGGCGGGCGCTGAAGCCGGCCATCTCGTAGAAGAGGGCCAGGTTGTAGTTGTTCTCCGACTGGCCTGGCAGCGTAAATTTGTTGCGGCCGGCGTAGGCCTGGGCCGTTTCGATCTCGGCGTCGGTCCAGGTGTAGTTGGCGAAGACGCCGAAGCCCGAGGCCCAGCCCGGCAGGAAGCTGAACTTCTGCTGCCAGTTCAGCTCCAGACCCATCAGGTGGCCGTTCGGGGCGTTGATCGGGGTCTCGAACTCGGCGTCGAATTCGGTCCCGTCGATCGTCACCTTGTCCTCGTACTTGAGGATGTAGCGATAGTCGGTCAGGTCCTTGTAGAAGGCGTTGGCCGACACCACACCCAGGGAGGCGAAATAGTACTCCAGGCCGAAGTCGACATTGTTCGACAGCGTCGGCTGCAGGTCCGGATTGCCGATCTCATACGAAGCCGTCTTCTCGGAGCTTTCGGTTTGCTCGATACGGCGTGGAACGATCTGACTGAACTCGGGACGCGAGATCGAGCGCGTCAGGGCGAAACGGCCAATCAGATTGTCTGAAAAGCTGTGACGGATCGTCAGGTTGGGGAAGAACTCGGTGTCGTCGCGGTCGACCCGCGCCACCTCTTTAGACTCAACCCCATCCTTGGTGAACAGGCTGGCGGCCTCGCCCTCGAACTTGGTGTTCTCGACGCGTAGGCCGAAGATGATGTTGGTCGCACCGATGTCCAGGCGGCCTTGGGCGTAGGCCGACAAGATGCCTTCCTGAGCCGTGTAATCGGCAGCGATGGAGTCTTCATCGCGCCGCGTCGCCTGCGGCCGCACCTGACCGAAGTAGCCGTCGACCATGCCGTTGTTGAACTTGTGGCCCAGCAGATAGCCGTAGTTGCGCGACTCCGTGTCCGTCATCAGGTCGGCGTAGGCCTGGGCGGGCGCCTGCTTGATACGGCTGCGCTCTTCGTCGGCCGAGACGTCGCGCGAACGGAACTTGCCGCCGAACTTCCACGTCACCTCGCGGCCGCCGATGATCGAGGGCAGTTCGAAATTGGTCTGGAAGGCGTATTCCTCCTGGGTCGTGGTGGAGGAGCGGAAGTCCGTCTGAGCGTACTTATAATCCGACTGATCCAGGTGATCGCCGTCGGCGAAGATCGAATAGGTCGGCTCGTAGTGGCTGCCCGTGAAGTCGTAGCTGACGGTCGGAGCGCTGTTCAGTTCGAACAGCAGTTCGTTGCGGTTCGGGTAGGTCTGCTCGCTGCTGGCCCAGGACAGGCTGGCGTCCCACACCGCGCCGTTGCCGAAGATGCGCTCGGCGCCGGTCGTCAGGGTCAGGATTTCGTTCTTCTGGGTGCGGTGACGCAGTTGGCGCTCGACCGTGACGTTGTCGAAGGTCGCCTTGCGGTCGGTCGCGCCGGCCTGAATCTCATCTTCGTCATAGGTCAGCAGCAACTGGTTGCGGTATTCGTCGTCCTCGAACTGGGCGAACGAGCCGCGGACCCAGGCGCGATAGGCGTCCGAGGGGCGGAACTCCAGCGAGCCGTTGATCGACTGGCGCGTGCGCTCGGTGTCGTAGTCCTTGAACAGGCTTTCCTCGAGGGCGAAGACCTCGCCTTCGCCCTCGACCTCCATCTTGGTCCAGCCGGACTCGACGTTGTCGGGACGGCGGTTGGTCTTGGAGTAGGAGTAGGACAGCAGGCCGCCGAAGGTCTGGTCCGCGCCGAAGACGTTCGACGCCGTGGCGCCCGCGCGGATGTCCTCGCCGCCGTAGTCGTTGTAGCTGCCGCCCGCATAGCCGCTGACGGCCAGGCGGCGCTGGTCGAAGGGCGAGCGGGTCTTGATGTTGACCGCGCCGGCGATGGAGTCGGCGTCCTGGCCCGGCAGCAGGGTCTTGGAGATCTCGATGTTGGAGACGATGTCGCTGGGCAGGGTGTCCAGATCGACCGCGCGCGTGCCCGGATCGACGGCGGGAACCGTCACCCCGTCCACCGACACGGCGGTGAAGGCCGACGGCGCGCCGCGCACGTTGATGTAGCGGCCCTCGCCCTGGTCGCGCTGGATGGCGATGCCCGGCACGCGCTGCAGCGATTCCGCCACGTTCGGGTCGGGATAGCGGCCGATGGCGTCGGCCGACAGGACGTTGATGGTGCCGTCGGCGTTCTTCTGCTGGTTCAGCGAGCGGGCCACGCCCTCGGTGATGACGCCGTTGACGATGACGTCGGCCACGGCGACCGCATCGCCCGAGCCCATCATGACGGTGACCGAGGTCAGGCGGCCCGGCGCGGCGGCGACCGTCTGGGTCGCGGTCGGCAGGCCGATGTAGCGGGCCTCCAGCGTGACCTGGCCCGAGACGCCGCCCAGGTTGAACTCGCCCTGGCTGTTGCTGACGGCGCGGCGGCCGCTGGCGCGGTCGATGATCTCGGCGCCCGGCAGGGGCGAGCCGTCGGCGTTGACGACACGGCCGATCAGGCCGTCGCCCGCCGGAGCGGCCGCGACGGCCGGAGCCGCGTCAACCGCCACATCGGCCGCCTGGGCGGCCACGGCGAAAACCAGCGGCAGGCTCGCCGCGCTGAGAAGAAGTCCGAGCTTCATGTCCATATCCCCGAAGGCCGGCGCCGCTTCTGGCGGCCCGGTTCCGGCGGGATGGCTAATACGTCCCGGCGACGCGGCCGCGACGATTTCACGAAAAGGAATCTGCGAGCGGAACACGGGATCGCGACAGTTGATCCCCGTTCGGATCATCCGTTGTCGAACCATCGCCAAAGCGTCGCAGGGACGCCGTTGACCGGGCCTTCGCGCGCGTGTTTCGGGCGGATAGACCAACCCGGACCGAAAGCCCCGCCATGCCCGCCATCCCGCCCCGGCGCTCGCGCCCCGCCATGCTCGCCGGCCTTCTGATCCCCGCCCTGCTGCTGGCCGCCTGCGCCGGACATGAAGTCGACTTCCAAGGCGAGGGCGACGGCGTCGTCGGCCAGGGCGCGCCCGTGCGCGCCGTGCTGGAGACGCCCTCGGTCGGCACGGTCGGCGACGACGCGGCCGACGACCCCGCCGTCTGGGCCTCCAAAACCCCCGTGACCGTCGAGGGGGTCCAGACCCCCGGCTTCGTCGTCGGCACCGACAAGAAGGCCGGCCTCTACGTCTACGGCTTCGACGGGGCGATCCTGCAGTTCATGCCCGAGGGGCTGCTGAACAACGTCGATGTGGCCGAGGGCCTGAACGTCGACGGCCGCCCCCAGCTGCTGATCGGAGCCAGCGACCGCACGCCGGGCCGCATGGGCGTCGCCCTCTATCTGTTCGACCCGGCCGGGACCGGCGACAACAAGGTGCGCTACTGGGGCTCCATCACGACCGACGTGGTCGAGCCCTACGGCTTCTGCCTCGCCCGACGCGGCGAGGAGATCCACGCCATACTGGTCGGCCATGAAGGCGAACTGCGCCAGTTCGTCGTCGCCGCCGGGGCCGACGGCCGCCCGTCCGCGCAACTGGTCCGCCGCGCCGAGATCGGCTCCATCTCCGAAGGCTGCGCCGCCGATCCGGCGACCGACGCCCTGTACGTCAACGAGGAGAACGTCGGCCTGTGGCGCTACAGCCTGGACCCGGCCTCGGGCGGGACCCGCACCCTGGTCCAGCCGGTCGCGCCGGGCGTGCTGGTCGCCGACGCCGAAGGGCTGACGACGCTGACGGACGGGGAGGCGCGCTATCTGATCGCCTCCAGTCAGGGCGACTCGACCTTCCCCGTCTGGCGCATCGACGGCGCTGCGCCCCAATACAAGGGCCGCTTCGTGGTCGTGGACGGGACGGTCGACGGGGTGACGGGCACCGACGGCCTGGCCGCTCTGGGCGGTCCGGTCGGCCCCTTCCCCGAGGGCCTGGTGGTGATCCAGGACGACGTCAACGACACCGGAACCCAGAACTTCAAATACCTCGACTGGCGGGACATCCGCGCGGCGCTGGGGCTGTAAGGTCGGAGGACGGAACGCGAAAAGGCCCGCGATCGCGTCGGGCCTTTTTCATGTGCGTCGCTGATCTGGGCGCAAAAGGAAACGGGGCCCGACCTTGCGGCCGGACCCCGTTTTCCGTTTCGACTGGAGCGGGCGAGGCGATTCGAACGCCCGACCCTCACCTTGGCAAGGTGATGCTCTACCCCTGAGCTACGCCCGCACTCCGTTGGGAGCGATGTGCTGCTCCCCGTCGAGGAAGGGGCGTATAGCGGACCGGCTTCGGATCGCGCAAGCCCCTTTTTCGTTTTTCGGCCAATCCGCCGATCTTTTTCGAACAGCCCTGAAACTTCACACGAAAACGGCCCCCGAAACGCCCGCAAGGGCGCCCCGGAGACCGCTTCAAAGCACCGCCGCCGCCACATTGCACGCCCAACCCGCTCAAGCAGCGAGCCGCC
>DGIZ01000206.1:772-6129 GCA_002386585.1 Brevundimonas sp. UBA4609 | reverse complement strand
CTCAAGCAGCGAGCCGCCGCGCGGCGAGCGATAGCGGCCTCGCCGCGCCTCGCTTAGCGAGGCGCGAGACGTATAGCGCCGTCCAGGCGAATGCACTCGCCGTTGATGTAGACGTTCTCGGCCAGGTGCAGGGCTAGGGCGGCGTAGTCGGCGGGCGTGCCGAGGCGGCTGGGGAAGGGGATGGCGGCGGCCAGGCTGTCCTGAACCTTCTGGTCCATGCCAGCCATCATCGGCGTCCACATGATGCCGGGCAGGATGGTGTTCACCCGCACCCCTTCCTGGGCCAGGTCGCGGGCGACCGGCAGGGTCATGGCGTAGACGCCGCCCTTGGACGCCGAATAGGCCGCCTGGCCGATCTGGCCGTCCTGTGCCGCGACCGAGGCGGTGTTGATGATCAGGCCGCGCTCGCCGTCTTCCATCGGCTCGGCCTGCACCATGCCCAGAGCCGACTGCGACAGGACGCGGAAGGTGCCGAACAGGTTGATCGAGACCGTGCGTTCGAAGGACGCCATGTCATGGGCGCGCAGTTCGCCGGTGTCGCGCTTGCGGCTGACGGTCTTCTGGCCGGTGGCGATGCCGGCGCAGTTGACCGTCAGGCGCTCCTGGCCGTGGGCGGCGCGGGCCTTGGCGAAGCCAGCGGCGACGCTCTCGTCCGAGGTCACGTCCACCTTGCAGAAGACGCCGCCGATCTCCTGGGCGATGACCTCGCCGCGCTCTTCGTTCAAGTCGAACAGGGCGACCTTGACGCCCTTGGCCGCCAGGGCGCGCGCCGTGCCTTCGCCGAGGCCCGAAGCCCCGCCCGTCACCACCGCCGCGATCGAAGCGTCGAGTTTCATGAAAGTCGTCCTATATTCGATTGAACCGAGTGCTCGTGCGAGGATTTAGCGGCCATGACCGCAAAGACCAACGGGGTGTCGCCCGATGACGCCATCAATCCTGAAAAGGCCCTGGTTCCCGCCGTGCAGAAGGTGAACGAGATGCGCGTGCGCAAGGGCTTCTGGCCCAAGATGCGGCGCACCGCCGCCCGCATCCCCTTCGCCCAGCAGGCGGTCGCCGCCTGGTACGCCGCCCAGGACCCCAAGACCCCGCTGGCGGCCAAGGGGCTGATCCTGGGGGCGCTGGCCTATTTCGTCATGCCCGTGGACGCCATTCCCGACGTCTTCGTCGGCATCGGCTTCACCGACGACGCAGCGGTGATCGCAGCGGTGCTGGCGACTCTGGGCGCCCACCTGAAACCCCGCCACCACGATCAGGCGGCGCAGGCGCTGAAGCGGCTGCGGGAGGAAGAGGAGGCGTAAGTCCTTCTCCCCTTGTGGGAGAAGGTGGGCGCCGAAGGCGCTCGGATGAGGGGTCTCTCCGAAATCGGATGAAGGCTGCGAGGCCGAGGTCCCGCAACCCCTCATCCGTCAGGCTGCGCCTGCCACCTTCTCCCGCAAGGGGAGAAGGAAGCGGCGATCAATCCTCGACCTTCACCACGATCTTGCCGACGGCCGAGCGGTCGCTGAGGGCCTGGATGGCCTCGTGGGCGCGCTCCAGCGGGAAGGTGCGGCTGACGCGCGGCTTGATCTTGCCCTCGGCGTAGAGCTGCATCAGCTCGGCCATGTTGGCGGCGTGCGCCTTGGGATCGCGGGCGACGGCCGCGCCCCAGAAGACGCCGACCACCGACACCGACTTCAGCAAGGTCAGGTTCAGCGGCAGGGACGGAATCCCTGCCGGGAAGCCCACCACCAGATAGCGGCCGTTCCAGTCCATCGCGCGCAGGGCCGGCTCGGCGTAATCGCCGCCCACCCCGTCGAAGACCACATCGGCGCCGTCGCGGCCGGTCGACAGCTTGAACTCGCCCGACAGCTCCTTCTGGGCCGCCTTGTCCATCGGGCCGGAGGGGTAGATCAGGCCGTTGTCCGCGCCCAGTTCGAGCGCGAACTCGACCTTGTCGTTGGTCGAGGCGGCGGCGACCACGCGCGCGCCCATCGCCTTGCCCAGCTCGACGGCGGCGGCGCCGACGCCGCCCGCCGCGCCCAGCACCAGCAGGGTCTCGCCCGGCTGCAGGTTCGCCCGGTCCTTCAGGGCGTAGTAGCTGGTGCCGTAGGTCATGATGAAGGCGGCGGCGGTCTCATAGTCCATGCCGTCGGGAATGGGGATCAGACTGTCGGCCTTGACCTTCAGCCGTTCGACCATGCCGCCCCAGCCGGGCACGGCGACGACGCGATCGCCCCGGAACACGCCCTTCACCCCCTCGCCGACCGCGTCGACCACGCCCGCGACCTCGGCGCCCGGCGCGAAGGGGCGCTCGGGCTTGAACTGGTATTTGTCGGCGATGATCAGGGCGTCGGGATAGTTGACGCCCACAGCCTTGACCTCGATCACCACCTCGCCCGGACCGGGCGTGGGGTCCATGATCTCCTCGACAACGAGCGATTCCGGGCCGCCGGGGGCCTTGGACAGGACTGCACGCATAGGAACTCTTTTCAGCTATCCCCCATCGGCCATGGCGCCGACACGCCGGCGACGCTAATCAGCCTGCGGCCCGATGCAAAGAGGCCGCATGGGTTCTGAGGAGACGATCATGGCGAAACCCGCCCTCATCCTTCACGGCGGCGCCGGCGCCCGGCGCGAGCGCAACTACGACGCCGAGGTCGTGCACATGCGCGAGGTGGTGGAGGCGATGAAGGCGCGGCTGGACGCCGGGGCCTCGGCCCTGGACGTGGCGGTCGAGGCGGTCGTCATGCTGGAGGATTCCGGCCTCTATGTCGCCGGGCGCGGCGCCTCGCCCAATCTGGCGGGCGACTATGAGCTGGACGCCAGCCTCATGGACGGCGCCTCGGGCAAGGCCGGGGCCGTCGCCGCCCTGCAGGGCTTCCGCAACCCGGTCGTCGCCGCCCGCGCAGTGATGGACCGCACCCCCCACGTCATGCTGGCCGGGAACGGCGCCGCCCGCTTCGCCGCCGAACAGGGCCTGGCGCGCGTCGAAGACCCCGAGACCTGGTACACCCGCGCCGGTCAGGGCGAGGACAACCATCCGCCCAGCGGCCTGAGCCACGGCACCGTCGGCTGCTGCGTGCTGGACAGCCAGGGCCGCCTGGCGGCCGCGACCTCGACGGCGGGCGTGTTCGGCAAGATGCCGGGCCGCGTCGGCGACACCCCCATCCCCGCCGCAGGAACCTGGGCCGACGAGCACGCCGCCGTCTCCTGCACCGGCCAGGGCGAGTATTTCATCCGCGTCGCCGCCGCCGCGCGCACGGCCTTCGGCGTCGCCGCCGGTCAGTCTCTGGCCGAGGCGTCGCAAGCCGTCATCGACCGCATCGGCGCCCTGGGCGGCGACGGCGGCCTGATCGCCCTGGACCGTCACGGCAACATCGCCCAGCCCTACAACAGCCAGGGCATGAAGCGCGCCTGGCTGGCGACCGACAGCAGCGTCGGCGTCGAGGTGTTCGGGCGGTAACCTCCGAATTCCGTTCATCCCCGCGGAGGCGGGGACCCAGTAAGAGCCACGCACGCCGAGCACGGATCAAGCGCCAGAATCTAGGCCGCCTCGCTTGAAACCAAAGCACTGGGTCCCCGCCTCCGCGGGGATGAGCGGTGAATAGAGGGTCGGCTTCATTACAGCTCCGTAAGGTGCGCGGCGGCTCTTCGCCCTGCTAGGCTTTCGACGCCCGTTTCTTCGACTGCGGGCGTTGGAAAGCCGCCTCTCATGAAGAATCGCCTGATCCTGACCGCCTGCGCCTCGGCGCTGCTGGTCGGCCTGCCCGCCGCCGCCCCCGCCTGGGCCAAGGCCCCGCCGGCCGCAACCTCCGCCTCTGCAACCGCCGCCCAGGGCGGGGTCGAGGTGCCGCCGCTGGGCTTCGCCAAGCGGGTGCTGGCCAACGGCATGGAGGTCTATACGGCGCGCGACGCCTCGACCTCGAACGTCACGGTCCAGGTCTGGTATCGCGTGGGGTCCAAGGACGATCCGGCGGGCCGTTCGGGCTTCGCCCACCTGTTCGAACACCTGCTGTTCAAGGCGACGAAGAACATGCCGTCCGAGACGTTCGATCGTCTGACCGAGGACGTCGGCGGCTTCAACAACGCCTTCACCGCCGATGACGTGACCGCCTATTACGAGGTCGTCCCGGCCAACCACCTGCAGCGCATCCTGTTCGCCGAGGCCGACCGCATGGGCTCCCTGGTCGTCGACGAGGCTAACTTCGCCTCCGAGCGCGACGTGGTGAAGGAGGAATACCGCCAGCGGATTCTGGCCAGCCCCTATGGCCGTCTGTTCGGCCTGTTCACGCCCGAGACCATCTATCAGGACCACCCCTATCGCCGTCCGGGCATCGGCTCGATCGAAGAGCTGGACGCCGCGACCCTGGACGACGTGCTGCGTTTCCACGCCACCTACTACCGGCCGGACAACGCCATGCTGATCGTGGCGGGCAATTTCGACCAGGCGCAGCTGGACGGCTGGGTCGACGAGTACTTCGCCCCGCTGAAGCGTCCGTCGACGCCCATGCCCGCCAATGATGTGAAAGAGCCCGAGCCGACCGGCCCGCGCACCGCCACCTATTACGCGCCGAACGTGCCCCTGCCCGCCGTGGCCCTGGCGTGGAACACCGTGGCCTACAAGGACGCCGATCGCGCGGCCCTGACGGTGCTGGACGGCATCCTGTCGACCGGCGAAAGCAGCCGCCTGTACCGCTCGCTGGTCTATGACAAGCAGATCGCCGCCTCGGCCGGCTCCAATCCCGATTTCGCCCAGCAGGCGGGCAATCTGGCCGCCTACGCCATCATGGCGGGCGGCGAGACGGTCGAGACCGGCAAGGCCGCGCTGGAGGCCGAGATCGCGCGCCTGCGCGACGAGCCCGTCACCGCCGCCGAACTGGCCGAGGCCAAGAACGAGCTGGTCGCCGACGCCCTGCGCGGGCGTGAAAGCATCGACGACCGCGCCACCACCCTGGGCATGGCGCTGATCATGACCGGCGACGCGACCGCCGCCGACCGCGAGATCGCCGAGATCCAGGCCGTCACCGCCGCCGACGTGCAGCGCGTGGCCCGCCGCTATCTGACGCCGGAGCGCCAGATCACCATCAACTACCTGCCCGCCGACGACGCCAATGCGCCCAGCGAGCAGAAGAAGAACGTCGACGCTCCCGTCACGGTCGCGTCCCTGGCCCCGGCCGGTCCGGTCGCCGTCCTGCTGCCGGAAGCCGAGCGCGCCCGACTGCCCCAGCCGGGGCCGGAAGTGTCGCCCGCCACCCCCGCCATCGCCGACTTCCGTCTGGACAACGGCCTGCGCGTCCTGGTCGCCCCGACGCAGGGCCTGCCCCTCGTTTCGGCGCGGCTGAACTTCAGCGCCGGTTCGGCCTGGATCTCGGCGATCT
>DGIZ01000206.1:0-579 GCA_002386585.1 Brevundimonas sp. UBA4609 | reverse complement strand
AACTTCAGCGCCGGTTCGGCCCATGATCCGGCAGGCAAGCCGGGCGTCGCCTCCATGACCGCAGCCCTGCTGACCCAGGGCACGACGACCAGGGCGGCGCCGGAAATCGCCACCGCCATCGAACAGCTGGGCGCCAGCATCGGCGCAGGCGCGGGCGCCGACTTCACCAATGTCTACGCCAATGCGCCCAAGGACGTGTTCGGCCGGACCCTGACCCTGATGGCCGATCTGGTGCGCAACCCGGCCTTCGCCGCCGAGGAGCTGGAGCGTCAGCAGTCCCAGACCCTGGACGGCCTGCGCGTGGCGCTGAGCCAGCCCGGCTCCATCGCCTCCCAGTCGGTGGGCCGCGTGATCTACGGCGCCGCCCCCTACGGCGCGCCGGGCTCGGGCACGATGAACAGCATCCCCGCCCTGACGCGCGACGACGTGGCGGTGTTCCACTCCGACCGCTTCCGCCCGTCGCAGGCGACCCTGGTCTTCTCGGGCGACGTGACCCCGGCCGAGGCCCGCGCCCTGGCGGATGAAGCCTTCGGCGACTGGCGCGACGCCGGTCCCGCCCCGGCCGCCGTCGATAAGGCG
>DGIZ01000184.1 GCA_002386585.1 Brevundimonas sp. UBA4609 | reverse complement strand
CGCTCTTCCGATCTCGGCCGATGCCGCGCGAGGCGCCGACGACCAGGGCGACGCGGTTGGCGAGGGGGAGGGAAGCGTGTTCGGACATGGCCCGCTGATAGCGCGGCCGGGCGTCCGGCGAAAGGCTCAGTAGCCCGGCGCGGGCTGCCACAGGCTGAAGCTGACGCCCTGGTCGTCGCTGACGACGGCGGACAAGCCAGACGGGCTTTCCGCCGGGACGGCGCAGCGACCGCCGAGTTCATTCACACGGGCGCAGGCGGCGTGGATGTCGTCCACGCGGAAGTAGAGGTTGGGAAAGGCCTTTTGCTCGCCCTTGGTGATGCCGAAGGCGGGATCGGAGTCGACTACATGGGCGTAGGTCGGGCTGGACGAGGCATCGTCGAAGCGCCAGCCGAACAGGCCCGCGTAGAAGGCGCGGGCCTTGTCGACGTCAGGGGTGTCGAGCGTGAAGTAGCCGAGCTGGATCATCCAGCCTTAAGCGGTCACCAGCAGAGAAAGTTGCTTCCCGCGCGGATCGCGGCCGCCTTCCTCGATCTCACGGTCCAGCAGGCGGGTCGGATAGTCGCCGGTGAAGTAGTGGTCGGTATACTGCGGATTGGCGGCGTTGCGCGGTCCGGCGCCAAGGGCGTCGTACAGGCCGTCGATGGACAGGAAGCCGAGAGAATCGACCTCCAGCACCGCGCGCATTTCTTCCATGCTGTGGGTGGCGGCCATCAACTGCGACCGTTCGGGCATGTCGATGCCGTAGAAGTCGGGGAAGAGGATCTGCGGGCTGGCCGAGCGCAGGTGAACCTCCTTGGCGCCTGCCGCGCGCACGGCGCGGACCAGCTTCAGCGAGGTGGTGCCGCGCACGATGGAATCGTCGATCAGCACGACGCGCTTGCCTTCCAGGGCGGCGCGGTTGGGGCTGTGCTTCATCCGCACGCCCTTCTGACGGGCGCCCTGGCTGGGCTGGATGAAGGTGCGGCCCAGATAGTGGCTGCGGATGATGCCCATTTCGTAGGGCAGGCCGCTTTCCTGGGCGTAGCCGAGGGCGGCGGGAACGCCCGAGTCGGGCACTGGCACCACGACGTCGGCCTCGACCACGTGCTCGCGCGCCAGGCGGCGGCCCATCTCCTTGCGGACGTCGTAGACCGACAGGCCGTTCACGACCGAGTCGGGGCGGGCGAAGTAGACGTATTCGAACAGGCAGGGGCGGGCGGCCCGCGCGGCGAAGGGCTTGATCGAGGTCAGGCCTTCGTCGTCGATGACCACGACCTCGCCGTGTTCGACGTCGCGCACGAAGGTGGCGCCGATGGTGTCCAGGGCGCAGGTCTCGGACGCCAGCACCCAGGCCTCGCCGACCTTGCCCAGCACCAGCGGGCGGATGCCCAGCGGGTCGCGCGCGCCGATCATCTTGTAGCGGGTCTGGGCCACCAGGGCGTAGCCGCCTTCGATCCGGCTCAGGGCGTCGATGAAGCGGTCGACGATCTTGGCCTTACGGCTGCGGGCGATCAGGTGAAGGATGGCCTCGGAGTCCGAAGTGGACTGGAAGATCGCGCCTTCCGAGACAAGTTGCGCGTGCAGGTATTTGAAATTGGTCAGGTTGCCGTTGTGGGCGATGGCGATGCCGCCCTGGTCCAGATCGGCGAACATCGGCTGGATGTTGCGCAGGAAGCTGCCGCCGGCGGTGGAGTAGCGGGTGTGGCCGATGGAGGCCTGGCCCGGCAGGCGCTTCGTCAGTTCCGCGTTGCCGAAGGCGTCGCCGACAAGGCCCTGATGCCGTTCGGTGTAGAAGCGGTCGTCGTGGACGCTGGCGATGCCGCAGGCTTCCTGGCCGCGATGCTGCAGGGCGTGCAGACCAAGTGCGACGATGGAGGAAGCTTCATTCTCGGGCGCGCCCCAGACGCCGCAGACGCCGCACTCCAGGCGCAGCTGATCGTCCTCCGGCTCACGCCAGTGCTCACGGTGAACGACGGGTTCGGCGATATGGTGGCGCATCGTCAGGCTCCGATGACCGGGAAAGGATAACTCAAAGGACGGCGCCGCGCACGTAGTCCGCGAATGCGTCGGGGGCAAGGCTCATTGGTCGGAAAACCCTTCGCGGACGGAAGAACCGACCACGGGAGTCAGGGCGTCGGCGCCCTTTCCAAGCGTGGGCAGCACGATCTGGATGGCGCGGGCGGCGCCTTCGCTGACCGGCGCGGTCGCGGCCTCGGACAGCCAGCGCGGCGGGTTGTCCTGCAGGGCGCCCATGATGACCAGATGCACCGCCCCGATCAAGGCCAGGGCGCGGATCAGGCCGACCGCCAGGCCCAGCGTCTGGTCCAGCACGCCCAGCGCATGGCCGCGCGCGCCCTGCGAAATGGCCGAGCCGATAAAGCGCAGGCCGAAGTAGAGGATGACGAAGACCAGCCCTACGGCCAGCACCGAACCGGCCCAGTCCGGATCGACCAGCTCCCGCCCGATCGGCGCCGTCCACGGCAGGGTGATCAGGGCCAGCAGCGCCGCCAGCAGGAAGCTGAACAGGGCCGTGATCTCGCGCATGCCGCCCCGGAACCATCCGGCGGCGCCCGAGGCCAGCAGGGCCAGGATCACGAAGACGTCGTAGCCAGTCACGCGCGCTGCGGCCTCAATGCGTTGGGGAACGCGCCTTAGTAGCGGTTCTGGGAGATTCGCTCGACCGCGTCGGTCAGGCGGGTGACGACGGTCAGGGTGACATCGCCCTTCTTCACCTTGCCATTGGCTTGTGGCGGCGCGAGGGCGCGCTCGAAGCCCAGCTTCTTGGCCTCGCGCAGACGGGCCTCGGCGCGGCCGACGGCGCGGACCTCGCCCGACAGGCCGATCTCGCCGAAGACGACGCAGCCCTGCGGAAGGGGCATGTCCAGCGCCGAGGAGATCAGGGCGGCGGCGGCGGCCAGATCGGCGGCGGGCTCGTTGATCCGCATCCCGCCCGCGACGTTCAGATAGACGTCCTTGTCGCCGAACCCGAGGCCGCAGCGCGCCTCCAGCACCGCCAGCAGCATGGCCAGGCGGCCGGAGTCCCAGCCGACAACGGCTCGCCTTGGCGTGCCGTATGCAGAAGGCGCGACAAGGGCCTGTATTTCCACCAGAACCGGGCGCGATCCTTCGATCCCGGCGAAGACGGCGGCGCCCGGCGCCCGGTCCTTGCCTTCGCCCAGGAACAGGGCCGAGGGGTTGGGCACTTCGCGCAGGCCGGAATCGCCCATCTCGAACACGCCGATCTCGTCGGTGGCGCCGAAACGGTTCTTGCCCGCGCGCAGGATGCGGAAGGGATAGCCGCGCTCGCCCTCGAAGCTGAGGACGGCGTCGACCATGTGCTCGACCACGCGCGGCCCGGCGATCTGGCCGTCCTTGGTGACGTGGCCGACCAGGACGATGGCCGGGCCGCCGTTCTTGGCCAGCCGCACCAGTTCGGCGGCGCAGGCGCGCACCTGGGTGATGGAGCCGGGGCCGGCGTCGTGCGCGTCGCTCCACAGTGTCTGGATGGAGTCGATGATGACGATGTCGAACGGGTCGCGCTTCAACGTCGTCAGGATGTCGCGCAGGGCGGTGGCGGAGGCCAGCGAGACGTCGGCGTCGGCCACGCCCATGCGTTTGGCGCGGGCGCGGATCTGCTCGATCGCCTCTTCGCCCGAGATATAGGCGACCTTGGCGCCGTTGCGCGCCGCCTTGGCCGTGACCTCCAGCAGCAGGGTCGACTTGCCGACGCCGGGGTCGCCGCCCAGCAGGATGGCCGAGGCCGGCACCACGCCGCCGCCGCAGACACGGTCGAACTCAGTCACGCCGGTGACGATGCGCGGCGGTTCAGGCGTGTCGGATTGCAGCGTCTCGAACTGGACCCCGCGCCCGCGCGCGGTCGAGGCGGGTTTCATGGCGCCGGGCGGGGCCGCCTTGGATTCCTCGACCAGGGCGTTCCACTCGCCGCAGGACGAGCATTGCCCGGCCCATTTGGAATGAACCGCCCCGCAGGATTTGCAGACGAAGAGAAGAGAGTCGCGCGCCATAGCCCAGACCTAGCAGATCAGACGGGCGAGGGCAGGCGGGACGAAACGAGGTGCGTCCGAAACTGTCATAGGGAGACTGCGGGGTTGCGTCAGCATCCACACAGCCGTCATTCTGACATGATAAGGCCGTGATCCGACTCAATCGCCCAGAAGGCTAACGAATGACCCTGGAAAATCCCCCCGCCGTCGACCCCTCGCTCGTCTCGCGGGTCAAATACATCCTGACCCGGCCGAAGTTCGAATGGCCGGTGATCGACGCCGAAAGCGCCAGCATCAAGGGGCTGTTCACCAGCTATGCCGTCGTTCTAGCGGCCATTCCGGCGGTGGCGACCATTGTGGGCCAGATCGCCTTTGGTCATCGCGGCCTGGTCGGGCCGCTGCTGGGCGGGGCGCTCAGCTATGTGCTGAGCCTGGTCAGCGTCTATGTGCTGGGCCTGATCATCGACGCTCTGGCTCCGACCTTCGGCGGGACCAAGAACCCGGTGAAGGCGATGCAGGTCGCCGTCTATTCCATGACCCCGATGTGGGTCGCGGGCGTGCTGAACATTATTCCGACGCTGGGTTGGCTGGCCGGGCTGATCGGCCTCTATGGCTTCTATCTGATGTATCTGGGCCTGCCGACGCTGATGAAGACCGCCGCCGACAAGGCGCTGGGCTACACCATCGTCGTGGTGGTCGCGGCCATCATCCTGAACGCCATCGTCTTCGCCATCGTCGGCGCGGTGATCGCCAGCTTCGTTATCGTCGGCGCAGGCGCGGCGGCGTTCGCCCTGAGCTAAGCCTCAAAGAGAAGGGCTGAGGCCGAGCGCCTCAGCCTTTTGTCTTTCAGCCCTTGTAGACGCGCGGCACGCGCGGCGTGATCGAGGTCAGCAGTTCATAGCTGATGGTGCCCGCCGCCGCCGCCGCGTCGTCGATCAGGCGGTTGGCGCCGAAGATCTCCACCGGATCGCCCGCCTTGACGTCCAGGCCGGTCACATCGACCGCCAGCACGTCCATCGACACCCGGCCGATGATCGGCCGCATCTCGCCCGCGATGAAGACCTGTCCCTTGGGGCTGTAGGAGCGCAGCACGCCGTCGGCGTAGCCGGCGCCGACGGTGGCCACGCGCATCGGCCGCTCCGCCCTGTAGCCTTGCGAATAGCCGACGGTTTCGCCTGCGGGCACGTCGCGCACCTGCACCGCCTGGGCGATCAGGCTGGCGACGGGGGCGATCTTCTCGTGCGGACGGCCTTCCGGCCCGCCGCCGTACAGGCAGATGCCCGGCCGCACCACGTCGAAGGCGAAGTCCGGCCCCAGGAAGCAGCCGCCCGAGTTGGCGAAGGAGCGCGTGACGCCCGGATAGCGTTGGACCGCCGCCGCATAGGCGTCGCGCTGGGCGCGGTTCAGCGGGTTGGACGGTTCGTCGGCGCAGGCCAGGTGGGTCATCACCAGTTCGAGGCCCTCGAACGGTTCGGGCGCGTCCTCGACGCGGAAGCCCAGCCGGTTCATGCCGGTGTCGATCTGCAGTCCGCAGGCGCCGCCGCCCGCCGCCTGCCAGGTCTGAAGCTGGGTCGGGTGGTTGATGACGGGCCGCAGGTTGGACGCCTTGAGCATGGCGGCCCCGTCGCCGTGGCAGCCGTCCAGAATATAGATGACCGGTTCGGGCCCGATCGCCTCGCGCAGGCGCACGCCCTCGGCCGCGCGGGCGACGAAGAAGGTGCGCGCGCCCTCGGCCATCAACCGCCTGGTCACGGCGGCGGCGCCTAGGCCGTAGCCGTCGGCCTTCACGACCGGATTGACCGGCGCGCCGCTGACGGCGCCCAGGGTGCGATAGTTGCGGGCGAGCGCGTCCAGATCGACGTTGAGGACGGCGGGAGCGAGGACGGGGGAGGTCATGGCGTCGGTTATAATCCGCAGCTCAGGCGGCGCCACCGCTTTGACGGCCTACTCAGGAATATCCGCATAGGCGCCGCCGTAGCGGCCGTCGTGGGCCAGGTTGCCGAAGCGGGTGGTGTTGGAATCGAACGCCAGCTTGACGATGCCGATGGGGCCGTGACGCTGTTTGCCGATGACCACTTCGGCCTGGTGCTGCAGGCGGTCCATGTCTTCCTGCCACTTCAGGTGTTCTTCGGTGCCTTCGCGCGGTTCGGCCCGGCCGAGATAGTAGCTTTCGCGATAGACGAACATGACGCAGTCGGCGTCCTGCTCGATCGAGCCGGATTCCCGCAGGTCGGACAGTTGCGGCCGCTTGTCGTCGCGCTGCTCGACCTGACGCGACAGCTGCGACAGGGCGATGATGGGGACGTTCAGTTCCTTGGCCAAGGCCTTCAGGCCGCCGGTGATTTCGGAGACTTCCTGCACCCGGTTCTTCTGGCTGTTCTCGCCGGTCGTCACGAGTTGGAGGTAGTCGACCACGATCAGGTCGAGGCCGTGTTCCATCCGCTTCAGCCGTCGTGCGCGCGCCGCCAGCTTCGAGATGGACAGGCCGCCGGTGGCGTCGATGTAGAGGGGGCTTTCGCCGATCTCGATAGCGGCGTCGCGGATCTTGCCGAAGTCCGAGGCGTCGATCTCGCCTTTGCGCAGCTTGTCAGAGGACACGCCCGACGCATCGGCCAGGATACGCATGGCCAGCTGTTCGGCGCTCATTTCCAGCGAGTAGAAGGCGACGACGCCGCCGTCGACGGTCTTGCGCCCGCCGTCCGGCGTCGGCTCCCAGCGGTAGTTGCGCGCGACGTTGAAGGCGATGTTGGTCGCCAGCGCCGTCTTGCCCATCGACGGACGGCCCGCGAGGATCAGAAGGTCGGAGGGGTGCAGGCCGCCCAGCTTCTGGTCCAGGTCGTCCAGACGAGTGGCCAGACCGGCCAGCTTGCCCTCGCGCTGATAGGCCTCGCCCGCCATCTCGACCGCGCCGGACAGGGCGTGGGAGAAGCTGACGAAGCCCGACGACGGCTTGCCCGTCTCGGCCAGGGAATAGAGCGTCTGCTCGGCCTGTTCGATCTGTTCGTCGGCGGGCGTCTCGGGGTTGGGCGCCTCCTTGATGATCTCGCCGCCGATGCGGATCAGGTCGCGGCGCAGGGCCAGGTCATAGACGACGCGGGCGTAGTCGGGGGCGTTGGCGGCGGGCGGCGCCCGGTCCACCAGATCGGCGAGGTAACGCAGGCCGCCGAACTCCTGAAACGCCGGATCCTGCTTGAACCGCTCCATCAGGATGGTCGGCTCGGCCAGCAGGCCCTGGCGGATGTGGTCCTCGACCGCATCGAACAGGCGCTGGTGGAAGGGTTCGTAGAAATGGCTGCCGCGCAGTCGGTCCGACAGGCGTTCGAACACGGCGTTGTCGAACATCAGCGAGCCCAGAAGGGCCTGCTCCGCCTCCAGATTGTGGGGCATGGACGACACCTGCACGGCGTCGTTGGCGTCAAAGGGCATCGGAGCGAAGGCGGCGTTCATCGGGGCCATGGTGAAACATCCGCGCGCGCTGCGTCAGGGGCGGACGCTCATAGGGGTGGACAAGTGGCCGTTGGGCCTGTGGATGCTCTGGGGAGGCCCGCCTCAGCCGCGGCAGGGATAGCGCTCGACCATCCAGTCGCGCACGGCCTGGGTCACGGTGATGCGGCGTCGCGCCTCGGGCATGGTCTCGAAGCGCGCCACCAGAGTCTCGGGCGTGATGCCGGTGCCGGAGGCGGGAATGCAGTGCGCCGGGGTGCGGCCGGCGGAGACGGCCGAGGCCTGCTCGGCCTTGACCGTGCTGACGGCGCCCGTGACTTCGCGGATCAGACGGCGCGTGTCAGGGCGCATCATGGCCACGGCGCGGTTGCGCGGAATGTTCTGGCCGATCGTCAGGAACTGCTGGACGGTCATCTCGGCCGACTGGGCCTGGGCCAGCGGCGCCGAGGCGAGCAGCGTCAGGGCGCCCAGCGGCGCGGCGAAAAGAGCATGAACGGAACGCGACATGGAGGACTAGATGCTCTCGTGAAGCCGGCTTCGCAAGGTCTGGCGGTTCAGGTTCATGCGGGACACGGATGCGCCTCGGCCATCCATTCGCGCACCGCCTGGGTCACGGAGATGCCGCGCCGCTGGGGCGGAATGCTGCTGAAGCGGCCCAGAATCTCGCCGGTGTTCACGCTGACCTTGTCCGGCACGCAGGTGGCCGGGCGACGGCCGGCGGCGCGGGCGGCCGCCTGCTCGTCTCGGATTGTCTTGAACGCCGCCTTCATCTCGTTCATCAGCCGGCGCGTGTCCGAGCGCAGAAGGGCGGTCGGATTGCGAGGTATGCCGTCGGCCGTGGTCAGGAACTCCTGAACCGTCATGGCGCTCGCGCTGGACGCCAGCAGGCTGGCGGCAAGCGCGAGGATGAGCGTGGGCTTGTTCATGCGAACTCTCCGGACGACAGAGTCAGCTTGGCCGCATCGTGGATGAATGCTCGCTGAACGCCGTCAGGTCGTCAGCGTGGCGGCCGCAGCGGTCACCGCCGCAGCCGCCACGCCGCCCCGAGCAGCAGACCCCGACGCGAGGAGGAGGGGAGGAACTCCTCTCACGCCGGTCTGACGCCGCTGTCACCACCTCACGCTCAGTCGGGCGTAGCCGTAGCGGCCGTTGAACCCGAACGGCGAGTAGTAGGGGAAGCCCAGCACGCCGTTGTTGTTCAGGTTGGCGGGCACGAAGTCGGGGTATTCGTCGAAGACGTTGTCGACGCCGATCGCCAGGCCGACTCGGTCGGTGATCTGGAAGCGGCCTTCCAGGTCGATGGTGGTCTTGTCGCCGGTCGAATAGTCGTTGGCGGGGACCGAACCGGGTTGCAGCACGCTGGCGTAATAGGTCGCCCGCGCCGTCGCGCCCCAGCGGCCCAGGCTCCAGTCGGCGGAGGCGGAGACCTTGGTGTCAGGCGTGCCCTCCTCGATGGTCAGGATGCGCTGGCGGGAGAACAGGGTCGGCGCCGGGTTCAACACCGAGGTCGAGGTCGGGAATTTCGTCACGCTGACGTCATTGATGTTGGCGGCGACGGTGAAGTCCCAGTCGCCGGCCGTCTCGGTCCGCAGGCGATAGCGGCCGACGATGTCGACGCCTTCGGTCTCGGTCGTCACGCCGTTGAGGAAGAAGCGCGCGGCCTGGACGCCCAGCGGGTCCAGCAGGCCGGCGACCTGGGGCGAGAAGCTGCGGTTGATCAGCTCCGACAGGACGATCTGGTTCTCGATCTCGATGCGATAGGCGTCGATCGTAAGGTCGAAATTCCCCAGGCGGACCACGGCGCCCAGCGTGTAGTTGGTCGAGGTTTCGGCCTTCAGCGGGCGGGCGCCCAGGACCGAGGCGACCTCGCTGGTGGCGGGGAAGGTGCCGGTTTCGACGAAGCCGCCGTCCTGGACGACCGAGGAGGTCGAGGTGAAGAAGCTCTGCTGCAGCGACGGGGCGCGGAAGCCGGTCGACACCGAACCGCGCAGGGCGAAGTTCGGGCTGAAGTCGTAGCGGGCGGCGAACTTGCCCGTCTGGGCGTCGCCGAAGTCGGAATAGTCCTCGACGCGCAGCGCGCCCTCGACCGTCAGCTTCTCGGTCAGCGGGATTTCGACGTCGGCGTACAGGGCGACGGCGTCGCGGTCTTCATCCACCTCGTTCGAGGGCTGGAAGCCGGGGAATCCCTGGGCGCCGCCGGCCAGGGCGGTGTTCGTCCCCAGCGGGCCGCGGTTCCACGATTCCGGCTGACCGGCGTCGATCTTGTAGGTCTCCTTGCGGGCCTCCAGGCCCCAGGCGAAGTTCAGCGGACCGCCGTCCAGGCCGACCTCGAACTGGCGCGTAAAGTCGGCGCCGAAGACGAGTTGGTCATAGGTCAGTCCGCCGGAATCGAAGCTGGTCAGGGAGTCGGCGCCGTAGGTGGCGTTCAGCGAATCCTCGGTGCGGAAGTCCAGGGCGTTGCGGCCGTAGACCAGGCTGAAGTCGGCGTCCCATCCGGCCAGGGTCCCGCGCACGCCGGCGGCGGCGGACAGGTCCTGGGAGTTGATGGCGATCTTGGGCAGGAAGCCGTTCGGATAGATGGACGGCACATTATTGGGGTTGTCAGAGAGGCGCGGGAAGGCGGCGGAGGAGCTGTCACGCTCCTGATAGCCGGCCCAGCCATAGGCCTCCCAGTCGACGTTCAGCGGCTTGCCCGCATTGGCGAAGACGCTCCACTGTTCGACCTTGGGGTCGCCGAAGCGGCCGGTGATCGCGCCGTTGGCGGCGGGGCGCGGATCATAGTCCGAACGGCTGGTGGGATCGCGGTCGGAATATTCCGCCGACAGGGTCAGGAAGCCGTCCGAGCCCAGTCCGAAGCCCTGCCAGGCCGAGACGGTGACGGCGCGGCCGTCCTCTTCGTCCCGCTTGCCGCGCGCGGTCTCCACATTGGTGAAGTACTGGCCGTAGGTGACGCTGGCGCCGCCGCCCTCGCGGGCCTCCTTGAGGCGCAGGTTGACGACCCCGGCGATGGCGTCCGAGCCGTATTGCGCCGAGGCGCCGTCGCGCAGCACCTCGACCCGGTCCAGGGCGCCGCTGGGGATGGCGTTCAGGTCGACGGCGGCCGAGCCGCGCCCGACCGTGCCGTTGACGTTGACCAGGGCCGAGGCGTGACGGCGCGTGCCGTTGACCAGCACCAGGGTCTGGTCCGGCGACAGGCCGCGCAGGGTGGCGGGGCGGATCGAGTCCGTCCCGTCGTTCGCCGAGGGGCGCTGGAAGGTCAGCGACGGCACGGTCTGGGCCAGGGCGGCGGCGAACTCGGTCGTGCCGCGGTTCTGCAGGGTTTCGGCCGTCACCACGTCGACGGGGGCCAGAGTGTCCAGGCGCGAGCGGGCCGGGGCGCGGGTGCCCGTCACCACGATGTCGTCGACCGAGGTGGCGTCGTCAGGGATCGTCTGGGCGCCGGCGGCGCCCGCGATCAGCAGGGCGGCGCCGGATACGGCGGCCAGAAGGGCGGGGCGGCGGGGGAAGCGGGAGGTCATCTCGAGAGGTCGTCTTTTCTGATTGGACGCGCGTCAGGGATCGCCGCCGCGTGAGGACGGGCGTCGGGCGCGTCGGGAAGCGGAATTCTTAAAGCGAACGCAGACCGCAGACCGGCGGCGGACCGGTCAGGGAGGGCGGTCTCAGGGTCGCGGGCACGGACATCGCGCCGGTCGGACTGCCGGGCGATGCCGTCGGGCGTAAAGGCCGGGGCGCATCGTCATCTCCTGCCCGTCAAGGGCGACGGGCGATGGCGATATTGCGGTGCGAAAGCGGCGGCGGCTATCGAGATTATGTGTGGGAAGCGTGAGAAAAACTAAACGACGGGCGTGGAGGCGGAAAAGAAAAAGGGGCGCTTCCTTGCGGAAGCGCCCCTCGATCATCTCGCCGAAGCGACAGGATCAGGCTTCGTCGCCGAAGCCTTCCTGTTGGCCGGCGCCGCCTTCCAGCAGCTCCTGAGCGGCCTGATCAGCAGCTTGACGTTCGTCGTCGAACTGGCTGCGGATCACGTCCTCGCCCTTGGCCTGACGCTCGGCTTCGTCGGCCGAACGGGCGATGTTGATCTTGACCGTGGCCGAGACCTCGGGGTGCAGGCGGACCAGCACCTCGTGGACGCCCAGCGTCTTGATCGCCGTGTTCAGCACGACCTGCGAGCGCTCGACCTTGCCGCCTTCGGCGCGAACGGCCTCAGCGACGTCGCGACCGGCGACCGAACCGTACAACTGGCCGGTTTCGCCGGCCTGACGGATCATGACGTAGCTCTGACCGTCGATCTTGTCGGCGATCTTCTGCGACTCGGCCTTGTTCTTCTCGTTGCGCTGCTCGATGGCGGCGCGCTCGATTTCGAAGGCCTTCAGATTGGCTTCCGTGGCCCGACGCGCCTTGTCGCGCGGCAGGAGGAAGTTACGGGCGAAGCCGTCCTTGACGGTGACGACGTCGCCGATGGCGCCGAGGTTCTCGACGCGTTCCAGCAGAACGACCTTCATCTTACTTCACCACGTACGGCAGGAGGGCCAGGTAGCGGGCGCGCTTGATGGCCTTGGCCAGTTCGCGCTGCTTCTTGGCGGAAACGGCGGTGATGCGCGAGGGCACGATCTTGCCGCGTTCGGAGACGTAACGCTGCAGCAGCTTCACGTCCTTGTAGTCGATCTTCGGCGCGTTGGCGCCCGAGAACGGGCACACCTTGCGGCGACGATAGAAGGGGCGACGGGCCGGGCCGGAGCCGGCCGGAGCGCCCGGGATGGGGGCAGTCGTATCGGTCATGATCCGGTTCCTTATTCCGAAGCCGCGGCGTCGTCGCCGCGCGGGCCGCTGCGGTCACGCTCGCGTTCGCGGCGGGCCAGCAGGGGCGACAGCTCCAGGTCGAGTTCCTCGACGCGGATGGTCAGCCAGCGCAGCACGTCTTCGTTGATCGATAGCTGACGCTCGACTTCGGCCATGGCGGCCGGCGGGCAATCAACGGCCATCAGCGAATAGTGAGCCTTGCGGTTCTTCTTGACCCGGTAGGTCAGGTTGCGCAGACCCCAGTACTCGATCTTGGCGACGGAGCCGCCGTTTTCTTCGATCAGAGCCTTGATGGTGTCGTTCAGCGCTTCGGCCTGTTGCGCCGAGATATCCTGGCGCGTCATGACCGTGTGCTCGTAAAGAGCCATGCGGCATTCTCCCTTGGCGGACATCGGCGCGGGCGAACCGGGTAGTTCGTCCACGATGGCTCCTGACGCGGCGGACGGGAGTTTCCCGGCCCTTTGACGTTCCGCAGCAGGACCGAAGCCCTGGAAAGGGCGCGCCTATACGGGAAAAACCCCAGCAGGGCAAGGCGCGGCGGCCTTTGCGCCCGCGATTGGCAGAGGCGGCGAAGCGCGGCACGGTGCGCATCAAGCAGCCGGAGCGCTCAGGATGACGCAAACGCCGACGCCGAGGAACCGCTGGTCGCTGATCGGGCCGGGCATCGTGGTGGCCGCGACCGGCGTGGGCGCCGGGGATCTGGTCGCCACCCTGATCGCCGGATCGCGCTTCGGCTACGCCCTGCTGTGGGCCGCCGTGATCGGGACCGTGCTGAAGATCGCCCTGGCCGAGGCCGTGGGCCGGTGGACCCTGTCCAGCGAGCGGACGATGTTCGAGGGCTGGTCCAGTCTGGGCGGAGGCTGGCTGGACGGGCGGCTGAACTGGGCCGGGCTCTATTTCGGCGTCTATGTGGTGGTCTGGGGCTTCGTCTACGGGGCGGCGGCCATGACCTCGACCGCCCTGCCGCTGGCGGCGCTGTTCCCCGTGCTGGACCTGAAGGCCTGGGGAATGCTGAGCGGCGTCGCCGGGCTGATCTTCGTCTGGTTCGGCGGCTATGGCCTGTTCGAGAAGGTGATGACGGCCTGCGTCGGGGTGATGTTCGTCACCGTCGTCGGCCTGGCCGGGATCGTCACGCCGAACCTGCCTGAACTGCTGACCGGCCTGTGGCCGAGCCTGCCGGAGGGGGCGGCCTTCTACACCCTGGGCCTGATCGGCGGGGTAGGGGGCACCATCACCATGGCGGCCTATGGCTACTGGCTGAACGCCAAGGGCTGGAAGGGGCCGGGCTGGATGGCGGTCATGCGGCTGGACAACCGGGTGGCCTATGTCGTCACCGGCGTCTTCGTGGTCGCCATGCTGATCGTCGGGGCCGAGCTGCTCTATAGCGCGGGCATCGCCCTGCAGGGCGGGGACCGAGGGCTGCTGGATCTGGACCAGGTGCTGCGCGAGCGGTTCGGGCGGCCGATCTCCATCCTGTTCCTGGTCGGCTTCTGGGCCACCAGCTTCTCAAGTCTGCTGGGCGTGTGGCAGGGCGTCAGCCTGATGTTCGCCGACTTCACCGCCCATGTGCGTGGGCGTTCCGACGATCCGAAGGCGCGCGGCGACAAGAGCCGGGCGTTTCGCGTCTACGCCCTGTGGCTGACCTTCCCGCCGATGCTGCTGCTGTTCATGGATCGGCCGTTCGGGCTGATTGTCGCATATGGGGTGTTGGGCAGCCTGTTCATGCCCTTCCTGGCGGGGACGCTTCTGTGGCTTCTGAACAGCGCCCGGACGCCGCAGAAATGGCGCAGCGGCTGGCTTTCCAACCTGATGCTGGGGGCGGCGGCCCTGCTGTTCGCCGTGCTGGCGGGCAAGGAACTGCTGGGACTGATCCCGTCGTAGGCGGCCTATTCCTCGCAGGAGTTTCACAAAAGCCCCGGCGAACCGTCGCATTGGACCGTTAGGCCTCGCCCTCGACCACGTGAGGTTCGGGGAAACATCGTCATGAAGCTGTCCGTCGCCTGTTTGGCCGCGTCTGTTCTGCTGGCCGCCGCGCCCTCCATGGCCCAGGTCGTCGCGCCGCCGGATCCCGATCCGCTGCCGCCGCCGCTGCACGCGC
>DGIZ01000248.1 GCA_002386585.1 Brevundimonas sp. UBA4609 | reverse complement strand
GCCCACCGCCGACGGCGTGCGTGAGCCGCTGAACCGTCGCGCCACCGTCGACATCAACTTCTAAGCCCTGAGGGGGCCGGTCTCGATCGGCTCCCGAAGGCTTTGTTGATGAAGGGTCAAGGCCGCCGAGCTCCGACGGGTTCGGCGGCCTTGATTCAATAGCTTAGGCCCAAAGGTGGTCCCCATTTCGCCTTGCCAATACGTCGGCCTGGCTATTAATAGGGCCTGCTTTCGAGAGATATCAGCGTTTGCTCGCGCCCTTTGACCCCGACCAGTCCGAGCTAAGTCTTCAGATCTCAGTGGATCTGACGGGCCGTCGCTTTCTTATCGTGTCCGCGCCCTTCGGCCGTTTCGGACGCGTGCTGGCGCGCGCCATCGAGTCGCGCGGCGGCGAGGTGCGACGCATGTTGTTCAATGCGGGCGACGTGTCGAACTGGAGGCGTTCCGGCGGCCTGGCGTTCCGCGAGAAGGCGGAGCTTTGGCCTGAACGGCTGTCCGCTCTCGCCGCCGATTTCACCGACATTATCGTGTTCGGAGAAGGCGGCCCGTACAATCAGGGCGTCCTCAGCCAGGCGGATCGCTTGAAAGCGCGTGTCTGGGTGCTCGAAAACGGGTACTTCCGGCCGGACTGGATCACCCTGGAGCGCAACGGCGTCAACGCTTCCAGCGCCTTACCGCGCTCGGCTGCAGGCTATCCGCCGCCGCCGCCGGAGTTGCCGGTGTCCCGGCCTGTCGGCAGAATCCTGCCGCATCACGTCATCAACATCAGTCTCTATCATGCGGTTCAGCCGCTGGGGCGGCTGCTGTTTCCCCAGTACCGCCATCACTATTCGGCCTCGCCCTGGCGTCAGTGCCTGGGGCACGTGCGCCGCTATCTTGAGTTGGGCCTGCGCCCCCGAGGCGCCAGCGACGCCGGGCGTCTGAAGGCCAAGGGCCCCTTCTTCATCGTCTGCCTGCAGCGCGACGGCGACGCCCAACTGCTGCGCTATTCCGACATTCACGACAACCTGTCCTTCCTGGCGCAGGTGATGGACAGCTTCGCCGCCAGCGCGCCGGCAGGCAGCCGCCTCGTGGTCAAGAATCATCCGCTTGATCCGGGCATCATCAATCTCGCGCGCGAGACGCGTCGGATGGCCGAGGCGCGCGGTCTGCAGGACCGCGTCGACTTCATCGACGGCGGCAATCTGGCTCAGCTCTGCCGCGCTTCGCAGGGGATGGTGGTCAACAATTCCAGCGCCGCCCTGTCGGCTCTGGGTTTCGGCACGCCGGTCAAGGTGCTGGGGCAGGCCTTCTTCGATTTCGAAGGGCTGGCGGATCAACAGTCGCTGGACGGTTTCTGGCGGGCCCCGAAGCCGGCGGATCTCAAGCTTTTCGCGGCATTCCGCGCCTATGTGATCAATCGCACCCAGATCAACGGCAACTATCATGAGCCGCGCGCCATGATCGCCACCGCCGAGCGCGTGGCCGACGCCTTGGAGACTCGGCTGGCCTAGGTCGCCGAACGGCTGTTTCCGGGTGTGGCTCTCAAGCCACCCTTCGGCGCTGTCATCATTCTGTCATCCAGTTGTCGCCCGAGCTTCCCAGAGCGCGCTTAAGCCCCCGGACATCGAGCGGCCGCATATGGGCCGGCTTGCACGGCATTCCGCCTCCATCTCTGGGGATACAGACAGATGACCATTCGCAAACAGCTGTTCTGGGCAAGCACCGCCCTGATGAGCAGCTTCTTCATGGCAGAGACCGCTTCGGCTCAATCGACCGGCACGGCCGCCGTTGAAGTCGAACAGGTCGTGGTCACGGGCCGTCGCGGTCCGCGCACCATCGACGGCGCCATGGTGGCTGAAACCGTCGGCAAGTCGCGCTCGAGCATCACTCAGGAGTTCATCGAGACCCAAGCCGCCGGTCAGACCATCAACGAAGTTCTGAACCTGGTTCCGGGCATGAGCTTCACCAACAACGACGCCTATGGCTCGTCGGGCGGCAACATCCGTCTGCACGGCTTCGACGGTCCGCGCATCTCGCAGACCTTCGACGGCATGCCGATGAACGACTCGGGCAACTACTCGCTGTACACCAACCAGCAGTTGGACTCGGAACTGATCGGCACGGCTTCGGTCAACACCGGCACGACCGACGTCGACTCCCCGACGGCCTCGGCCTCGGGCGGCACCATCAACCTCAGCTCGATCGCCCCGACGACGGAATTCGGCGGTCAGATCAAGGGATCGCTGGGTG
This sequence comes from Brevundimonas sp. UBA4609, assembly GCA_002386585.1. GTDB lineage: Bacteria > Pseudomonadota > Alphaproteobacteria > Caulobacterales > Caulobacteraceae > Brevundimonas > Brevundimonas olei. The sequence continues at coordinate 7,971 of DGIZ01000248.1, read as the reverse complement.
ATGACGACTTCCGTCGCGTTTTCGCCCTGCTGAACACCGGTGAAATCGGCCCGTGGGGCACGCGCGCCTGGCTGGCCTATTCGGACCAGTCGTACGACAAGTTCAAGGGACTGGGCGACCTGAACAAGACCCAGTACAACTTCAAGGTCTACCAGCCGATCCGCGACAACGGCGACTTTGTCTCTCTGGCCGGTCACTGGAACCGCAACCGCAACAACAACTATGCGGACCTGCAGCTGAAGCGTAACGCTGACGGTTCGGCCAGCCTGGCCGACGGCGTGACCTGGGACAGCGATTTCGACACCGATTACACGGCGCCGACCTATCGTAACGGCGAGGCCGATATCGACGGCAACTCCAACCGTTACTGGGCGCTGCGCCAGAACCCGTCGGACACCGGCAACATCCGCGCTCAGTCGCGCTTCACCCTGCGTGAAGGCCTGATCTTCACCTTCGATCCGTCCTTCCAGTACACCCTGGCGACCGGCGGTTCGGGCCAGTTCGTCCTGTCGGAAACCGATCGTGCGCTTCTCGGCTCGTCGGGCACGGGCGGCGTCGACCTGAACGGCGACGGCGATACCCTGGACAGCGTGCGCGTCCACGCCACCAACAACACCCACACTCAGCGCTACGGCATCAGCTCGTCGCTGATCTGGCGGATGTCGGACACGCAGACCCTGCGCGCCGCCTATACCCTGGACGACGCACGTCACCGTCAGACCGGTCTCTACGGCCGGGTCGACTTCTCGGATCCGACCAACCCGCACTTCTTCGATCCCTTCGCGGGCCTGCACGACAAGGATCACCGCATCGTCAACCAGGACGGCTATGAGTTGCGGACGCGTGACCGCCTGTCCTACGCCATCCTGAACCAGTTCGCCGTCGAATACGCTGGCCGCTTCCTGGACGACACCCTGCGCGTCAACCTCGGCGTCCGTGCGCCGTTCTTCAAGCGCGAGATGAACCAGAACTGCTATTCGCAGTCCAAGAGCAGCTCGGTGGTCTGCTCGACCGAGAATGCCGTCAAGCAAGCCGACGGCACCTACAAGCTCGGCACTCGCACGCAGAGCTACATCGCGCCCTATTCGCGTGAAGTGAAGTTCGACGACATCCTGCCGAACATCAACGTCAGCTGGAACTTCAGCGGCAACCAGTGGGTCTACGGCTCGTTCGCCCAGTCGCTGACCCTGCCGCGCACCGACAACCTGTACACCGTCTTCTTCGACACGGACGGCGACATCACTTCGCCGATCACCGAACCGGAAAAGACCACGACCTACGACTTCGGCTATCGCTACCAGACGGGCGTCCTGATGGCCTCGGCCAACGTGTGGTACACCAAGTTCGATAACCGCATCGTTTCGCGTTACGACCAGGATCTGGGCGTGTCGTTCGACTCGAACGTGGGTGACGTCGACCTGTACGGCTTCGATTCGCAAATCGGCTGGTCGCCGATTGAAGGTCTGTCGCTGTACGCCACGGCTTCGTACACGGACTCTGAAATCGCCAACGACTATCTGGATGGCACGACGGTCATCAAGACTGGCGGTAAGTCGCTGACGGAAACCCCGGATTGGACCTTCGGCGGTCGCATTCAGTACGAAACCGGTCCGTTGCAAGTCGGGGCTCAGGTCAAGTACACGGGCGAGCGTTGGGTGACCGACGAGAACGACCTGTACACCGAGGCCTATACGGTCGTGAACGCCGACGCCAAGTTCGACCTGGGCTATTTCGGCTACAAGAACTCCAGCCTGGCCCTGCGCATCGTCAACCTGTTCGACGAGAACTACTTCGGCTCGATCTCGGGCGCCTACAACGCGTCGCGCAACACTTACGCCTACCGCGGCGCGCCGCGCACCATGCAAGCGACCCTGACCTACGCCTTCTAGGACGTAGCTGGGATCACCAGCATAGAGACAGGGAAGGGCGGTCCGGCGACGGGCCGCCCTTTCTTCTTTTGGCTCAGGGCGAACTCCGCCTTGCCGCCATTGAACCCAGGGGCGTCAGGGCCTATCTCGCCCCCTTCGTGCTTCATCCCTTTATGTGGACGTTTTCGCCCCATGACTTCGCCCATGACCCTGCCTATTCCTGCCGAATGGACGCCGCATCGCGCGATGTGGGTCGGTTGGCCCAGTCACGCCGATCTGTGGGAAGACAACCTCGAACCGGCGCAGGCCGAGGTCGAGGCCCTGGTCCGCGCCCTCGCTGGCCCCGGCCGGGAGCAGGTCAAGCTGATGGTCGGCAATGACGAAGCCCTGGCCGACGCCCAGGCGCGCTTCGCCGACGTGGCGGGGGTGACGGTTGTGGCCGGACGCTTCGGCGATATCTGGCTGCGCGACACCGGGCCGATCTTCGGCGCCGGCTCGGCCTCGGCTCAGGCCTTCGTCTTCAACGGCTGGGGCGGCAAATACGACCTGCCGCATGACGACGAGGTCGCCGGTCAGATCGGCGAACAGACGGGCGTCGCCCTGACCCGTCACGACTTCATCCTGGAAGGCGGCGCCGTCGATCATGACGGCGAGGGCTCGGTGCTGACCACGCGCCAGTGCGTGCTGAACCGCAACCGCAACACCGGCTGGACGCAAGAGGCGGCCGAAGCCGCCTTCGCGCAGGCTCTGGGCGCCACGAAGGTGCTGTGGCTGGGCGACGGCCTACTGAACGACCACACCGACGGCCACGTCGACAACCTGGCCCGCTTCGTCGCGCCGGGCGTGGTCGCCTGTCCGATCGGCTTCGGCCCCAAGGATCCCAACGCCGACGTCTATGACGAGACGGCCCAGGCCCTGTCCGCCATGACCGACGCCGCTGGCCGCCCGATCCAGGTGCTGCGCATCCCTTCGCCGGGTCTGGTGCTGGACGAGGACGAGCGTCCCATCCCGGCCAGCCATATGAACTTCCTGATCGCGGACGGCGCCGTCGTCGTGCCGACCTACGGAAACGACATGGCCGCTCGCCTGGCCTGCGAGGCCCTGGCGACCGTCTTCACCGATCGCGAGATCATCCCCCTGCCGTCGACCGCCATCCTGTCGGGCGGCGGATCGTTCCACTGCATCAGCCAGCAGGAGCCCGCCTGATGACCCGTCAGATCACCGTCGCCGCCATCCAGACCGCCTACGGCGAGGACATGCAGGCGAACATCGACAAGACCATCGGCTTCATCCGCGAGGCGGCGGCCAAGGGCGCCCAGGTCATCCTGGCGCCGGAGCTGTTTCAGGGGCCGTATTTCTGCGTCTCGCAGGAGGAGAAGTGGTTCGGCGCCGCCTATCCGTGGCGCGAGCATCCGGCCGTCACCCAGCTCCAGCCGGTGGCCAGGGAACTGGGCGTGGTCCTGCCCGTCTCCATCTTCGAGCGCGAGGGGCCGCACTACTTCAACAGCCTGGTGATGATCGACGCCGACGGCGAGTTGATGGGCGTCTATCGCAAGAGCCACATCCCCGACGGCCCCGGCTATCAGGAGAAGTACTACTTCCGCCCCGGCGACACCGGCTTCAAGGTCTGGGACACGCGTTATGGCCGCATCGGCGTCGGCATCTGCTGGGATCAGTGGTACCCCGAGACCGCCCGCGCCATGATGCTGCAGGGAGCCGAGGTGCTGCTGTACCCGACCGCTATCGGCACCGAGCCGCATGACGATACCCTGGACACCGCCGCCCCGTGGCGGCGCGCCATGCAGGGCCATGCCGTATCGAACGTCGTGCCGGTCGTCGGCGCCAACCGCATCGGCCACGAGCAGGTGACCGAGGCGGGCCAGACCTACTACGGCCACTCCTTCATCGCCGATCATCGCGGCGACCTGGTCGAGAGCCTGGACCGGGAGGAGGGCGTGCTGGTCCACACCTTCGATCTGGGCTTCCTGGACCGTCACCGCGCGGCCTGGGGCTTCTTCCGCGATCGTCGGACGGATCTGTACGGCGCCCTGGCCACGGGGCGCCCGGCCTGATCCGGCCTTCGTAAAAATCTGATCCCAAAAGAAAAGAGGCGGAAGACCGGGGTCTTCCGCCTCTCTCATTTTACGCGTTGAACGCTATCAGAACCTCAGCGTGGCGCCGAAGGTGAAGTAGCGGCCGATCGCGTCGTAGGTCTGCGGGAAGGTGTTCCCGTTGTTCGCCGACGTGCTGCCGATCTGCGAACCGACCATCGGCGGCGCCTTGTCGAACAGGTTGTTGATCGTCGCCGTCAGACGGACCGTCTGGGTGATGTCCCAGCGGCCGCTCAGATCGAAGTAGTCGTAGCTGTCGATCTCGGCATAGGGCGCATACCAGGCCCCGGTGTTCGGCTCGACTTCGACGCCCGACAGGTGACGCCACATCAGAGAGGCCGAGTAGTCGCCCATCGTCCAGGTGGCGCGGCTGTTCCAGCGTTGCTTGACCTTGGGTTCGCCGCACGACACCGAGTAGTAGCCGACGCAGTCACGCAGCATGGACACCGGCGTGGCTTGGGTGTCGTGCTTGGTGACGATGTTGCCGTTGACGCTCAGATCGACGCGACCGATGTCCCAGCCGAAGTCGGCCAGTTCCACACGGTAGTTGGCGGCCAGGTCGAAGCCCGAGACGCGCTCGTTACCGGCGTTGGTCGTCGGCAGGATGACGCCCTTGGCTTCGACACCGTTCAGCGAGCCGTTCTTGGTGTTGCGCTGAATGGCGGCGCAGCTGTCGTTGAACTCAAAGGTCGGATTGCGCGACTTGTCGTAGCAATCGTCCATGATGTCAGCGAGGCTGGGGCTGTTGATCGTCTTGTCGATCTTGATGTCATAGTAGTCGAGGCTCAGGCGCAGGCTCGGCACGAAGGCCGGCTGCCAGACCGCGCCGATGGTCCAAGTGTCGGCTTCTTCCGGCCCCAGGTTCGGGTTGCCGCCCGTCTGCTGGTTGACCTGGCCCGAGTTGGGCTTGTCGACGAAGCCGATCGAGGCTTCCGGCACGCCGGTCAGGCGGCACAGGTTGCTCAGCGTGCCCGGGGTACGGGCTTCGGAGGCCTTGATCAGCTCCAGCTGGCACGGGTCGATGGCGCGGTTGCCCAGGCCGGTGACCTGCGGGTTGAACAGCTCGCCGATGTTCGGCGCACGCGTCGCGCGCTGGTACATGGCGCGGACGCGGACGTCCTCGATCGGCGACCAGTCGCCGCCCAGCTTGTAGCTGCCGTACTGCGACTTCCTGCCTGCGGCCTTGAACTCGGTCTGGCGATAGCCGGCTTCCAGGTTCAGGCTGTGGATGAAGGGCAGGTTCTCGATCAGCGGAATCGCCAGTTCGGCGAAGCCTTCGCGCATTTCGAATTGGCCTTCACGATCCGGAACCGGCGCGCCGGTGCCCAGGATTTCGCCGTTGATCTGCGAAGCCTCGTCGCCCCGCGTGGCGGCGCTGGACCGACGCCATTCGGCGCCGAACGCGACGGCGATCGGGCGCTCGCTCCACGGGCTGCTCAGGTGGTCCGGCAGAACGCCCGAGATCGAGCCCGAGGCCACGTCTTGCTTGATCGTGGTTTTGCTCATCGACGACAGGTTGATGTAGTCGATCATTTCCTGGGTGATCGTGCCTTCGGGGCCGAAGACGTTGATCGGCACGCAGCCGGCGATGGCGACCTTGGCGCCGGGAACCAGGCACTCGGTGGCCGATACCGTGTTCAGCGCGTTCTGGAGCTTCGACAGCGAACCCCAGTTGATGCGCGTCAGCAACTGCTCGGTTTCGCCGTGCGAGATATAGGCGTCGTAGTTCCAGTCGGCGTTGATGTCGCCCCGAACGCCCGCCAGAAGTTGGATCGTCTTGTTCTCGATGTCGACGGGGCGGGTGCCCATCTCGGTGAAGCGGCGGTTGATGGTCAGGTCCATCATGGTGGTGCCGGCCGCGCCCGAAACGCACTCGGCGGCGCCGAGCTTCAGGGCGTCGCACAGTTGCTGACGCATGGCGTCGGGAATGAAGGGATTGCCGATCGGCACGCTGTAGACGTTGCCGAAGGTGCCGCTCGAGGCGTTGTCCAGAGAAACGTCGCTCTGCACATAGGTCAGGTGGCTGTAGACTTCAGCCGCCGAGTTGATCCTGAAGCTGCCCAGGGCGTTGATCTGGTAGCGGCTCAGCGGCGTCTGATACAGGTTGTACGGGTTGTAGTTGTAGCCGGCCGAATTGTAGTTCGGGTGGTCCGAACCGATCAGGGCGCCCGTCGTCGGATCCAGTTCAGCGCCGGCCGGCAGAGGCTTGCCGCTCAGGTGCTCGATGACGTTCCCGTCGGCATCCTTGACCTGGAACGGCGTCAGGCCGAACCGGCCGGGGACCGAGGTGCCCGAGCCCAGCGGCGCGCCGGTCGTCGAGGAGCGCGCGACGGTGCCCCAGGGGCGGCGATCCTGATACAGCGGATCGGTCTTGGTGTAGCCGAAGCTGACGACGGCGTTGCCGCGATCCTCGGCGAAGTTGCCGCCGACGGTCAGGTCGAACTTGCGGCGGACCGCGTCGTCTTCGCCCGAGAAGCCGTAGGAGGTGTTGAGCTCCACGCCTTCGAAATTGTTCTTCAGGATGAAGTTGACCACGCCGGCGACGGCGTCAGCGCCGTACACGGCCGAAGCGCCGCCGGTGACGGTGTCGACACGCTCGACCAGGGCCAGCGGAATGGTGTTGGTGTCGACCACGCCCTGCAGGTTGAACGGCACGACGCGGCGGCCGTTGATCAGCACCAGGGTGCGGTTGGTGCCCAGGCCGCGCAGGTTGATGGTCGCGCCGCCGCCCGAGCCGTTGTTGGTGGCCGAACCGACGGCCGGCACGGCGGCCGGCAGGTCCTTGACCAGTTCTTCGACAGCCACCGGCTGCGACATGGCGATGGATTCGGAGCTCAGCGACGTGATGGGGCTGGACGCCTCATAGCCCGGCTGGCGGATGCGCGAGCCGGTGACGACGATAGAGCTGACTTCGGAAACTTCTTCTTCGACCGATTGGGCGAAAGCCGGCGTGGCGGCCATGAAGCTGAGGGCGGCGCCCCCGATGATGGTCGAGGCGAGCAAGGACTCGCGGATAATTCTCTTTTTCAAAAGAGACCCTCTCCTGAACAAAACAAGCCGTCGCCCGCCCCCTTACGACGAGGGCTGAACCGACGGCTCGCGGCACATGCAGGACCGTGTGGCCTGCGGCGGAGACATTACGGCGAGGCTTGCCTCAGACAAGTCAGAATTGCGTCAATAATGGCACAGACCGGAAAAAATTACCATTATTTGAAGTATATTCGGAAATATAAGCAAAAATTACGCTCATTTTCCGAAATTATGGCTAACGATGTTCTCTGATGCGCCGTCCCGGTCATCGGCGCTGCTGCCCCAGGGGTAGCCCCTGTCGGCTCCGCAGTAGGGACGGCGGCCCTGTCGGGCGTTCTCGACCACCAGGCGCGGGCGCAGGCGGGCGGCGCCCGTGAAGACATTGTCGGTGATGACATTGTGGGAAGGCGTCTGGTGGCGGATGACGCCGCGCTCGCCGCAGTTGCGATAGAGAAGGACGCCGGGACGTCCGCCCAGTTCGAAGCGGTTGCCCGTGATCCGGTTCCGCGCCGAGCCGTCGACGGCGATCATCTCCCGCCCGGTGCGCGTGCGAAAAAGGTTGTCCTCAATCCGATTGTCGGCGCTTTCAGCGTCCAGATAGAGGGCGGTGGCGACGCTGCGCCCCTCCAGGGTCGAGCGGGTCAGGCTCACCCGCGTGACGCCGGGACCGACATAGAGGGGGATGGAGCCCGTGCCGCGAACGGTCACCTGTTCGAGGATGATGTGGCTGGGCCCGGCGGCCTGGGCGGCGGTCGTATGTTCGGCCGTGCGGGACGAGGCGCGCAGGTCGTCATAGCTCCCGTCCGCCCCCATGCCCCAGATTCGCACCGAACCGTGGATCAGGCAGTGCGACAGACGCACGTCGGTCGGGCGGCTCCAACGGTCGGCGGCGAGGCGGCGCGACCAGACGGCGATGGTCGGCGAGCGGGTGGTGACGGCGGCGCCGGGGCGGCCGACGGCGC
>DGIZ01000031.1:3045-3184 GCA_002386585.1 Brevundimonas sp. UBA4609 | reverse complement strand
GGCGCGCAGCGCGTGCTGCACCCGATTGCCTAGCTGGGCCAGGACGCTGTCGGGAATGTCGGCCGGGTTCTGGGTGACGAAATAGACGCCGACGCCCTTGGAACGGATCAGCCGGACCACCTGCTCGACCTTCTCCAGC
>DGIZ01000031.1:0-2817 GCA_002386585.1 Brevundimonas sp. UBA4609 | reverse complement strand
CTGCTCGACCTTCTCCAGCAGGCCCCTGGGCGCATCGTTGAACAGCAGGTGCGCCTCATCGAAGAAGAAGACCAGGCGCGGCTTCTCCGGGTCGCCGATCTCGGGCAGTTGCTCGAACAGTTCGGACAGCAGCCACAACAGGAAGGCGGCGTACAGGCGCGGGCTGTTCATCAATCGCGTGGCGTCCAGCACGTTCACCTGGCCCCGGCCGTCCAGGGCTGTGCGCATCATGTCCTCCAGACGCAGGGCCGGTTCGCCGAAGAAGGCCTTGCCGCCCTGTTGCTCCAGCTGAAGCAGGGCCCGCTGGATGGCGGCGATGGAGGTGGGCGAGACGTTGCCGACCTCGCGGCCGATAGTCTGGGCGTTCTCGCCGACATAGGCCAGCAGGGCGCGCAGATCCTCAAGGTCCAGCAGCAGAAGGCCTTCCTTGTCGGCGACGTGGAAGGCGACGGTCAGCACCCCTTCCTGTACGTCGTTCAACTCCAGCATCCGGGCCAGCAGGACCGGACCGACATCGGAGACCGTGGCCCGGATCGGGTGCCCCTTCTGGCCGTACAGGTCCCAGAAGACGACAGGCGCCGACTTGCCGTTCAGAGTCAGGCCCATCTTGCTCGCGCGCTCGGCGAACTTCTCGACGCCGCCATCCTGGCTGATGCCGGACAGGTCGCCCTTCACATCGGCGCAGAAGACGGGGACGCCCGCCTCGGAAAAGCCCTGGGCCATGATCTGAAGGGTCACGGTCTTGCCCGTTCCGGTGGCGCCGGCGACGACGCCGTGGCGATTGGCCCGGTTCAGCAAGAGGCGCTCGGGCGCGCCCTCGAAGGACTGGCCGAGAAACAGGGCGGGGGCGTCGGTCATGAAGCGGGTCTCCTGCGTGCCCCGCCATGCTTAATCCACCACGCCGTCGCCGCAAGGCGGAACCTCGGCGGTTTACAGCGATTGACGCGGTTCCCGGCCACGACGACAGTTCCGCCATGAAGCTTCCGATCACCGTCAGTCATTCCTCCCCGGCCACGAATGCGGTGGTGCTGATCGCCGTCGTGGCGGCGGGCGCGGCCCTCTATTGGCTCAGGGACATCCTGACGCCTCTGGCCATGGCCCTGTTCCTGATGATCATGATCGACGGGGTGAAGCGCGCCATCGAGCGTCGCACCCCGGTTCCGCCGCGCTTCGCGGGGGCGGCCGCCCTGATCGTGGTGGTGCTGGGCTTCCTGCTGTCCATCTGGATCATCGTCGACGGGGCGGCGGGCTTCTTCACCGACGCCTCGGGCGTGGCGGGCAGCATCGGCCCGCGCATCGACCAGATCAGCCGGGACGTCTCGGCCCTGGTCGGGGTCAGCGACCCGCCCACCCTGCAGGACATGATCGCCGGCATCGACGTGCGCGGCTGGCTGACCACGACGGCCTTCCAGGTGCAGGGGGCCGCCACCGGCGCCTTCTTCGTCATGATCTACCTGGGCTTCCTGCTGGCCTCCCAGGCGGGCTTCCGCAAGAAGATGGTCGGCATGTTCCCTGAACGCGGCCCGCGCCAAGAGGCGCTGGAGGTGTTCGAGCGCGTGCGCGGCGGAGTCGAGGGCTATCTGTGGGTCCAGGCCGTGACCGGGGCCATGATCTGCGCCGTGGCCTGGGTGCTGATGCGGGCGGTGGGGCTTCAGAACGCCGAGTTCTGGACCTTCGTCATCTTCATCGTCGGCTTCATTCCGGTGCTGGGCGGCGCCGTGGCGGGCTGCGCCCCGCCCCTGTTCGCCCTGGTCCAGTTCGAGAGCTACTGGCCCGCCCTGATCCTGTTCGTGGGCCTGCAGACCTTGCTGTTCCTGGTCGGCAACCTGGTCCAGCCGCGGATGCAGGGCGACAATCAGAACATCGACCCCATCGTCGTCCTGTTGGCCCTGGCCTTCTGGGGCAAGCTGTGGGGCGTGGCGGGGATGTTCCTGTCGACGCCGCTGGCGGTGATGGCCATGGCCATCCTGGCCGAGTTCAAAGGGTCGCGCTGGATCGCGGTCCTGCTGTCGGGCGACGGCGAACCCTACGCCGCCAAGCGGCCGGGCAAGGACAAGGACAAGGGGGCGGAGGAAGGCGCCGCCCAGAAACGTTCCGTCTGGGGACGATCATCCTGGCTTCGCCGTATCCGGGGCCGCGACGTCCCGCCGCAGACATAGAACTCGAAAATTTTCTCTTCTTGTCCTTGAACTGCCGCAATCGACGCCTACTTCACCCTCACACGACGACGCGGTCCTCCCCTCCCCCTCCCGGACCGCGACGTCCCAGGCCGGCGCTTCCCCTCCCCCTCCTGAGCGCCGGACCGAGCAGGCCGTCGGACTCCGTTCGACGGCCTTGTTCGTTTCAGGGCCTGTTTTCGGATTGAAGCTTAAGCCGCTTCTGTCCGATCACGGCGGAATTGGGGCTTTTGTTTCTCTGTTCGACGGCGACCGGGGCCAAAACCGTCCACAACTGGGCCTCTGGCGCAACATGGTGCGCTGCACACCGAAATTCCCTGTGTTTCAGGGCCTCGACGGCCTAGCCGTTCTCGCCGGGAGCGCTAAGGTGCGGCTGTTTTCCCAGCGGTTTTCCACCGCGCCGTTCGAGACCTGAGTCATGTCCGCTGCTTCGCGCATCGTTCCCGCCGTTCCCGCCGACCTGGGAGCGCTGGAGGCGGCCTATGCGCGGATTGCGGCGCCGCCGGGCGCGGCGGAGAAGACTCTGCTGGCTCAGGCCTTCGACGACTATTCCGCCGATGAGACGCCTGAACTCGGCGGCGACGACCTGGCCGTCCTGCTGGCCGGCGCCTGGCGCGGCGCCGAGGCGCGCAAGGCGGGC